>DAITPJ010000025.1:20422-24422 GCA_036833635.1 Terrimesophilobacter sp.
TCTTGGCGCACACCGCGGTCAGCACTCAGTTCGCCGCGAGCGGCAGCCGCATCCGGAGCTGGTCGACGCCCGGTCGCATCGCCTCGCGCTCGCCCGTGAGAGCGAACCCGCTGGCCTCGTAGGCGCGCAGCGCGCGCGTGTTGTCCTCGGCGACCCAGAGCGCGACAGAGGATGCACCGTCGCGGCGCGCACTCTCGATGAGGGCGGCGATGAGGGCGGATGCCGCGCCCCGGCGGCGGTGCTCCGGCGCCACCCACATCGCGACGATCTCGCGGCCGCCCTCCTCGTGCGGGTCCGGTTTGCCCGTCGCCGTGCCGGCGAGCTCGTCGCCCTCCCACGCGAGGAGCGTCTCGGCGCGCTCGAGCCGGGACCTCCAGGTCTCGTCATCGAACCCGCGCTCCCCCTCGAGAGTCGAGCAGAAGGCATCCGGGTCGGTCTCGAGCGCGCGAAGCCGGATGTCACGGCTCGTCTGCCACTCGTCGGCGGTGGCGCGTCGAATCTCCATGGCAACAGTGTGGCATTGCCGCGAAGGCCGCGACGGGCAAGACTGGCAGGACTGGCAGGAATTCGACCACCGACGAGACGAGCACCGCATGGCAGAGACCACCGACGGGCGCGTCGCCGTCTACATCGACTTCGACAACATCGTCATCTCTCGATACGACCAGGTGCACGGGCGCGGTCACTTCAAGCGCGACGGCGCCCGAGAGTACGTGGTGACCGCCGTCGGGCGAAGTTCGGACGAGGGCACGCGGGTGGAACAGGCCCGCGTCGACCTCGGGGCGGTGCTCGACTACGCCTCGTCGTTCGGCACCGTGGCGATCAGCCGCGCCTACGCCGACTGGTCCGTTCCGGTCAACGCCAACTACAAGGACCAGCTCGTCGGGCGCGCTGTCGAACTCGTGCAGATGTTCCCGACCGTGCAGTCGATGAAGAACGGGGCGGACATCCGGATGTCGGTCGACGTCGTCGAGGACCTCTTCCGGCTGCCAGAGCTCACCCACGTCGTCATCGTCTCTGGCGACTCCGACTTCATCGCGCTCGCCCAGCGCTGCCGTCGCCTCGGTCGGTACGTCGTCGGGATCGGGGTCGCGGGTGGCACGAGCAAGGCGCTCAACGCGGCCTGCAACGAGTACAAGGATTACGACGGCCTTCCGGGGCTCGACGACGAGGAGTCGGAGCTCGAGATGGAGATCGTCGCCGGCGCTGTTCCGGATGCCGGGGATGCTCCGGATGGCGGCGCTGCGCAGGCGGCCACCAGGAGTGGCCGAAAGCGTGGCGAGAAGGCGAGCACGGCATCCGGGGGCGCGGCCCAGCGCGCCGCCACCCAGCGCGCCACGAAGCCCGCAGACCAGCGGGCGGCGACGAGCCTCCTTCGCAGGGCGCTCGAGCTCGGCCAAACGCGCGATGAGGACTGGGTCTCGAGCTCGTCGGTCAAGAACCAGATGCTGCGGATGGACCCGACCTTCCAGGAGTCGGTACTCGGCTACAAGACCTTCACCGATTTCCTCAAGTCGCGGGGCAACGTCGTCGAGCTCAAGGAGGACGGGCAGTCGCGCCGGCTGCGGCTGCGCGGGGCAGGGGACGCGGCGAAGTAGCCGCGGGCGGGTGGCGGATGCCACGGGAAGCTCCGCCTGCGCCGTGAATATCTTCTCCTCCACAGGCTACTTCTTCGCGACTTGTCCCGAGATTTCATCGAACGGTTGTTCGATGTCGGTCGCACATGGGAGACTTTTCTCATGCCCACCACCGCAGATATGTTCGCCGCATCGCTCGATGCTGCATTGTCTGCCGTCTCGGTGCTCGCGAGCGTTGCACCGTCGGCCCGTGAACTCGGCGACACGGGGCTCATCGACGCACAGCGCACTGTTGCCGAAGCACGGCGGCACCTCGACGCCTGCGCTGCAGTGCTCGCCGGCGAGGTCGTCCGGCGGTCTGCCCATGAGGCAGGGCTCGACGGCCTCGCGAGAAAAGAGGGTTTTCGCACCCCGCAGGCGCTCATCCGGCACACGACCGGCTCGTCGGCCAGGGAGGCGACGACGCTCGCCCGCGTCGGTGCGATGCTCAATGATGTCGAACTCGCCGGTACGGGCGTTGTCCACTCCGAGGGGGACTGCCTCGCCGAGCCGTGGCTCGTCTCCGTCGGGGCCGCCGTCGCATCCGGAGCGCTGTCGACCGGCTCGGCCGAAGCCATCCGCTCGGGGCTCGGAGAGCCGGCGCCCGGCGTCGACGCCGATGCTCTCACGCATGCCGCCGAACGGATTGTCGCGGTCGCGCCGGGGCAGGACACCGATCGTCTCTTCCGGATGGCGCGCGATGCGCGCGACGCCCTCGATGCCCTCGGGATCGCAGAACGCGAGCGCGCCCGCCGCGAGCGCCGTGCCTTTCGTCGGTATCGGCAGCCCGACGGCATGACGCGGTACACCTGGGAGCTCGACCCGGAGGGTGCCGCTCTCGTCGACGGCGTGTACGACCAGATCACCTCCCCGCGCCGCGGCGGACCGCGCTTCGTGGACGCGGGCGAGCGTGCCCGCGCGGAAGCACTCCTCGCTGACCCGCGAACGACGGAGCAACTCGCTTCCGACTCGTTCCTCGAGCTGCTGTCGATCGCCGTGGACGTCGAGCCGACACACATCATCGGCCTCGCGCGGCCCGCCGTGAGAGTTCTCGTGACCGAAGCCACCCTGAGGGGCGGGCGCGGCAGTGGTCGCATCGAGGGGCACGCCGACCCGGTCTCGCTCGAGACCGTCGAGCGGACGGTCTGCGGCTCTGGAACGATCCCGGTCGTGTTCGACGCGGGCGGGCAGGCCATCGACGTCGGCCGCGAGCAGCGCCTGTTCACCCGAAAGCAGCGCATCGCGCTCGCGGCACGAGACGGCGGATGCCGCTGGCCGGGCTGTGAACGACCGCCGGCCTGGACAGAGGCGCACCACATCAAGCACTGGAAGCGAGACCACGGCGCGACGGATCTCGCGAACGGGATCCTGCTCTGCCGACATCACCATGTGTTGCTGCACGACAACCACTGGGAGATTCGGCTCGCCGATGGGGACTACTGGCTGCTCCCGCCGCCGAACCTCGCCATCACGCACGAGCCCCGTCTCATGCCCTCGAAGAGCGGTGCCCTGCGGGACCTCCTGCCCGATCGGGTGTCCTGACAGGTTTCTCGACGGGCGAGGTGGCCGACCATCCCAGCGGGCGCCCGGCCGGTGAGACGCGCCAACGAGCCGGGCAGGCGAACCTCCCGGGCAGGCGAACCTCCCGGGCAGGCGAACCTCCCGGGCCGGCGAACCGCGTCGGAGGCGCAGCGTAGGCTTGAGGAATGCCCCGAACCTCCCCTCGTTCCACGGCGCCCGGAACCGACGAGACCCTCGCCGCCGCCGGGCATCCCGCAGAGCCCGGGCTGTTCAGCCGGGGCCTGCTCTGGGTCACGATCGGGGCATGCGCGCTCGTCTTCCTCGGCGCGTTCGAATCCCTCGCCGTCACGACGATCATGCCCGTCGTGAGCGAGGACCTCGACGGCGCGAACCTCTACGCCCTCGCCTTCGCCGGCCCACTCGCGACGGGCGTGATCGGGATGGTCCTCGCCGGCAACTGGTCGGACCGCAGCGGGCCGGTCGCACCCCTCTACACGTCGTCCGTGCTGTTCGCGATCGGACTCCTCGTCGCGGGCACTGCGCTCACCATGCCCATGCTCGTCGCCGGGCGACTCATCCAGGGCCTCGGAACGGGAGCGGTCACGGTCGCCCTCTACGTCGTCGTCGCCCGTGTCTACCCTGCCCGGCTGCACCCGTCGATCTTCGCCGGCTTCGCTGCAGCCTGGGTCATCCCCTCGCTCATCGGTCCATTCGCGGCGGGCGTCGTGACCGAACTCCTCAGCTGGCACTGGGTGTTCCTCGGTGTCGTCGGGCTCGTGATCCTCGCCACCGCCATGGTCGCTCCTGCGCTCCGCGGACTCTCCGGGCAGGACCGGACAACGGATGCCGGCACGGCCGACGGC
>DAITPJ010000026.1:0-2244 GCA_036833635.1 Terrimesophilobacter sp.
GCCCCCTTCCAAAATTCAGGCCTGGGCAGGCACGCTCCGGCGAGTTCCGCGCGACACGCCGGGGTCCGGACGTCCAGGACTGAATTTCGGACGGTGGAAGGCCGAGATCCGAGTGGCACGGGTCCGCGGTCATGCAGCGAGAATGCGGCGGCGGCGTTAGGGCACCGGATGTCCCGGGCACCGGGCAGACTGGTCACGTGTTCCTCGCCCTGGCTTCGCATCGCGACGGGGTGCTCCTGTCGCCGCTCGACGACGCCGGGGAATCGGCCGGGGAGGCGAGGGTTCTGCGCCGCGCGGAGTTCGCGGCCGAGGTCTCGCGGCTCGAGTTCACCGCAGCCGGCGACCGCCCGCGCTGGGTCTGGGACGACACGACGACCTGGTACCCCCCGCTGCTGGCGGCCGGCGTCCGCGTCGAGCGATGCGTCGACCTGCGGCTCTCGCACGTGATCCTGCGCAACTCGGAGCTCACGGCGGCGACCGCGCTTGCCCGTGCCGACAAGGGCGCCTGGGATGCCCCGCCCCCCGAGGAGCGTGTAGTACGCGAGACCGCGGGCCTCTTCGACATGGACCTTCTCGACCCCGAACCCCCGCGCGAGCCGGCCGACCCGGCCGTCGAGTTCCGGCTGCAGCGGGAGGCGGTCGCGGCATCCGAAGACCCGGCCCGAATCGGCCTGCTGCTCGCAGCGGAGTCGGCCGGCGCACTCGTCGCGGCCGAGATGCAGTTCGCCGGGCTGCCGTGGCGCTCGGAGCTGCATGACGCCCTGCTGACCGACCTCCTCGGCCCGCGTCCGGCATCCGGGGAGCGGCCCGCGAAGCTCGAGGCCGTGCTGCAACGGGTCCGCGAGGCACTCGACGCGCCCGACCTCAACCCCGACTCGCCCGCGGTGCTCATCAAGGCGCTGCAGCGCGCGGGGCTCATGATCACCTCGACGCGGTCGTGGGACATCAAGAAGTTGAAGCATCCGGTCGTCGAGCCGCTGCTCGAGTACAAGAAGCTCGCCCGGCTCCTGAGCGCGAACGGCTGGCACTGGCTCGACGCGAACGTGCGTGATGGCCGTTTCCGGCCCGACTACGTCGTGGGAGGGGTCGTGACGGGACGCTGGGCGAGCAAGGGCGGCGGCGGCGCACTGCAGCTGCCGAAGCAGGTGCGCGGCGCTGTCGTCGCGGACCCAGGCTGGAAGCTCGTCGTCGCGGATGCCTCCCAGCTCGAGCCGCGCATCCTCGCCGCCCTCTCCGGCGACAACGCGATGGCCGAGGCCGGCCGCGCGAAGGACATGTACGCCGCGATCGTCGCGAGCGGCGCGGTGAAGACGCGCGACCACGCCAAGGTCGCGATGCTCGGTGCGATGTACGGGGCGACGACGGGGGAGAGCGGCCGGCTCATGCCCGCGCTCACGCGCGCGTACCCGCGGGCGATCGGGCTCGTGGAGAGCGCGGCGCGTGCCGGTGAGCGGGGCGAGGTCGTGACGACGCGGCTCGGCCGCAGCTCGCCGAGGCCGGGAGGGAACTGGCGGGAGCTACAGTCCGCCGCCTACGGCGAGGGCTCGACGGATGCCGACGCCAGCAAGGCGAGAGGCCAGGCGCGGTCGTGGGGCCGGTTCACTCGCAACTTCGTCGTGCAGGGCAGTGCGGCCGAGTGGGCCTTGTGCTGGATGGCGACACTGCGGGGATCACTGCGCGAGCTCGGCGGTTCGGCCTGGCTCACGGATGCCCCGCACCTCGTGTTCTTCCTGCACGATGAGATCGTCGTCCACTCGCCGGCCGCGATGACGGATGCCGTGGTCGCCGCGATCGAGTCCGCCGCCGTCGAGGCGGGTCGCCTGCTGTTCGGCGCGACCCCCGTCGAGTTCCCCCTGAGCATCGCCGTCGTGGACTCCTACGCCGACGCGAAGTAGTGGCAGTCCAATCTTGTCACCGGGCGACAGCCTTCGCCGGGCGGCCACGCTTGGGCACCTCCGTGCTGAGCGGCAGGGGAGTGGCGAGCCCGGCGGCGGACGCTCGCGCGAGGCGCTGCTCCGAGTGGTCGAGCCAGCGCACCTCGGCCTCGGCCTGGAAGACGAGTGAGTCGACGACGAGCAGCCAGGCCAGGTCCTCCGAGGTCTCGGGGTCGCTCGAGGCGTTCTTGGTCTTGGTGAGGTCCTTCAGGTTGTGCAGCGTCGCTGTGCGTTGAACCTGGATGACCTGGGCGATGTCGACGCCCGGCAGGGTCACCGCGATCGCGAGCTTGATCGCGAGCTCGTCGCG
>DAITPJ010000026.1:2344-12396 GCA_036833635.1 Terrimesophilobacter sp.
CGCTCGAGCGTGTTGTAGATCTGGCCCACGTTGAGCGGCCAGGTCGAGCCGGTGCGGCGGTCGAACTCGCTGCGAAGCTGGTAGCCGTAACACGGTCCCTGGTCGAGGATGGCGAGGAGGCTCTGGCGAACGGACATGACTGGCCCTTCGATAAAGAATTACCCGGTATGTATCCGCTGAGTATAGCTATACCGAGTATCGAGAACGCAAGCCCGCCAGCGTGTCGCGAATCACACACTTGTCATTTGGCAGGTTCGTCGGTCATAATTCAAGGGAAACTTCATACGTTACGTTTCCAGCCGCAGGTCGATGGGGAAGTCGCACCTGACGGAATGGAGAAATCGTGACTGCTGCACCAGCGCGCGGAGTGCTGTTCGTCCACTCCTCGCCCAAGGCCCTGTGCCCCCACGTCGAGTGGGCGGCCGGTGGCGCGCTCGATCGCGCCGTCAACTTCAACTGGGACGTCCAGCCCGTGCTCAAGGGCGCCATGCGCGCCGAGTACTACTGGGAGGGCACCCAGGGCACCGGAGCGCGCCTCGCCTCCGCCCTGCGCGGCTGGGAGCACCTGCGCTTCGAGGTGACCGAGGATCCGACCCCCGGAAGTGACGGCGGCCGCTGGCTGCACACGCCCGACCTCGGCATCTTCTACGCCCAGACTGACACGGCCGGCAACATCGTCATCCCCGAGGATCGCGTGCGCTACGCCATGGAGGTCGCAGGGTCCGACGCCTTCGAACTGCACCGCGAACTCCGGCTTGCCCTCGGCCAGGCCTGGGACGACGAGCTCGAGGTCTTCCGCCACGCGAGCGACACGAACCAGGTCGTGTGGCTGCACAAAGTGGGCTAATGCGCCGCCGCCCTCGGCTATGCCGCGAATGATGGCCGATCGGACGGATGATGGCACCGCGGCGGCCACGTTCGTCCGAGTGAGCATCATTGAGGGCGGAGTAATGGGCGTTCAACCGGATGCCGCGTCGCCTTTGTCCCGCGTTCGATAGGCGAGGTGCACGAACCCGCTCGCGAAGCGGCGCATGTCAACGAGGTCGAGCTCCTGGGTGATGCCGTCCGGCAGCGCGCGCTTTCCACCTCCGACAAGGATGGGCACGAGCAGCAGGTGCACGTCATCGACGAGCCCCGCGCGCAGGGCGAGCCCGGCGAGTTCCGCACCACCGATCGAGAGGTCGGCATCCGGCTGAGCCGTGGACATCTCGGACTTCCAGCGGCGGATGAGCTCGGGGTCGAAGTCCCGCTCAATGCTGGTGCGCTCACTCGAGACCGACTCGAGGCTCCGCGAGAACACGACTTTGTCGGCCTCTCGCCAGGTGCGCCCGTACTCGAGCACGTAGTCCGGTCCGCCGGCAACATTGTCCGGGTCCTCCCAGAACACCATCGTCTCGTACATCCGCCGACCGAGGAGGTGGCGCCCGACCGTGCGATCCAGCTCGTTGGCGAAGCGGTGCACCTCTTCGTCCGGCATGGCCCAGTCGAACGACCCCGCAGCATCCTCGATGTAGCCGTCGAGCGAGGCGATCGCGGTGTAGCTCAGTCGCGCCATCGGGAAGCTCCGATCTCGCTGTGGGCCCGTATCGGCACCCGAGTGATACCCGTTCGGACGAATGAGGCCGCTGCGGCGCCAACGTTCGTCCGAATGACCATCAATCGAGGATGCGGGGGCCCGCGCCTGCTGTCAAGCGCCGCTGGCATCGAACTGTGCGCCCTGCGCTACACGCTCCGGAACGCCACGACCGCGTTGTGGCCACCGAACCCGAACGAGTTGCTGATGGCGAGCTGCGGCCCGTCGCCGAGCGGCCGAGGCGCGGTCACGACGTCGAGCGGGATGGCCGGGTCCTGGTCGTCGAGATTGATCGTGGGTGGCGCCATCCGCTCGTGCACCGCGAGGATCGTGAAGATCGCCTCGAGGGCGCCCGTGCCGCCGAGCAGGTGGCCGGTCGCGGCCTTCGTCGCGGAGACCGGGATGTCGTGCAGCCGATCGCCGAAAATGCGCAGGAGCGCGTGGTACTCGGCGATGTCGCCGACCGGCGTGCTCGTCGCGTGGGCGTTGATGTGGGTGACATCCTCGATCGAACCCCCGGCGTGCTCGACCGCGATGCGCATCGCACGGGCGGCGGCATTGCCATCGGGGTCGGGCGCCGTGATGTGGTACGCGTCGCTCGTGACCGACCCGCCCGCGAGTTCGGCGTAGATCCGGGCGCCGCGGGCGAGCGCGTGCTCCTCGGTCTCGAGCACGATCGCGCCCGCGCCCTCGCCGAGCACGAAGCCGTCGCGGTTGAGATCGTAGGGGCGCGAGGCGGCTGCGGGGTCGTCGTTGCGCTTGGAGAGCGCCTGCATGGCGGCGAAGGCCGCGATCGGCAGCGGATGGATGGCGGCCTCCGAGCCGCCGGCGATGATGACGTCGGCGAGCCCGGCCTGCAGGTGGTCGTAGGCGTTCGTGATCGACTCGGTTCCGGATGCGCAGGCTGAGACGACAGTGCGGGCGCCGCCGCGTGCGGCGAGGTCCATGCTGATCGCCGCGGCAGGACCGTTCGGCATGAGCATGGGCACCGTCATGGGAAGAACGCGGCGCGGCCCGCGCTCGCGCAGGGCCTCCCAGGCGTCGACGAGGGTCCAGATGCCGCCGATTCCCGTCGCGTAGTCGACGGCGATGCGCAGCGGGTCGACGTCGGGGGAACCGGCATCCGCCCAGGCCTCGCGCGCCGAGATGAGCGCGTGCTGGCTCGACGGGTCGAGCCGCTTCGTCTCGACACGCTCGAGCACGTCACCCGGCTTCACCTTCGCCTGCGCGGCGAAGGTCACCGGGAGTTCGTACTTCTCGACCCAGTCCGCCTCGATCGTGCTCACGCCGGACTCGCCGGCGAGGAGGGCGTTCCAGGAGTCGCGCGCGTTCCCGCCGAGCGGGGAGCTCGCGCCGATCCCCGTGACGACAATCTTCTTGGGTGACATCACGTCATCTCTCTATCGATCACACAGTGTTCTGACTGCACAGCACGTGCGCGGCCGGTCCGAGCGACTCGGGCGGCCGCGCACGTGGAGAAAACTAGTTCTGGGCGCTCACGATGAAGGCCACGGCGTCGCCGACGGTCTTCAGCTTCTTGACCTCGTCATCCGGGATCTTGACGTCGAACTTCTCCTCGGCGTTGACGACAATGGTCATCATCGAGATCGAGTCGATGTCGAGATCGTCGGTGAACGACTTGTCCAGCTCGACCGTGTCAGTCGCGATGCCGGTTTCGTCGTTGATGAGCTCGGCGAGGCCGGCCAGAACTTCTTCGGTGGACAATGCCATTGTTGTTTCTCCTTGGGGTATGTGACCGGGGACAAGTTTAGGGCAGGACGACGACCTGCGCCCCATACACGAGCCCGGCCCCGAATCCGATCTGCAGGGCGAGGCCGCCACTGAGTTCCGGATGCTCCTTGAGCAGCCGGTGGGTTGCGAGCGGGATCGAGGCGGCCGAGGTGTTGCCTGTCGTTTCGATGTCGCGCGCGATGACGACGCTCTCGGGCAGCTTGAGCTGCTTGGCGAACTCGTCGATGATGCGCATGTTGGCCTGGTGGGGGATGAAGGCGGCGAGGTCGGCGGCCGTGATGCCGGCATCCTCGAGGGCCTTCTTGGCTACCTTGGCCATGTCCCAGACCGCCCAGCGAAAGACCGTCTGGCCTTCCTGCCGCAACGTGGGCCAGTTCGCGTCGCCCTCGCGGTAGTCGATGAGCGTCGCGTTCATGCCGACGGCGGAGGCTTTCGACCCATCCGAGCCCCACACCGCGGGGGAGATCCCCGGGAAGTCGCTCGGGCCGACGACGACCGCGCCGGCGCCGTCGCCGAGCAGGAAGGAGATCGAGCGGTCTGCCGGGTCGACGACGTCGGAGAGCTTCTCGGCGCCGATCACGAGGGCGTAGTGCGCAGCGCCCGTGCGGATGAGCGCATCTGCCTGCGTGAGCGCGTAGGAATAGCCGGCGCACGCCGCGTTCGCGTCGTAGGCCGCGGCCGGGTTCGCCCCGACCCGATCGGCGACGACGGCCGCCATCGACGGGGTCTGCTGCACGTTGCTGATCGTCGCGATGATGACGAGGTCGATGTCGGCCGGGTCGACGCCGGAGGCCCCGATGGCCTCCTTCGCCGCCTCGGTCGCGAGGTCGACAGCCAGGATGCCTACCGAGGCGCGCGTCCGGGTCACGATGCCGGTGCGCTGCTGGATCCACTCGTCGCTCGAGTCGATGGGACCGATGAGGTCGTCGTTCGGCACGACCCGGTCGCCGCGCGCGGCGCCGAAACCGTAGAGGCGCGTGTACTTCGCGCCGGTGGCCTGCTTGAGGGTGGGGGTTGTCATGCGTTCTCCATCATGTCGACGGCGGCCTGGATGTCGTCGGGGGTCTTGACCGCGACGCTCGGAATGCCCTTGAGTGCGCGCTTGGCGAGGCCCACGAGCGCTCCGGCCGGCGCGACCTCGATGATTCCCGTCACGCCCGCGGCGGCGAAGGACTCCATGCAGCGATCCCAGCGAACGGGCGAGGATACCTGCCCGACGAGCAGGTCGAGGAACTCGCGCCCACTCGACACCCGATGCCCGTCGCGGTTCGTCCAGATCGGGAGTGCCGGCGTCTCGGCCGTGAGCCCGGATGCTGCCGACTCAAGCCGGTCGACGGCGGACGCCATGTAACGGGTGTGGAAGGCACCGGCGACCTGGAGCGGGATGACCCTGGCGCCCGCGGGCGGCGCCTCCTTGAGCTTGTCGAGTGCGTCGAGGGCGCCGGCGACGACGATCTGGCCCCCGCCGTTGAAGTTGGCCGGCTCGAGCCCGAAGTCGTCGAGCACGGAGAGCAGCTCAGTCTCATCGGCGCCGACGACGGCACTCATGCCGGTCGGGGTCATGGCAGCGGCGTCGGCCATCGCGCGCCCGCGCTCCGCGACGAGCGCCATGGCATCCGTCGAGCTCAGGATTCCGGCAGCGGCCGCTGCCGTGAACTCGCCGACCGAATGGCCGGCAATGCCGCCGAGCAGGTTGCGACGACCATCCAGGAGCACGGAAAGGGTGAGGAGCCCCGCGGCGACGATGAGCGGCTGCGCGACGGCGGTGTCGCGGATGGTGTCGGCGTCGGAGGTCGTGCCGTGCGCTTCGAGATCGATCCCGGCGGCCTCGGAGTACCGGGCGAGCCGGTCGTCAAGACCAGGAACCTCGAGCCAGGGGGAGAGGAACCCGGGGGTTTGCGAGCCCTGTCCCGGGCAGACGACGACGATCACTTCTCTAGTCTTCCCATCCTCGGCCGATTTGTGCTGTGACAACTCCACCAACAATAGCGGGAAGGGTTGTGGCCTCCCACAGCCTGCGACCCAACCAGGCGCTCAGCGGCGCCGCGTCGAGCCGTCGGGTTCGGCGATCGAACCGATGATGAGGGCCGACTGCAGGATGAGCGACTCGCGCGCTCCGGTTGCGTCGTAGCCGATGAGTTCGGAGACCCGCTTGAGCCGGTAGCGCACGGTGTTCGGGTGCACGAAGAGCTCACGCGCGGTCGCCTCGAGCGAGCGCCCGTTGTCGAGGTAGGCCCACAGCGTCGTGAGCAGGTCACTCGTGTGGCCGTGCAGCGGACGGTAGATGCGGTTGATGAGCGTGGCGCGGGCGAGCGGGTCTCCGGCGAGGGCACGCTCGGGCAGCAGGTCGTCGGCGAGCGTCGGCCTCGGTGCGTTCCGCCACGAGCGGGCGACCGCGAACCCGGCGAGGGCCGCCTTGGCGCTGCGGTTGGCGTCGACGAGGGCTGCGACCTCGTGGCCGAGCACGAGATGCCCGTCCCCGAACCCGGGCTCGAGCGCCTTCGCGATGTCGAGGAAGGCCAGCGGCGGGTCGCCCTGTTCGCCTTCGCCCGTCGGGGCGGGCAGTGCTCGGCCGATCACGAGAACGAGCCGGGAGCCCTGCACGCCGATGAGCACGTCGGCGTCGAGATGGCGGGCCGTGCGCCGGAGCATGTCGACATCCAGTTGAAGCGGCGCGGTTCCGACGAGCACGGAAACCTCGCCGTGCCCGTGCCAACCGAGCGCCGCGATGCGGCTCGGGAGCTCGTCGTCGTACTCCCCGCTCAGGATGCTGTCGACGACGAGGGCTTCGAGCCTCGCGTCCCAGAGTCCTCTGGCCTCAGCAGCGCGCGCATAGACATCCGCAGCGCCGAAGGCGATCTCGCGCGAGTACAGCAGAATCGCCTCGCGCAGCGACTCGTCGCGGCCCTTGACGCGGTCCTCGACCACCTCGACCGTGACCTTGATGAGCTGGAGGGTCTGGGTGAGGCTCACCGACCGCAGGAGTTCACGCGGGGCGACCCCGAACACGTCGGCGGCGATCCACGGCGTCGAGGCTGGGTCGTCGTACCACTGGATGAACGAGGAGATACCGGCCTGCGCGACCATACCCACAGCAGAGCGACGCCCTGGCGGCATCTCCCGGTACCAGGGGAGCGTGTCCTCGAGCCGTTTGAGCGTCGCGGTCGCGAACTCGCCGGAGACGGTCTTCAGCCAGGCGAGAGTCTGCGCCTTCGTCTTGGGCGTCGGCGCGGCCGGCGTGGCAGGTGTCATCGGTGGGAGCCGCTCAGCTCTCGCCCCCGGCGGAGCCCGTCGTGCCCGCCGTCACGTCGTGCAGCCGGTAGCGGTCGATCGCCTGCTGGGCGAGAGCGGGGTCGAGCCGCCCTTGGCGCGCGAGCGCCTCGAGCGTGCGCACGACGATCGACGGGCCGTCGATCTTGAAGTAGCGCCTGGCCGCGGCCCGCGTGTCGGAGAATCCGTAGTCGTCGGCGCCGAGCGTCGCGAAGTCGCCAGGGACGTAGCGCCGGATCTGGTCCGGAACCGCGTGCATGTAGTCGCTCACGGCGACGAAAGGTCCCTCGGCCCCTGTGAGCTTCTGCGTCAGGTACGGCATCCGGCCGCCCTCGCTCGGGTGCAGGAAGTTCCACTCGTCGGCCTCGAGCCCCTCGCGACGCAACTCCGTCCACGAGGTGACCGACCAGACATCCGCTGCGACGCCCCAGTCACGGGCGAGCAGGTCCTGGGCTTCGAGGATCCACGGCACAGCGACGCCCGAGGCGAGAAGCTGCGCGCGGGGCCCGCCGGCATCCGAACGCTTGAGAAGGTAGATGCCTTTGAGCAGGCCCTCAAGGTCGAGGTTCGCCGGCTCGGCCGGCTGCACGAGCGGCTCGTTGTAGATCGTGATGTAGTACATGACGTCGGGGTGCGGATGCTGCCCGCCATACATGCGATCGAGGCCGGCCTTGACGATGTGGCCGAGTTCGTAGCCGTATGCCGGGTCATAGGAGACGACGGAGGGGTTCGTCGACGCGAGCAGATGCGAGTGCCCGTCGGCGTGCTGGAGACCTTCACCCGTGAGAGTCGTGCGCCCCGCGGTCGCGCCCATGATGAAGCCGCGCGCCATCTGGTCGCCCGCGGCCCACATCCCGTCGCCCGTGCGCTGGAAGCCGAACATCGAATAGAAGACGTACACCGGGATGAGCGGCTCGCCGTGCGTCGAGTATGAGCTGCCGACGGCGGTGAACGCGGAGAATGCGCCTGCCTCGTTGATGCCCACGTGCAGGATCTGGCCCTGCTCGCTCTCCTTGTAGGCGAGCAGCAGGTCGCGATCGACGGAGGTGTAGTGCATCCCGTTCGGGTTGTAGATCTTCGCCGTCGGGAAGTAGGCGTCCATGCCGAAGGTGCGGGCCTCATCCGGGATGATCGGCACGATGCGATGGCCGAAGTCCTTCGACTTGAGCAGGTCCTTGAGCAGGCGTGCGAACGCCATGGTCGTCGCGATCTCCTGCTTGCCGGAGCCGCGTCGTGCGACCTCGTAGGCGCTGTCGTCGGGGAGGGTCAGCTGCGTGTAGCGGCTGCGGCGCTCCGGTACGAAGCCCCCGAGCGCGCGTCGGCGCTCGAGCAGGTACTGGATGGCCGGGTCGTTCTCGCCCGGGTGGTAGAACGGCGGAAGGTACGGGTTCTCCTCGAGCACGGCATCCGTGATGGGGATCTGCATCGCGTCGCGGAAGTCCTTGAGGTTGTCGAGGGTGAGCTTCTTCATCTGGTGGGTCGCGTTACGGCCCTCGAACGATGGGCCGAGCCCGTAGCCCTTGATGGTCTTGGCGAGGATGACGGTCGGCTGGCCTGTGTGGTCCTTCGCCGCCTTGAAGGCCGCGTAGACCTTGCGGTAGTCGTGGCCGCCGCGCTTGAGCTTCCAGAGCTGGTCGTCGGTGTAGTCCTTGACCATCTCGGCGACCCGAGGGTCGCGGCCGAAGAAATGCTCGCGCACGTAGGCGCCGCTCTCGGCCTTGTAGGTCTGGTAGTCGCCATCCGGCGTCTGGTTCATGAGGTTGACGAGAGCGCCCTCGGTGTCCTTGGCGAGGAGGTCGTCCCACTCGCGGCCCCAGATGACCTTGATGACATTCCAGCCGGCCCCGCGGAAGAAGCTCTCGAGCTCCTGGATGATCTTGCCGTTGCCGCGCACAGGGCCGTCGAGGCGCTGCAGGTTGCAGTTGATGACGAAGGTCAGGTTGTCGAGGTTGTGGTTGGCGGCCCACTGGAGCGCGCCACGGCTCTCGACCTCGTCCATCTCGCCGTCGCCGAGGAAGGCCCAGACGTGGCTGTCCGAGAGGTCCTTGATGCCGCGGTTGGTGATGTAGCGGTTCGTCTCGGCCTGCCAGATCGCGTTGAGCGGTCCGAGCCCCATCGACACGGTCGGGAACTCCCAGAAGTCGGGCATGAGGTGCGGATGAGGGTAGGAGGAGAGGCCGCCGGTCGGGTGCGACTTCTCCTGCCGGAACCCGTCGAGCTGGTCCTCGCTGATGCGCCCCTCGAGAAATGCGCGCGCATACATGCCGGGGGAGGCATGACCCTGGTAGAAGATCTGGTCGGCGCCGCCCGGGTTGTCGTGGCCGTGGAAGAAGTGATTGTGGCCGACCTCATAGAGCGCGGCGGAGGAGGCATAGGTCGAGATGTGGCCCCCGACGGCGATGCCGGGACGCTGCGCGCGGTGCACCGTGACGGCGGCGTTCCAGCGCAACCAGGCGCGGTACTTGCGCTCGATCTCCTCGTCGCCGGGGAACTCGGGCTCGTTCTCGGGCGCGATCGTGTTGATGTAGTCGGTCGTCGGGACCATCGGCACGCCGAGCTGCAGCTCCTTGGAGCGCTTGAGCAGGCTCAGCATGATGTCCCTGGCGCGCTCGCGGCCGTGCGCGGCAACGATCGCGTCGAGCGACTCCTGCCATTCGGCGGTCTCTTCAGGGTCGGAGTCGATGTGGTTCATCGAGTATGGATCCTGGTCGTTGACTGTCACGGTAGACCTCGCATGGTTCGTGTTCGACGCGGTGATCAGGTCGATCTCTGTGGCCAGCGCGCCGCCTGACCGGGTTGCGGCCAAGGGGACAGGGATGCTGGAGCACGCCGATTCTAGCGACTCAAGCTTGTCAGAGTTTCTGCGGGGCCGAGTGCTCGCCGGGGGCGGGCCGGTACCATAGGGAGTCGTCCCGCATCCGCGGGCCGCGGGCCTTTAGCTCAGCTGGTAGAGCGCCACGTTTACACCGTGGATGTCGTCGGTTCGATCCCGGCAGGGCCCACTGTTCGGGGAGGCGGCACGCCGCCACGTCGGATTCCGACATTCCACGTATCATGTGGCCCATGGTTGACCACGACGACCGCGGCGATGGCGACCCGGATCCGGATGCGCCGATGTCGGGGACTCCCGACCCTGAGGGGGCCGAACCGGCCGGGCCACGTCGATCCACCTTCACCCCGCCGCCGGCGCAGGGAGTCGACGGCCAGGCCATGAGCGATGACGACCTCGCCGATGCGCTCTTCCAGGACTTCGAGAAGGCGACGCACTCCGGCACGATCCACGTCATCCCCGAGGTACCGCCATGGGGCACCCCCGACCGCGACGACCCTTTCGAAGGCGCGCTTGCCGAAGCACTTGAGGACGCTGACGTGCGAGAGTCTCCGCTGATCGCGGTCGACGAACCCGATGATGTCGCGGACCCCGTCGACGAGGGAATCGTGCCCGGTGGCGTGGTGG
>DAITPJ010000026.1:12496-24371 GCA_036833635.1 Terrimesophilobacter sp.
CCCGATGATGTCGCGGACCCCGTCGACGAGGGAATCGTGCCCGGTGGCGTGGTGGAGCCCGGCACCGTCGAGGCGCCGCCACAGCGCCCGATCCGCCGATCACTCCTGGCGGCCGAGGTTGCCTCCGTCATCGACGGCGAGGCGCCGAGCACTCTCGACGCTCTCGAGCGGCTCGAGGAGCAGTTGCGCCTCCGTGAGGAGGATGCCCGAGAGTTCGCGGAGTGGCAGGAGTCCATGCTCGCGTCGGGCTCGCCCGCCGCCGCCGCCGAAGTCGCGAGCGCCCGCTCGGAGTTCCAGGACATCCTCGAACCGCCCCCGGTCAGCGATTCGCCGCCCGAGCCGCCGTCGCACCCCACTCATACGTTCCGCAGCGACGAGGTTCTCGACAGCGACCTCCTGAAGGCGCCGGCCCCGATGACCGCGCCGGTCTCCGATATTCCTCCACCCCCCGGCCATGAGCTCATGCCGCCCGCGCCCCAACCGCGTGCGCCGGCGGCATCCGCGACGCCACCCATCCCGGAACTCGTCGAACCGGCCGCACCTCCCACCGGGCCACCCGTGGTCTTCACCTTCGACACCCTCGTGCATGGCGTACCGGCGGACGCGACGGCGGATGCGACGTACCAGGACGAGAGTGATTTCCGCGATGAGGATGTCGGCGACACCGACCAGGCGCTCTCCGACCTCCTCGGGCCGTTCCCGGTGACATCCGAGGGCGTTGCGATCATTCCGGATGCCCCGGTCGCCCCGATCGAGCCCCTCGCCACCCCCCGTATCCCCACGAGCGAGCACGTCATCCTCGAGGAGGAGCCGACGTCGCCGTCCGCGTTCCGCGTCGAGGAGAGTGCGGTGGGCCCGACGCCGACCGACCAGCGCGTCGGCCGGGCCGCGCGGGTCTTCTGGCTGTGGTTCGCCGCGAACTCGTCGGTCGTGAGCGTCGCCTTCGGCGCCGCCATATTCTCTCTCGGCATGAGCCTGCGTCAGGCTATCGTCGCGACGCTCGCCGGCATCGCGCTGTCGTTCCTGCCCCTCGGGCTCGGAACGCTCGCGGGCAAGTGGAGCGGGCAGCCCACCATGATCGTTTCCCGCGCAAGTTTCGGACATTTCGGCAACATCCTGCCCGCCGTGCTCGCCCTCGTCGTTCGACTGTTCTGGGGTGCCGTGCTCCTGTGGTTCCTGGCCGCCGGAACCGCCCGCATCCTCTTTGGCGCCGACCTGGGTGGAGGACTCACCGAACCGCAACTTACGATCGTCGGTCTCGCCGTCGGCTTCCTCCTCGCCCTCGTGATCGCCTTCTTCGGCTACGGCCTGATCGCCCGGTTCCAGCTCGTCGTGACGGTCATCTCGGCGGTTCTCATCGCCGGCCTCCTCGCGATCACCTGGCCGGCCGTGGACATCGCCAACGCTCTCACCATCGGTGACGGCCCGTGGATCCTCGTGGTCACCGGCGCGGTGCTCGTCTTCAGCTTCGTCGGCCTTGTCTGGGCGGTCAGCAGCGCGGATCTCGCACGCTACCAGCGGCCCGGCGGCTCTGGCGCCGCCTCGATGCTGTCGTCGACATTCGGGGCGACGATCCCGGCCTTCGTGCTCATCGCATATGGCGCGGTGCTCGCGGCCTCGAATCCGGATGTCGCCGCAGGGCTCCTCGAAAGCCCTCTCGACGCGATCGCGCTGCTCATCCCGACCTGGTACCCCGTCCCGCTCATCGCCGCGCTCGCGCTGAGCCTGCTCTCCGGCGTCGTGATCTCCATCTACTCGGGCGGTTTCGCGCTGCAGGCGACGGGCGTGACCATGCGGCGGTCGGCATCCGTCGTCATCGTGGGCGTCGCTCTCGCTGCTGTGGCGATCCTTCTCGCCGTCTCAGTCGGCGACTTCAGCCTCATCCTGCGGGACGTCGCGACGAGCCTCGCCGTTCCCGTCGCGGCGTGGGCAGGCATCTTCGCCGCCGAGATGATGATCAGGAACCGAAGGTTCGACGCGACGTCGCTCCTGAACCGAGGGGGCGTATATCCGGACTTCGCCTGGACCAACCTCAGCGCGCTCGTGCTCGCCTCGGCGATCGGCTTCGGCCTCACCACGGCGAGCGTCGGCTGGCTCAGCTGGCAGGGCTACCTGTTCCCCCTGCTCGATGTGCCCGGAGCGAGCGACCTCGCCGGGAGTGACCTCGGCGTGCTCGTCGCGCTCATCCTGGGCCTCCTCGTGCCGATCATCGGCGGGATTCCGGCCATCCGACGCCAGGAGGAACCGTCGGCGCTGCGCACTCGCAGCACCCAGGACTGAGCCCTCCGCCGCGAACTACACTGGGTGGATGCCCAGCACCGTCGCCGACATCGCCGCCGCAGCGACCCGCCTCTGGCCGCTCGAGGGCGCCGAGTCGTGGGACGCGATCGGTCTCCTCGCGGGCGATCCTGCGACCGCGGTCGCCCACGTGCACCTCGCCGTCGACGCCGTCCCCGACACGGCGGACGAGGCGGTCGCGCTCGGCGCCGACATGCTCCTCGTCCACCACCCGCTGCTCCTGCGCGGTGTCACGACCGTCGCGGAGACCCAGTTCAAGGGCTCTGTCGTCTCCCGGCTCATCCGGGCCGGCTGCGCCCTGTACTCCGCGCACACGAACGCGGATGTCGTGGAGACCGGCACGTCCGCCGTGCTCGCCGCGCGTCTCGGCCTTCTCGATGCGGTGCCCATCGTCCCGGTGCCCATCGTTCCCGGGGCCGGCGCTGCCGCGGGCGGCATCGGCCGGGTCGGCCGGCTCGCCGAGCCCACGACGCTTGGCCGGCTCGCGCGCACGCTGGCCGACCTGCTGCCGCCGACGGCATCCGGCATCCGGGCATCCGGCGAGTACGACGCGCCCGTGACGACGATCGCGCTCTGTGCCGGGGCAGGCGACAGCTACCTCGACGAGCCGGCCGTCCAGGCATCCGACGTGTACATCACGAGCGACCTGCGCCACCATCCGGCCTCGGCGTTCCGCGAGACTGCGAGGCTCACCGGCGGCCCGGCGCTCATCGACGTGTCGCACTGGGCGAGCGAGTGGCTGTGGCTGGACACGGCGGCCGACGAGCTTCGCGCCGCCCTGCCGGGTGTTACGGTGACGGTCAGCGAACTCCGCACCGACCCGTGGGATTTCGCGATCGTGCAGTAGAGCAGCCCACGAGAACAGCAGAGCGACAGAGAGTTGGTTCCCCCGCAATGCCGCTGAAAGCAAGTCCAGAGGATCAGGCGATCCTCCTCGAACTTCAGGCGATCGACACGAGACTGCAGCAGCTCGCCCACAGGGCGAACTCGCTTCCCGAGCTTGCGACGATCGCCTCCCTCAGCGCCGAAGCCGAGGAAGCACGCCTCGCGGGTGTGACCGACAGCGGGGCGCTGGAGGATGCCAAGGCCGAGCTCAAGAGGGTCGAATCGGATGTCGAGGTCGTCGAGGCGCGCATCCGGCGCGACACCGAGCGGCTCGAGACGACCTCCTCCGTCAAGGACGTCGCGGGACTCGAGGCGGAGCTCGGGTCGTTGCGCAAACGCCAGTCGGACCTCGAGGACATCCAGCTCGCGGTCATGGAGCGCATCGAGGAGCTCGAGGCCGCATCGGGTACGACGAACGCGGGGCATGACGACCTGCTGGCAAGGCTCGCCGAGGCGGAGTCCGCCCGGGATGCGGCCCTCGCGACGATCGAGGGCGAGCGCACGCACGCCGTCGCGAACCGGTCGGTCATCGTCGGAAAGCTGCCGGAGGAGCTCATCGCCCTCTACGAGCGCCAGCGTGAGCGCTACGGCACCGGGGCGTCGCTCCTGCAGGGCGGCGTTTCGAGCGCGAGTGGCGTGAGGCTCAACGAGAGCGACATGGCCGCGATCCGGGCTGCAGCACCGGATGACGTCGTGCTGTGCCCGGACAGCAACGCGATCCTCGTCCGCACGGCCGAGTCGGGGCTCTGATGGCGCGGCTTCTGATCATCGAGACCGACGGCGGGTCCCGCGGCAACCCGGGCCACGCGGGGAGCGGCTCGATCGTGATCGACGCGGCGACCGGCGAGGTGCTCGCCGAGGTCGGCCGCTATCTCGGAGTCGTTTCCAACAACGTCGCGGAGTACACCGGGCTCATCGAGGGCGTGCGACGCGCGCTCGCGATCGACCCGGATGCCGAGCTGCACATTCGCATGGACTCCAAGCTCGTCGTCGAGCAGATGTCCGGCCGGTGGAAGATCAAGCACCCCGACATGGCCGAGCTCGCCGCCATCGCACGGCAGCTGCTCACCGGGACCCCCGTGCGCTTCGAGTGGATCCCGCGCCTGCAGAACTCCCGCGCTGACGCCGCTGCCAACCGCGCCATGGACCTCCGCGCCGACTTCGGCTAGAGCCGTTCCTTAAGATTTTGGTTGGATAGTTCGGATGCGGCGGCTCCGTTTACCGCCAGAGCATTCGAACTATCCAACCAAAATCCACCCCGGTAGACTCGACGAGAATGGGTCGGCAAGACGGCCGCGTCATCCCAGCATCCGAAAGGGCGCTGCGGATGCCGAGGAACGTCCGGGCTCCACAGGGCAGGGCGGTGGGTAACACCCACCCGGAGCAATCCGCGAGAAAGTGCAACAGAAAGCAGACCGCCGCAGGCGCAAGCCGGCGGTAAGGGTGAAACGGTGGTGTAAGAGACCACCAGCGGCCCGAGCGATCGGGCCGGCTGGGTAAACCTCGTCCGGAGCAAGGTCAACAGGGAACGCTGAGGCTGCCCGCCGAGTTCCCGGGTGGACTGCTAGAGGGCTGCGGCAACGTAGTCCCGAGAGAGATGGCCGTCGAAGGTGCTAACGCACCGGAACAGAACCCGGCGTATCAGCCGGCCCATTCACACCCCCCTCAGCCCGCGGCGAGCGCCGCCGCCCCGATGATCCCGGCGTTGTTGCGCAGCGCCGCGGGGATGATGGGCGTGCGCAGGTCGAGCAGCGGCAGGAACTCGTCCGCGCTCTTCGACACCCCGCCGCCGACGAGGATGAGGTCGGGGGAGAACAGCAGTTCGAGGTGCTCGTAGTAGCGCTGGAGCCGCTTCGCCCACTGCTTCCAGCTCAGGTCCTCCTTCTCCTTGGCCGAGGTCGAGGCCAGGTGCTCCGCATCCTGGCCTTCGAGCTGGAGGTGGCCGAGCTCCGAGTTCGGGATGAGCTCGCCGTTGAAGAGCATCGCGCTGCCGATGCCCGTGCCGAGCGTCGTGAGGATCGTGAGCCCCTTCGCGCCGACCGCCGCACCGTAGCGCGCCTCGGCGATGCCCGCGGCATCCGCGTCGTTGACGAAATGGATGTCCCGCCCGAGCTTCTGCTCGAAGAGGGCTTCCGCCTCGAGGCCGATCCACTTCTTCGAGACGTTCGCGGCCGACATCGTGCGACCGCCGAGCACGATCGCCGGAAAGCACACGCCGACGTGCGCGTCGGCGCCGATGTCCCCGATCTCGTCGAAGAGGGCTAGCACGGTGTCGAGGATGTCGTCGGGCTTGCCGCCCTCGGGGGTTGGGAGCTTCATGCGGTCGGTGAGCAGCTCCCCGGTGGCGACGTCGACGATCGCCCCCTTGATGCCGGTGCCTCCGATGTCGATGCCGACGGCCGTGGTGGTCATGCGGCGTCCTTTCCGCTGGGTGCCTGTGTCAGGATCTCGGTTCCGCTCTCCCTGACGACGATCGTGTGCTCGAACTGCGCGGTCATGCTCTTGTCCTTCGTGGTCACGGTCCAGTCGTCGTCCCACAGGTCCCAGTCGGCGTCACCGAGCGTGAGCATGGGCTCGATCGTGAACACCATGCCGTGCTCGATCGTGTCGGTGAACTGAGGGGAGTCGTAGTGCGGGATGACAAGCCCCGAGTGGAACGCCTCGCCGACCCCATGCCCGGTGAAGTCCCGCACGACACCGTAGCCGAACCTCCGCGCGTAGGACTCGATCGCGCGGCCGATGACGTTGACCTTGCGCCCGACGGCGGCCGCCCGGATGCCGCGCCGCAGGGCCTCCTGGGTCCTCTCGACGAGCGCGGCGACATCCGGGGCCACGGCGCCGACGAGGAACGTGCGGTTCGTGTCGCCGTGCATGCCGTCCTTGTAGGCGGTCACGTCGATGTTGACGATGTCGCCCTCCTGCAGAACGGTGTCGTCGGGGATGCCGTGGCAGACGACCTCGTTGACCGAGGTGCACATCGACTTGGGGAAGCCGCGGTAGCCGAGCGTCGACGGGTACGCGCCGTGGGCGACGAGGAGCTCGTGGCCGATGCGGTCGAGCTCGTCGGTCGTGACGCCGGGCCGGATGGCCTCGCCGACCGCGTCGATGGCGAGCGCCGCGATGCGCCCGGCCTTCCGGATGCGGTCGATCGCCTCCTCCGAGTAGACGTCGACGCCGGAGAGGGTCGGCTCGGCCTTGCCGACATACTCGGGGCGGGGGATCGAGGCCGGCACCTGGCGGGGAGGTGAGAGTCGTCCGGGAACGAGGTGACCGTCGCTATCCCTGGGCATAGGATCGATTTTAGGCTGCCGAGGAGGTACCGATGACCGAGTGGTGGTTCAACACGAAGACGCAGGAGGTCGAGGAGGGGC
This sequence comes from Terrimesophilobacter sp., assembly GCA_036833635.1. Lineage (GTDB taxonomy): Bacteria > Actinomycetota > Actinomycetes > Actinomycetales > Microbacteriaceae > Terrimesophilobacter. Next base: position 19,051 of record DAITPJ010000026.1, read on the forward strand.
CGCAGTCCCTGGCATTCGACCGAGTCGGCCCGTTCGACTCGCCCGAGGAGGCCTCCCGCGCCAACGAGATCATCGCCGAGCGCGCCCGCCGCTGGGCCGAAGAGGACGCTGCCGAGGACGACTGAACGCCGCTCTCACACGAGCCCCTGGGCAAGCATGGCGTCGGCCACGCGCACGAAGGCGGCGGCATTGGCGCCCACGACGTAGTCGCCCGGATGCCCGTAGCGCTCGGCCGCCTCAAAGGACGCCGCGTGGATGTCGGCCATGATGGCACGCAGGCGCACCTCGCTGTCGGCGAAGCTCCAGCGCTCGCGCGCGGCGTTCTGGGCCATCTCGAGTGCTGAGGTCGCCACACCGCCGGCGTTTGCGGCCTTGCCGGGCGCGAACAGCACACCGGCCTCTTGGAAGACCTCGACGGCATCCGGAGTGCTCGGCATGTTGGCGCCCTCCGCGACCGCGATGACGCCGCCGCGGACGAGTGCTGCGGCGTCGTCCGAGCCGAGCTCGTTCTGCGTCGCCGCGGGGATTGCGAGCTGCCCCGGAACCTCCCAGACACGGCCCGAACTCACGAAGCGGGAACCGGGGCGACGTGCGGCATAGGCCGAAATCCGCTCGCGCCCTGATTCCTTGAGCTCCTTGAGCAGCTCGAGGTCGATGCCCGCCTCGTCGACGATGAAGCCGGAGGAATCCGAGGCGGTGATGGGTTTCGCGCCGAGCTGCTGCAGCTTCTCGATCGCGTAGATCGCGACGTTGCCGGATCCTGAGACGATCGCGGTCTTGCCCGCGACGCTGTCGCCACGGACGGCGAGCATCTCCTGGAGGAAGAATACCGCCCCGTATCCGGTCGCTTCGGTGCGCACCTGCGCGCCGCCCCAGCCGACGCCCTTTCCGGTGAGCACGCCGGACTCGTGGCGGCCCGTGATCCGGCGGTACTGGCCGAAGAGGTAGCCGATCTCGCGGGCGCCGACGCCGATGTCGCCCGCCGGCACGTCCGTGTCCGCGCCGATGTGTCGGGCGAGCTCCGTCATGAAGGACTGGCAGAACCGCATGATCTCGGCATCGGATTTCTGGTGCGGGTCGAAGTCGCTTCCGCCCTTCGCGCCGCCGAGCCCCTGCCCGGTGAGGGCGTTCTTGAAGGTCTGCTCGAAGCCGAGGAACTTCATGATGCTCAGGTTCACGCTCGGGTGGAAGCGCAGGCCGCCCTTGTACGGCCCGAGCGCCGAGTTGAACTGCACGCGAAAGCCCCGGTTGACCCGGATCGTGCCGGCGTCATCGACCCAGGGCACCCGGAACATGACCTGGCGCTCCGGTTCGACGAGGCGGTCGAGGATGCCGCACTCGACGAACTCCGGATGCTGCGCGATGACCGGCGCGATCGACTCGAGCACCTCGCTCAGCGCCTGGTGGAACTCCGGTTCGCCCGGATTGCGGGAGACGGCGGTGGCGAAGGTCTCGCTGATGATGGACGACGTAGACGGCTGCATGGAGCCCTTTCGATCGAAGCGTGTTGGGCGCACAGGCCGGTCGCGCCGGTGGGCGCGCTGTGACATGGCCGCGCCGGTGGGCGCGAGCGGCATCCGGTTCACTCGTAGTTGTGCTCAGGAGCCGGGTAGGCCCCGTTCGCGACATCCGCTCGATAGGTGTTGACGGCATCCGTGAGAACGCCGGCGAGGTTTGCGTACTGTTTGACGAACTTGGGAATCCGGCCGGTCGTGAAACCCGCCCAGTCCGTCCAGACGAGGAGCTGGCCGTCGACATCCGGACCGGCTCCGACGCCGATCGTCGGAATACGCAGTTCGCGCGTCACCTGTGCGGCGGAGACCGCGGGTACCATCTCGAGCACCACGGCGAAGGCACCGGCATCCTCGACGGCGTGCGCATCGGCGAGGAGCTGATCGAGCCCTTCGCCTCGTCCTTGAATCATATGCCCACCGAGTCCATGCTCACTCTGAGGGGTGAACCCGATGTGGGCCATGACCGGGATGCCGGCCGAGACGATGCGGCGGATCTGCTCTGCGCTGCGCTGTCCGCCCTCGAGCTTGACGGCGTGCGCGTGCGTCTCCTTCATGAACCGGAACGCGGTGTGCAGGGCTTCCTCCGGGCTGCTCTCGTAGGAGCCGAAGGGCATGTCGGCCACGACGAAGGCGCGCGTCACGGCCCCCGCGACCGCGCGCGTGAGCGGGATGAGCTCATCGACCGTGACCGGGAGCGTCGTATCGAAGCCGAGCACGTTGTTGCCCGCAGAGTCGCCGACGAGAAGGAAGTCGATGCCCGCCTTGTCGAAGATCATGGCGCTCAGCTGGTCGTAGCTCGTGAGCCCGGTGATCTTGATCCCGTTCTCCTTCGCAGACTGGAAGTGCCTCGTCCGCACCTTCTTGAGGTTCGCCTGCGCCGCCACCGCTGCTGGATCGGTCATGGAGCGAGTCTAGCCACTAGCCTGATAGTCGGACCGTCGAGCCGGCAGAAGAGGAGCTCATGGACAAGCAACGCGACTTCGTTCTGCGCACCATCGAGGAGCGCGGCGTCAAGTTCGTGCGCCTGTGGTTCACGGATGTCGTGGGCACGCTCAAGTCCGTCGCGATCGCCCCTGCGGAGGTCGAGGGCGCCTTCGCGGAAGGCGTCGGGATCGACGGCTCGGCGATCGAGGGGCTCACCCGCCTCTTCGAGGCCGACGTGCTGCTGCATCCGGACCCTGCCACCTTCCAGATCCTCCCGTGGCGCGGCGAGATCGATCCGACCGCGCGGATGTTCTGCGACATCACGACCCCGGATGGCGAGCCGGCCGTCGCCGACCCGCGCAACGTGCTCAAGCGCACGCTCGAGAAGGCGGCCGACCGCGGATTCACGTTCTACACGCATCCGGAGATCGAGTTCTACCTGCTCAAGAGCTCGAAACTCGACAAGGGCGGCCGACCAGTGCCGGTCGACTCTGCCGGCTACTTCGACAACGTGCCAGGCGGCACGGCGCACGACTTCCGTCGCCGCTCTGTGCGGATGCTCGAGGATCTCGGCATCTCGGTCGAGTTCAGCCATCACGAGGGCGGGCCTGGGCAGAACGAGATCGACCTGCGCTACGCCGACGGCCTCACGACGGCCGACAACATCATGACCTTCCGCACGGTCGTCAAGGAGGTCGCGATCGAGCAGGGCGTCTACGCGACGTTCATGCCGAAGCCGTTCTCCGAGCATCCTGGGTCGGGAATGCACACCCACATGTCACTCTTCGAGGGCGACACGAACGCGTTCTTCGAGGCCGGCGCGCAGTACCAACTCTCGAAGGTCGGCCGGCAGTTCATCGCTGGTCTTCTTCACCACGCTCCCGAGATCACTGCGGTCACGAACCAGTTCGTGAACTCCTACAAGCGGCTCTGGGGCGGCGGGGAAGCGCCGAGCTTCGTGTGCTGGGGGCACAACAACCGCTCGGCGCTCATCCGGGTTCCGCTCTACAAGCCGAGCAAGGGGCAGAGCTCGCGCGTCGAGTACCGCGCGATCGACTCCGCGGCGAACCCGTATCTCGCCTACTCGCTCATGCTCGCCGCGGGCCTCAAGGGCATCGAGGAGGGCTACGAGCTGCCGGCCGAGGCCGAGGACAACGTCTGGAATCTCACCGACTCCGAGCGGAGGGCGCTCGGCTACAACGCGCTCCCCGCGAGCCTCGACCACGCGGTCGCGATCATGGAGAAGTCCGAGCTCGTCGCCGAAACGCTTGGCGAGCAGGTCTTCAATTACGTGCTCCTCAACAAGCTGCGGGAGTGGAACGCCTACCGCGCCCAGGTGACTCCCTTCGAGCTGCAGAGCAACCTGGAGATGCTCTAAGGCGCCATGGCCCGGGAGACGTCGCGGGAGCGCACAACGCTCACCGAGCTCGCCAGGCTCGGGTTCGCGGAGCTCGGCGCTGCCGAGGCGATGCTCATCGGGCCGCTCGCCGGATTCGGGCCCTCGCTCGTACCGCTCTTCGCCCACGCCGCGAACCCGGACCAGGCATTGCAACTGCTCGTGCGACTCCAGGAGCAGTCCCCGAAGGAACTGGGCGCTGCCCTCAAGAAACCGGATGCCGCGGCGCGGCTTCTCCGCGTACTCGGCGCCTCGGCGGGGTTCGGGGAGTTCTTTCGTCGTCGGCCTGAGGAACTTGCGGCGATGGCGGCCCCCCTCGCTGGGCTTCCTTCACCCCACGAGTTTGCGACCGAACTGCTCGCCGCGGTCGACGGTCTCGCTGGGGAGGAGGCCGTCGTGGCCCTCCGGGTTCGCTACCGCCGCATCCTCGCACGCATCGCGGCCTTCGACCTCGAGCAGGAGGACCCGCTCGCCGGAGTGGAGGCCGTCGCCGGGAGCCTCGCGGATCTCGCCGCAGCTGCGCTCGACTCCGCGCTCGCCCTCGCCAGGCGCGAGCTGCCCTTCCCACCGGAGGAGGTCGCCGCGACGAAGTTCGCCGTCATCGGCATGGGGAAGGCGGGCGCGCATGAGCTCAATTATGTGAGCGACGTCGACGTCATTTACGTCGTGGAAGGCGACGGCGCCCTGCCCGCAGACCGCGCCGTGGAGATCGGGACGCGACTCGCGATGCAGCTTGCGCGAAGCATCCACGGGCCGGCGCCTGAGCCTGGCCTCTGGGATGTGGACGCCAACCTGCGACCTGAAGGCAAGGACGGCGCACTTGTGCGCACCCTCGAATCGCACTCGGCCTACTACGACCGCTGGGCGAAGGACTGGGAGTTCCAGGCGCTGCTCAAGGCGCGGCCGCTCGCCGGCGACCTGGAACTCGGCGCCCGCTACGTCGAGGCGGTCGCGCCGCTCGTCTGGTCGAGCGCGGGAGGGCCGCACTTCGTCGAGTCGGTGCAGCGGATGCGCGAGCGGGTCACCGAGAATATCCCGGCGGCCGAGCGCGACGTGCAGCTCAAGCTCGGGCCAGGCGGCCTGCGCGACATCGAGTTCACGAGCCAGCTGCTCCAGCTCGTGCACGGCCAGGTGGATGACGCGGTGCGGCAGGGCGGGACGCTTCCCGCTCTCGCTGCCCTCGCCGAGCGGGGCTACATCGGCCGCGACGAGGCGGCGGTCTTCGGCCGCGACTACCGGTTCCTGAGGCTCCTCGAGCACCGGCTGCAGCTCGCCGGGCTCCGTCGCACCCACCTCATGCCAAGCGATGAGGGAGCGTTGCGCGTGCTTGCTCGCGCGAGCGGCCTGGCCACGACGGCGGAGGAGTTGCGCGAGCGGTGGCAGGCCGTCAAGACCGAGGTGCGCAGCCTGCACGAGCGGCTGTTCTACCGGCCGCTGCTCTCCGCGGTCGCCGCGCTCCCCGACGAGGGGTTCGCTCTCAGCAGCGA
>DAITPJ010000027.1:0-12420 GCA_036833635.1 Terrimesophilobacter sp.
GTGGCCGCATCCAGGGTCGCGGTCGGGTCATCCATACCACACATCCTACCACACAACGACCGTCACTATCGTATCTTTCTTCGAGTCGTGGAGAAGTCATCCCTTTATTCCGGGAGCTATCGCCGTCGCCTGACCGTCACAATCCGTTGGCTCCCGCGCACGGTTCCGAATCTTTGTTCGTCTCTCCAACCCGCGCGCGCGTGACGTTGCGCACTGAGGCCATCGCAGCGACCTCATCCGGATGAGAACTCTCTCATCCACTTCTCGCTCCAGTCTCATGTCGGCTGTCGAGAGTGGATGGGCGCCCGAACGTGAGGACGCAGGAAAGCGAGTCGAACGTGATGAAGAAGACCACCAAGCTGATCGTGAGCGGCGCCGCCGGACTCCTCGGTGTCGTTGTGGCGGCCGGAGGCGCCTACGCCGTCGGCGATGCGCTGACGATCTCCGACGCCCCAGGCCAGGTGCTCCAGGTGAGCGGAGTCGGCCCGGCGTCCTCGCACGCGAGTGAGCAGGCCAAGCTGCACGCGAATGAGAACGCCAAGGGTGTCTTCGGCACCTCCACCGATGCGACAGTCGACGGCGAGCACGACGCGAGCGTCGAGGGTGACACCGTCACGCCAGTTGCTCCGCAGGAGGCCTCGAAGGATGCCTCCACGGTCAAGGGCAGTCTGACCGGCCAGGAGGTCAGCGCCTGGGCCAAGGCGCATGCCGGCGTCGAGGTCGTCACCCCGGGTGGCGCAGTCGTCGTGCGCGGCGGCGGCCACACCGGCGACAACTAGGAATCACAGGCACTGCCCGCGCACCGCGTCGGCAGTCAGGGCCGGGAAGTGGCTGTTCGGGTCAGCCACTTCCCGGCCGCTTCATGTCAGCCGGTAACCCATTCCCCTCACCGTCTCGATGCGATGCGCGCCGATCTTGGCGCGGAGATAGCGGACGTAGACTTCGACGACGTTCGATCCAGGGTCGAAGTCGAGTCCCCACACCCGGCTGAGCAACTGTTCGCGGCTGAGCACCTGGTCCGGATGGCGGAGAAACTCCTCGGCGAGGGCGAACTCCCGCGCCGAAAGGTCGACCGGGACGCCGTCGACGAGAATGCGGCGGGTGCGGAGGTCCAGTTCGAGCCCGGATGCCGTGAGCGAGTCGGCCGTCGCGGCGCGGACATCCTTGAGTCGCAGCCTCACCCTGGCGAGAAGCTCGTCGAAACGGAACGGCTTCGACATGTAGTCGTTCGCCCCTCCCTCGAGGCCGCGCACGGTGTCGGCGCCTGAGTCGCGCGCCGTCAGGATGATGATCGCGAGCTCGCGCGATTCCCCTTGCAGCCTTTCGAGAACCTCGAAACCGCTCATCCCCGGCAGTCCGAGGTCGAGGATCATGAGCGCGAACTGGCCGGACTGCGCTTCGGCGAGCGCGGCGATCCCGTCGCCGACGACCGTGACCGCGTAGCCCTCTGACCGCAATCCCTTCTCGACGAACGACGAGATCCGCGATTCGTCCTCGGCGACCAGAATGCGCGTCATCGTGTCTCCCCGGTCGTGCGCGCCGCAGTGCCCAACGGGACTCGGATAGTGAACACCGAACCCTGCCCTGCGTCGCTCGAAAGCGCCACCGTACCACCGTGGGCCTCCGCGATCGCGGCCACGATCGCCAGGCCAAGACCGGACCCGTCTGCACCCCTGCTGACGTCGAGCCGCCCGAAGCGTTCGAAGATGCGATCCTGCGCTTCACGCGGGATGCCGGGGCCGACGTCACATACCAGGAGCTGCAGGCTCTCGCCACTGCGCGTCTCGATGCGCTCGCTGCCGAGAACGATCGAGCCGCCGGCCGTCGAGTGCTTCACCGCGTTGCTTGCGAGCTGCAGCCATGCCTGGGTCAGGCGACGGGCATCCAGCTCGCCGACTCCCTCCGCCCTGGATTCGAGTATCCACTCGCGCCCAGGGTCGAGGCCGCGCGCCTTGGCGAACACACCGTCGGTGAACTCGGCGATGTCGACCTCGCGACGGTCGACGAACTGAGGCGTGCCCGTCTCTGCAAGGAGGGAGATCTCCCCGACGAGCGTGCTCATCCGGTCCAGTTCGTCGATGGTGAGGGCCTTCGTCGCCGCGACGTCCGCCGGATTTTCTGGGTCGAGCAGTTCGAGGTGTCCCCGGATGATCGTGAGCGGCGTCTTGAGTTCGTGGCCGACATCATCGATCAATCGCCGTTGGCTGGAGAAGGCGCTCTCGAGCCTCTCGAACATCCCGTTGATCGTCTCGGTGAGTTCCGACAGGTCATCCCGACCGGTCACCGGGATCCTGGCCGAAAGGTCGGTCGCCGTGTTCGCGATCGCGGCCCGGCGCAGCAGCCGGATCGGCCTCAACAGTCGCCCGGAGACGAACCAGGCGACGAACCCCACGAGGAGAAGTGCGATGAGCGCGACGACGATGTACGTGCGGAACGAATCGGCAACGGCGAGCAGGACGGCGTCGAGGTCGTATGCCGATACATAGAGGCCCTCATCCGTGTCGCCTGCGACCGAGATCGGAACGATGATGTACCTCAGGTTCCCGAGCGTCGAATGCGCCGTACCCCTCACCACCTTTGTGGCGTCGGCCTCCGACAGGATGCGCTCGACGAAAGCGGGATCGTCGTCGATGCGGAACGGCAGGGTCGTCGCAGGGACGAACGCCGGGGCACCGTCGACGAGCCCGAGGACGCTCTCGTGGGCGGCCGGCAGCAGTTGCTGCATCGACGCGCGCAGCAGCGTCACCACTGTCGCGGGGACCTCGTCCCCCGTCCCGTTCTCGGCCATGGATCGCAATTCATCGACCAGGCGCAACTGGTCGGCGTCGACGGATGCGAGCACCCGTTCCCGCTGCACGAGATAGGAGGCGCCTCCCGATCCGGCCAGTCCGACCGCCGTCGCGGCGAGAATCGCGGCGATGATCCGCGACCGGACCGAGAAGCCCCTGCGGCGAACGGGTCCGCGCCCGGTCTCCCGAGTCCTTCGACTCCGACGAAGTTCGAGCGGCTCGGACATCGTTGTGCAGGCTGCCTATGCCGTGAGGCCGAGCTCGTCCATCCGACGCGTATGGGCCGCGATGAGTTCGGTCAGCACGGGCTCGAGGCGCTCATCATCCGGAGCGGTGTCCTTCGGAAGGTCGAGGGCTGAGCGCGCCACGAGGAGCACGTCGCCCACGAGTCGACGGCCGTAGAGTGCGAGGCGCGACGCGAGCGCAGGGTGGGCGTCGATCGCGGCGCGCAGCTCGGACGCCACGATCGCATGGGCGCGGTCGTTCGAGAGGAGACCGGCGATGCGGTCCGCGTAGTCGCCCGGGAGTCCCTCCGCGATTCCCGCGAAGGCGTCGTCGAGGATGCCGGAGGCGACGTAGTAGGCGAGCAGCGCCTCGAACCAGTCGCTCCCGCTCGTTCGAAGCTGGAACGCGTCGATGGGGCCGACGAAGGGCTCCATCGCGTCACTCGAGGTCTGCCCTGTGCGTTCGACCTCGGCGACGAGCTCGTGATGCCGGTCGAGGGCGATCCCGGCCACCCGGCTCACCGCCTCCTTCGACGCGGTCGACGGCGCAGACGTGACCGCGCGCGAGAGCCCCTCGAAGAAGGAGAGCTGGAGATATGCGGCCTGGCCGAGGAAGTGGCCGAGGTCTGGAGTCAACTCGCTCAACCCCACCCGGTTGACGACCTGGTCAGGGTTCGGGCGCCGCGGACGGTGCCGCGAAGGCGACGGGCGCCGCTTGCGACGCGGGAACAACGTGACCACCTGTACAGCCTAGTGCGGCCCTCCGGAGCGTCAGCATGGGGTCACCTGTGCATGCGCCCGCATCGCGCATCCGCCCGAAGCGGTCACGCTCGACGACTGGCGGGGGCGTCCTGTCAGGAAGTTCCGCCCCCGGCGACTAAACTGGTCACCGGCCCCCACTCTGGCGGGGCCCTGCGCCCTGGGACAAGACGGGCGTAACCGCTCCACCCAAGACAGGGCTGTATAACTTGACATTCTCAGAACTCGGCGTCGACCAGGACATGGTCGACGCACTCGCCGCCAAGGGCATCCTCGAGCCGTTCCCCATCCAGGCGCAGACCATCCCCCTCGGGCTCGGCGGCCAGGACATCATCGGACAGGCCAAGACCGGCACAGGCAAGACTCTCGGCTTCGGCCTCCCGCTCCTCCAACACCTCGGCACCGACCCCGAGCCCGGCGTCAAGGCACTCGTCGTCGTGCCGACGCGCGAGCTGTGCATCCAGGTGGCCGAGGACCTCGTCATGGCGTCGGCGAACCGTGCGACGAAGGTCGCCGCGATCTACGGCGGCAAGGCCTACGAGGGCCAGATCGAACAGCTCAAGGATGGTGCACAGGTCGTCGTCGGCACCCCGGGTCGCCTCCTCGACCTCGCGAGCCAGCGGATGCTCACCCTTGGCCACGTCGAGGTCATGGTGCTCGACGAGGCGGACAAGATGCTCGACCTCGGCTTCCTGAGCGACATCGAGAAGCTCTTCGCGCAGACGCCTCCCGCCCGCCACACGATGCTCTTCTCCGCCACGATGCCGGGGCCGATCGTGGCCCTCGCACGCCGCTTCATGAACCGGCCGATCCACATCCGGGCGACCGATCCGGATGAGGGACTCACCCAGGCGAATATTAAGCATGTCGTCTACCGCGCCCACGCACTCGACAAGGACGAGGTCATCGCGCGGATCCTGCAGGCCGAGGGGCGCGGCAAGACTGTGATCTTCACGCGCACCAAGCGCGCCGCCGCGAAGCTCGTCGAGGAACTTGGCGACCGCGGCTTCAACGCGGCCGCCGTGCACGGCGACCTCAACCAGGAGCAGCGTGAGCGGGCCATGGCCGCGTTCAAGGCGGGCAAGAAGGAAATCCTCATCGCCACGGATGTCGCCGCGCGCGGCATCGACGTGCTCGACGTGACGCACGTCATCAACCACACGATCCCAGAGGACCACGACACCTACCTGCACCGCGCAGGGCGCACGGGCCGCGCGGGCAAGACCGGGATCGCCGTGACGTTCGTCGACTGGGACGACATGCACAAGTGGTCGCTCATCAACCGCGCGCTCGAGATGGGCATCCCGGAGCCGATCGAGACCTACTCCTCGTCGCCGCACCTCTACACCGATCTCGACATCCCGGCGGATGCCAAGGGTCGCCTCAAGACGGCAGGTCCGGCCCGCGAGCGCGAGCCTCGTTCGGCGACGGCCGGCGTCGGGCGCGGTGCACGCGACTCCGCGCGCGGAGGCCACGGCGCAGGCGCGCACGGCGCAGGCCATGCAGGCGCGGGCCGCGAGCGCTCCCGCACGCGTGGCGGGCGGCCCGTCGAGACCGCCCCGGAGGCCCAGAAGCCGGCCGGCGCCGGGACCCACGACGGCTCGGGGCCTTCCCGTCGCCGCCGCAACCGGACGCGCCGTCCGAGCACGGGAAGCACGCCCCCCGCCGCGTAAGCCGTGACGTCAGCCTGAGTAGGCCTTGGCGCCACTACCGTGCTCCAGGATGCGGTCGAGCACGGCTGGCTCCGTCGTGTTCTCCCCGAGACGGTTCGGCTTTCCCGCTCCGTGGTAGTCGCTCGACCCGGTGACCTCGAGCCCGAAGTGGTCAGCGTGCTCGGCGAGCCGAGCGAGGGCATCCGGCCGGTTCTCGCGGTGATGCAGTTCGAGCCCGAACAGCCCGGCGTCGACGAGGATGCCGAGATTCTCCCTCGAGATCACGTCGTCGATGCCGCGCGTGGCGGGGTGGGCGAGCACGGGTACTCCCCCTGCCGCCCGCACGAGCCCGATCGCGGTGAGGGGGTCAGGAGCGTAGTGCGGCTCGTAGTAGCCGAACTTCGGGTGCAGGATGTCGCGGAACGCGGCGCTCCGGTCCGCGGCGGCCCCCCGCGCGACGAGCGCATCCGCGATGTGCGGGCGGCCGACCGTCGTGCCGTCGCTCGTCTGGGCAACGACATCCGCCCAGGAGATGTCGAAGTCGGCCGCTAGCCTCGAGACGATCAACTCTGCGCGGGTCAGGCGCGCCTCCCGAATGCGCAGGGTCTCCTCCCGAAGCGCGAGGTTGTCGGGGTCGACGAGATAGGCGAGCAGGTGGATGCTCCTCCATTCGCGCCGCGTGCTCAGTTCCATGCCGGGGACGACCGTGATGCCCGTGCCTGCGGCGGCCGCGAACGCCTCGTCCCAGCCAGCTGTCGAGTCGTGGTCGGTGATCGCCACAGTGCCGAGGCCCGCAGCGACGGCGGCGCGCACGAGCTCGGCGGGCGTCTCCGTGCCGTCGGACACGCTGCTGTGCGTGTGGAGGTCGATGGGGCCGGGCATCCTTCAACTCTATTCGGGGTCGACCGGTTAGGCTCTGCTGACCATGTTCCGTCGCATCCTCGCCGCCGCGGCCATTCTTCTCACGTGCGCCGTCGCCCTCGTCTCGGTGTGGCCCCAGCTTTTCGGGTTCCAGCGGCTACCGATCGCCGCCCAGGTCGTCTCGCTGCGCGGCGTCGCGATCGCGGTGGGCCTGTTCCTCCTCCTCGCTCTCTTCTTCGTCGCCGCGGCGATTCCGGCCTTCCGGCGATTCTGCGCTGCCCTCGGCATCGTCGGCATCGTGTTCATCGTCACAAGCGCGATCGTGCTCACCACGCGCGGCGTGGGCGACAACTCGTTCCAGCGAAAGGCCGAGGCCGATGTCACGGTGCTCTCCTGGAACACGCTCGGCGACGTGCCGGGGGCGGAGGCCATCGCGAAGCTGGCCCTCGAGGTGGATGCCGACATCGTCGCGCTCCCCGAGACCACGAGCGAGACGGCGATCGAGGTCGCGCGCCTCATGAGGGCGGGTGGGCATCCGATGTGGGCCCACACGTTCAGCTACGACCGCATCTCGAAAGCGCGCAGCACCTCGTTGCTCACGAGCGTCGCGCTCGGCGACTACGTCGTGGACACCGACCACCGCACGACCAACGTGCTGCCGAGCGTCATCGCGACCCCAGCAGACGGCACGGGCCCGACGATCATCGCGGTGCACGCCGTGGCGCCCATCCCGAGCGAGCTCAACCACTGGAAACTCGACCTCTCCTGGCTCATGCGCGCCTGTGCAGGCGACAACGTCATCATGGCGGGCGACTTCAACTCGACGATCGACCACTTCGCGGGCCTTGCGACGACCGACGGCGCGACGATCGGCACCTGTGTGGATGCCGCATCCGTGAGCGGGAACGCTGCCGTTGGAACATGGCCGACAATGCTGCCGCCGATCCTCGGGGCTCCCATCGACCACGTCATGGCGACCCCGGGCTGGCATGTCACGGGCATGCGTGTGATCGCGACGCTCGACGACGCCGGCAGCGATCACCGGCCCATCGTGGTGCAGTTGTCGCCGCGGGGGTGAGAATAGAGGCATGGCCGAATCCACCACGCCGGCGCCGCGCGCCACGAGCAACCGTTCCACGACCCCCGTCTCTGACACTTTCAAGGACTACATCGCCGCGAACTGGGCTGAGCGCACGGATGCCGTGCCCGGCCCGCGCGAGCAGGCGCCCTTTGCTGCGGCCAGGCGGGCGCGCCTGTCGGCGATGTACCGGGGCAAGCGGCTCATCGTGCCGGCCGGGGCGGCCAAGGTGCGCTCGAACGACACCGACTACCCGTACCGTGCCCATTCGGCCTTCGCCTACTTGACCGGGTGGGGATCGGACTCCGAACCGGATGCCGTGCTCGTGCTCGAACCTCGGTTCGAGCAGGGAAAGCAAGGTCTTGAGCCGACGGCGAGCGGCCACGAGGCGACCCTGTACTTCCGCGAGCGCGCGGGGCGCGACTCCGACGAGTTCTATGCGAATCCGCAGATCGGCGAGTTCTGGATCGGCCCGCGGCCATCGCTCGCCCAGGTCGCAGGGGATCTCGGTCTCGCCACGCGCGGGATTGCCGACTTCGACGCCGTGCTCGACTCGGTGGATGCCGACACCCTCGTGGTCCGCGACGCCGACCGCGACGTGACCGACCAGGTCGACGGCCGGCGCCTGTTGTCGGCGGACGCCGACTCGGTCGACGAGGACTCCGACGCGGCCCTCGCGCGCGACCTCTCGGAACTGCGCCTCGTCAAGGACGCGTACGAGATCGACCAGATGCGCAAGGCGGTCGCGGCGACGAAGCTCGGATTCGACGACGTCATCGCCGACCGCCCGGCGATCGTCGCGCATCCGAAGGGCGAGAGACTCGTCGAGGGAACCTTCAACCGCCGCGCCCGCGCCGACGGCAACACCGTCGGCTATGACACGATCGCCGCCTCAGGACCGCACGCCTGCATCCTGCACTGGACCCGCAACAACGGGCCGGTCAACGAGGGCGACCTCATCCTGCTCGACGCGGGGATCGAGCTCGACAGCTACTACACGGCCGACATCACCCGAACGCTGCCGATCAGCGGAACCTTCACAGAGACCCAGCGCACGGTCTACGAGGCCGTGCTCGAGGCGGCGGATGCCGCGTTCGCGATCGTCAAGCCGGGCATCCGGTTCCGCGAGGTGCATGCCGCGGCCATGGAGGTCATCGCGCGCAGGACGGCCGAGTGGGGGCTCCTGCCCGTCACGGCCGAGGAGTCGATCCAGCCGGAGGCGCAGTACCACCGCCGCTACATGGTGCACGGCACCTCGCATCACCTCGGGATCGACGTGCACGACTGCGCGCAGGCGCGAAGGGAGATGTACCTCGACGGCGTCGTCGAGGCGGGCATGGTCTTCACGATCGAGCCAGGCCTCTACTTCCAGCCGGACGACCTCACGGTGCCGGAGGAGTTCCGCGGCATCGGCGTGCGGATCGAGGACAACATCCTCGTGACGGCCGACGGCGCCGAGAACCTCTCGGTCGGCATCCCGCGCACGGCTGATGACGTGGAGAGCTGGCTCCGCGCCTGAAAGCTGCTACTCGACCGGGCGCGCCAGAAGCTCCTGCGCCCTGATCGTGAGCGACGGGTCGACCATGATCTCGTATTTGCCTGCGATGACCTGGTGGGTCGAGGTGAAGTCGCGCCGCCGACGGTTGAGCGCATAGCTCACGATGCCGAACAGCATCCCGAATCCAGCCCCGATGAGCACCGCCGCGCCGACGTAGAGGATCGCGTTCTGCGACGGCGTGAAGATGAAGAGGAGGAGCCCGAGAAAGAGTCCGAACCAGGCTCCGCTCGCCGCCCCCGCGAGCGCCGCGCGGCCGTACGTCATCTTGCCCGTGACGCGTTCGACCGTGCGCAGGTCGCTTCCGACGATCGAGACCTGCTTGACGGGGAACTCCGCTCTCGCGAGGCGGTCGACGACCTCCTGCGCGGCCTCGTATGTGTCGTAGGTGCCCAGCACGTCGCCCCGCGGAAGGGTCGGAAGCGTCACGCTCCGCCGGGAAAATCCACTCTGGTTGCTCACCGGCTCATTCTCCCATGCGAAGACTAGGGTTGTACCGTGAGCGCCACGAGAGTCTTCGTCGCCCGCTTGGTCGGGTGCGCCGTTTTCGACCCCGTGGGGGATCGGGTCGGCCGCGTTCGCGACGTGCTCGTCGTCTACCGGCGCAAGCAGCCCCCGCGCGTTGTCGGGTTCGTCGTCGAGGTCCCAGGGCGTCGGCGCATCTTCCTGTCGATCGGCCGCGTCACGAGCATCGGGAGCGGCCAGATCATCACGACGGGGCTCATCAACCTCAGGCGGTTCGAGCAGCGCGGCGGAGAGGTTCGCATCATCGCGGAGTTGCTCGGCCGGGTCGTCACATTCACGGACGGCACAGGCACTGCCACGATCGAGGATGTCGCGATCGAGCACAATGCCCACGGAGAGTGGGAGGTCGGAGAGCTCTTCCTGCGGCGGCCGAAGACGAGCGCGTCGCCGTTCGCGAAGGGCCACACGGTGTTCGCCCACTGGGCGGATGTCTCCGAGAACGCGAGCGCGGACGAGCCGCAGTCTGCGCGACAGTTGCTTGCGACCTACGAGGACCTCCTGCCCGCCGACCTCGCGAACGCGCTTCTCGACCTGCCGGAGGAGCGCATGCTCGAGGTCGCGGAGGAACTCAGCGACGAGCGGCTCGCCGACGTGCTCGAGGAGATGCCGGAGAGCGAGCAGGTCGAAATCCTGGAACACCTCGAGGACGACCGTGCCGCCGATGTCCTCGACCAGATGCAACCGGATGACGCCGCCGACCTCATCGCACAGTTGAGCGACGAGCGGGGCGAGACCCTCCTCGAGCTCATGCAGCCGGAAGAGGCGGAAGACGTGCGGATGCTCCTCGCCTACGCCCCTGACACGGCGGGTGGCCTCATGACGACCGAGCCCGTCATCGTCTCGGCCGACACGACCGTCGCGGAGGCGCTCGCCCTCGTGCGACGCCAGGACCTTGCACCCGCCCTCGGAGCCGCCGTGTGCGTCACGCTCCCGCCGTATGAGCCGCCAACGGGCAGGTTCCTCGGGATGGTGCACTTCCAGCAGATGCTGCGCTTCCCCCCGATGGAGCGCCTCGGCACCCTTCTCGACCTCAAGCTCGACCCCGTCCAGGCCGAGACCTCGGCCGCCGAGGTGAGCCGCATCCTCGCGAGCTACGACCTCGTGTCGGTTCCCGTCGTCGACGACAACCACCGGCTCGTCGGTGTCGTGACGGTCGACGACATCCTGGACTACCTGCTGCCGGATGACTGGCGAAGTCACGACGAGGACGAGCCGGCGAAGCTCTTGCGCGCCGACACGAGTCCTCTTGAGATCGTCACCGCCACCACGACACCGGGAAGGAGCAAGGCCCATGGCCCGTCGACCTGATGGACGGCTCGATTCGCCCAAGGGCCTGCGCACCTACTTCGTTCCCCGACTGGGTGAGCCGAGCGACCGGTTCGGGCGCTTCACCGAGCGCATCGCGCGCGCGATGGGAACACCCTGGTTCCTGTTCTTCCTCACCGTGTTCTGCGCGCTCTGGATCACGTACAACGTGCTCGCTCCGGATGGCTGGCGCTTCGACTCCGCCGCGCTCGGATTCACCGCCCTCACGCTCATCCTCTCGCTGCAGGCCTCGTACGCGGCCCCGCTCATCCTGCTCGCCCAGAACCGCCAGGACGACCGCGACCGCGTGCAGATCGAGCAGGATCGCCAGCGGGCCGAGCGCAACCTCGCCGACACCGAGTACCTCGCGCGCGAGGTCGTCGCACTGCGTCTCGTGGTGAAGGACCTCGCGAGCAAGGACTTCATCCGCGCCGAGCTGCGCTCCCTCCTGGAGGAGCTCGACCGGGACAAGAAGAGCGAACCGGTTGATTGACTCACTCTGTCGGTTGAGTAACGCCTCGCTCAGCGAGCCGCCTATCGAAACCCGGCGTCCGTGATCGACGCCCTGAACGCCGCCCTCGCCACCGTCATCGATCCAGAGATCCGGCGCCCCATCGCCGATCTCGGAATGATCGAGTCCGTCGCCTTCGCGGACGGCCGCGCGCACATCCGGATCAAGCTCACGATCGTCGGATGCCCCGCCGCCGACCGCATCGAGCGGGACGTGCGCGAGGCGGCCGGCTCCGTGCCCGGGGTCGACGAGGTCGCGGTCGACGTTTCGGTCATGAGCGTCGAGGAGCGCACCGCGCTCACCGAACGGCTGCAAGGTGCACGCAGGCGCGAGGTGCAGTTCGGGCCGGACTCGCACACGCGCATCCTGGCCGTCACGAGCGGCAAGGGCGGGGTCGGCAAGTCGACGATCACCGCGAACCTCGGCGTTGCGCTCGCCGCGCAGGGCCTCAAAGTCGGCATCGTCGACGCGGACGTGTTCGGGTTCTCGATCCCCGGCCTTCTCGGCGTGACCGACGAGAAGCCCACGCGCGTGGGCGAGCTCATGCTTCCGCCCATCGGGTTCGGCGTCAAGGTCATCTCGATCGGGATGTTCCTGCCTGGCCCGGCGACCGCGGTCTCGTGGCGCGGTCCGATGCTGCACCGCACGATCAAGCAGTTCCTGACCGAGGTGTTCTTCGACGAGCTCGACGTGCTGCTGCTCGACCTGCCGCCGGGAACGGGCGATGTCGCGATCTCGGTCGGGCAGCTGCTGCCGCACGCCGAGGTCGTCGTCGTGACGACCCCGCAGGCCGCAGCGGCGGATGTCGCCGAGCGCAGCGGGCTCGTCGCGCGCAAGACGGGGCAGCGCGTGATCGGTGTCGTGGAGAACATGGCCGGGTTCACCCAGCCCGACGGCACGGTGCTCGACCTCTTCGGGACCGGCGGAGGGGCGGATGCCGCAGCGCGGCTGGACGTGCCGCTCCTCGCCTCGATCCCGCTCAGCCTTGCCCTGCGCGAGGGCGGCGACGCCGGCGTGCCGGTCGTGCTCTCGCATCCGGAGGACCCGGCCGCGGCCGCCATTCTCGCCCTCGCGGACGTGCTGCTCGCCGACCACTCAACTGCTGGTTGAGTAGCCGCGCAGCGGCGTATCGAAACCCGCGAGCGATCACGATTGGCTTCG
>DAITPJ010000027.1:12520-24336 GCA_036833635.1 Terrimesophilobacter sp.
TTGAGTAGCCGCGCAGCGGCGTATCGAAACCCGCGAGCGATCACGATTGGCTTCGCCGACCACTCAACTGCTGGTTGAGTAGCCGCGCAGCGGCGTATCGAAACCCGCGAGCGATCACGATTGGCTTCGTTACGCCGGGCTACGCCCGGCTACTCAACCAGCGGTGATCAACCAGCGGTGCGTGCGGTGGGCTCGACGAGCCGCGCGAGCAGTTCGGTCAGCAGCCGCTCCGTGAGCGGCGCAGGCAGTGCCTCGACGAGCGCCAGGAACGGCGCGAGCCGGTCCGGCAGTGCCGCACTGCCAGGCTCAGGGGTCAGCCCGATCGACCCGAGGAGTGCCCACGCGGTCTCCGAGTCGAGCGGGGCGGCATCCGGTGCCGACAACCCGGCGAGAGCCTCCGCCGGCAACGCAGCGAGCACATCCTCCGCCGAGACCGGCGGCGTCCCGCGCACCTCGTCCGCCGCAGCCACGAGAGCGGCCGCCAGCTCGAGCAGCACCGACTCCGTCACGGGCGTGATCGTGAGGTGCGTCGTCGAGGGCAGCCGCGTGCCGTCCGACTGCGCGAAGCCAGGCTGCAGTTGCAGCAGGAACCCGTGCGTCCGCACCTGATCGGCCCAGTGGTGCGGGTCGACGCGACGGCCGGCCGGCGCGCTCTCGTCCATCGCCACCGCGAAGAGCGGGCCGACCGGATCGCCCACGACCCGCAGCCCCTCGATCGCGTCGATGGCCGACCGCAGCGCCGCCGTCGACCGCGCGCAACTCGCGGCGAGCTCCGCATAGCCGCTCTCCCCGAGCGCCCGGATGATCGCCCAGCTCGCCGCGAGCGCGCCCGCCGACTTCGAGCCGAGCATCGTAGGGTTCACGACCGGATACCCGGGCCACCGCGTCGTCGCGAAGTACTGGGCGCGCTGACGGTCGCGCCCGCGCTGCAGGAGCACAGAGGCGCCCTTCGGCGCGTACCCGAACTTGTGCAGGTCGGCGCTCACACTCGTGACGCCGGGCACCTGGAAGTCCCAGGGCGCGGTCTCGAGCCACGGCAGGACCCAGCCGCCGATGCACGCGTCGACGTGGCAGGCGATTCCGCGCTCGGCAGCCGCGGCCGCAACCTCCTCGACCGGGTCGAGAGCTGCGAAGGGGTAGCTCGGGGCCGAGACGACGACGAGCGCGACATCCTCGCCCATCCGGTCGACGAGCGCCGAAGCGGGACAGGTTCCGTCCTGCCCGACCGGCACGAGTTCGAGGTCGAGGTCGAAGTAGTGCGCAGCCTTCTGGAATGCCGCGTGCGCCGTGACAGGCGCGAGCAGCCTGGGCCTGCCGGCATCCGGATGTGCGGCACGCCAGGTGTCGCGCGCGGTCTTGACCGCGAGCAGGCAGCTCTCGGTCCCACCACTCGTGACGGTGCCGACGACGTCCTCCTCCCCGTGGAGGATGCGCCGCGCGAACCCGAGCACCTCGCGCTCCATGGTGGCGACCGAGGTGAAGGTCGTCGGGTCGAGGCCGTTGACCGGCTGCACCATCCGGATGGCCGCCGCCGCGAGCTCGTCGAGCTCGGCCAGGCCGCTGTCGTACACGTAGGAGAGCACGTGCCCGCCATGAGTCGGAGCGTCCGCGTCGCGGAGCTCCCGCAGGCGCGCGAGGATGTCGGCCGGCTGTTGCTGGAACCTCATCGGCCGATCGTGTCCTTCCGCAGCCGGTAGCGCGCGAGCGTCAGGAGACTCAGCCCGATGATCGCGGCCGGGACGGCGCTGAAGCTCACGACGATGCCCGCGACCGCGGCATCCGACTGTACGACGTCAACGCCCGCGACCGATTCCGCATACCCGGCGATCGCAAGCACGATCGTGAGCACCGTCGCACCGAGCGCCATGCCGGTCGTCTCCCCCGCCGTCCACATGCCGCCGAAGGTGCCCGCCTGGCCGTCGCCGTGCGTGGCGGCGTCGTGCGAGATGACGTCGGGAAGCATCGCCATGGGCAGCGATTGCATCCCCGCATAGGCGGCGCCGGCGAGAGCGACGGGCAGGTAGACCCATGCCCCTGGAGCCCAGAGCAGCCCGAGAAGGCTCAGCGCGGCAAGGCCGAACAGGATGCTCGCCCAGACGAAGCCGCGCTCCTTGCCGACGCGGTTCGCGATCAGGCCCCACAGCGGCGCCGCGAGGAGTGCAGGGGCGATGAGCGCGATGAACAGGAACGTCACGGCATCCTCGCTGCGCAGCACCCACGTCGCGACGTACTGGGCGCCCGCGAGCATGAGCCCGGTCGCGAGCCCCTGCAGGAGGAAGGTCGCCAGGAGCGCGCGAAACGGCTGGCTGCGCTTCAGCGCGCGAAGGCCCGCCGCGTAGTTCTCCCGAATCGAGGCCGGCTTCTCGGCCAGCTCGGGAAGGAGCCCCCGCCTCGCCACGAAGCTCGAGGCGAACATCCCGGCCCCGATCACGAGCCCCGCGACGACCGCCATGAGGAGGTAGCCGAGGAAGGTGCTCCCCCCGCCGAGGCTGCGCAGCGCCGGCCCGCCCGCGCCGAACAGCAGGATCGCGAGCGTGAGAACGACAACGCGCCAGGTGAGCAGTCGCGTGCGCTCGTCGTAGTTCTGCGAGAGCTCGGCGGGCAGGGCGATGTAGGGCACCTGGAACAGGCTGAACGCGGTCGCGGCGAGCACGAACGCGACGAGAACCCAGCCGCCGGCGACGAGCGGCGGCATCCCGGCCGGCACGGCGAACGTCAGGATGAAGAACACCGGCAGCAGCACGGCTCCGAGCACCATGAACCGCCGGCGCGAGCCGGTGCGGGCGAGGCTGCGATCGCTCCTGCCGCCGATGACCGGGTCGATCACGACATCCCACACCTTGGCGGCGGTCACGAGAATGCCCGCCACGAGTGCGGTCACGCCAAGCGTGTCGGTGAGGTAGTAGACGAGCACGAGGCCCGGCAGCGTGGCGAACCCGCCGGTGCCGAGAGAGCCGACCGCGTACGTCGCGATCGTGCGTTTCGGAAGTCGGGTGGTGGCGGTCGAGCGCTCCGTTGCGGTCATGCACCAGAGTGTAGCGTTGGCAGCATGCCCGGTATATTCCTGCCGCGCGGGGTCATCGATGACCTCGTCGGAGACCTCAGTTCCTCCGGCTCGGCGCACACGCCCGTCCACGCGCCGTTCTCGGGTGATGAGCTCTATGCCCTTCCGTCGAGCAGTGTCACGGATGTTGCTGCCGCGGCCGACCGCGCACGGCTCGCCCAGCTCGGATGGCAGGCGCAGAGCTTCGCTCACCGCCGCGCGGTGCTGCTGAAGGCGCACGACCTCATCCTCGAGCGAAGGGAGGCACTGCTCGACGCCATCCAGTCGGAGACGGGCAAGACGCGCGGCCAGGCCTTCGAGGAGCTCTTCCAGGCAGCGACGGTCGCCCGCTACTACGCCCTCTCCGCGCGCCGCGTTCTCGCAACGAGGCGGCGCCGGTCGGCCATTCCGTTGGTGCTCGAGGCGCGCGTGCGGTACCGCCCGGTCGGGCTCGTCGGCGTCGTGACGCCGTGGAACTACCCGCTGAGCCTCGCGGCGATGGATGTCATCCCCGCCCTCGCCGCCGGCAACGCCGTCGTGCAGAAGGCCGACAACCAGGGCGCGCTCACGATCCTCAGCCTGCGTCGTGCGTTTCTCGACGCCGGGCTCCCGGCCGACCTCTGGGCGGTCGTCACGGGTGACGGGGCGGTCATCGGCAACGCCGTCAACGACGCAGCGGACTACGTGTGCTTCACCGGGTCGACGGCCACGGGAACCCAGGTCGGCATCCGGGCAGTCACGGCGCTGCGCGGCGCCTCGCTCGAGCTCGGCGGCAAGAACCCCATGATCGTGCTCGACGACGTCGACCCGGTCGCCGCCGCGCGATCGGCGGTTTATGCATGTTTCTCGTCGATGGGGCAGCTGTGCGTCTCGATCGAGCGCATCTACGTCCTCCGGCCCGTCGCGGATGCCTTCATCGCCGAGTTCGCCGCGCGCACGAAGGCTCTCGTGCAGGGAGCAGCATTCGACTACTCGACCGATGTCGGCTCCCTCACTCTCCCGAGCCAGCTCGAGCGCGTGGAGCGGCACGTGAAGGATGCCGTGGCGAAGGGCGCCACGATCCTTGCGGGCGGCGCCGCGCGGCCCGACCTCGGACCGCTCTTCTACGAGCCGACGGTCCTGACGGGCGTGACGGACGATATGGAGTGCTCGGGCAACGAGACCTTCGGCCCCGTCGTCGCGATCACCGTCGTCGACACGGTCGACGAAGCGGTGCTCGCTGCGAACTCCTCGCCGTTCGGACTCAACGCCTCGGTCTTCAGCCGGTCGCGCCGCCGTGGTCGTGAGGTCGCGGTAGCCGTCGAGGCGGGAAGCGTCAACATCAACGAGGGCTACCGCGCGACGTTCTCCTCGGTCGATGCCCCCATGGGCGGGCTCAAGAAGTCGGGGCTCGGGCGGCGGAACGGGCCGGAGGGCATCCTGCGCTTCGTCGAGTCGCAGACGATCGCCGAGGCGACCGGGCTCCTGACGCTCCCCCGCACGGCGCCCGAGTTCGCGAAGCTCAGCGGGGTCATGCTCCTCCTGCTGCGCGCGCTCAAGGCGCTGCGCCGGCGCTGACTGTGCCGCTGGTTGAGCGCGCTGGAGCTAGGAGCGAAGGCCATTTCTGGCCTTCGCCGCGACGCCAGCGCCGACGCCCGTCTCGGGCGTCGGTACGAAGTCGGCAGCGAAACCAGGAGCGGGAAACGGGTCAGGTAGCCTCGGCGTCGAAGGGCGCCTGCTTCCCCTCCTCTTCGAGGCGGCGCTTGCGCTTCGCGTACGCCGAATCGGCGATGGGCGGCGCTGTGGCGGTGATGACGTCCTCCGCGAGCGCCTCCCTGATGATGCGGCGCGGGTCGTACTGCCGGGGGTCGAGCTTCTTCCAGTCGACCTCGTCGAAGTCCGGGCCCATCTCCTCGCGCATCCGGTCCTTGGCGCCGTCCGCCATCCGCTTGAGGCTCTTGGCGAGCCGTGCGAGCTGGGAGGCGTAATAGGGCAGTCTCTCGGGTCCGAGAAGGAAGACCGCGAGGATCGCGATCACCAGGAGCTTCTCGAACGTCAGGCCGAACACCAGATCAGACTAACCCGTTCGGAAAGGATTCGGCCGTAGAGTTGAGGCAGCTAAGGAGCAGTGGTGTCGGGCAAGGAATCGGACTGGAAGTTCGCGGAGGAGTTCGTCGTCGAGGATGACGATCTCGTGCAGGCGCGCGCCCATTCCCACGAACTCGGGATCGACGCCGTGACCCCGGCGATGGGCGCCCAGCTCGCCGTGCTGGCCGCCGCGACCGTCGCGACCAACATCATCGAGATCGGCACGGGCGCCGGTGTGAGCGGGCTGTGGATGTTCGCGGGGGCGCCACAGGCGACCCTCACCTCGATCGACATCGAGGCCGACCACCAGCAGTACGCCCGTAAGTCCTTCCTCGACGCCGGCATCCCGGCCAACCACGTGCGGCTCATCGCCGGGCGCGCACGCGAGGTGCTCCCGCGCATGAACGAGGACGCCTACGACATCGTGCTCGTCGACGCCGACCCGCACTCGGTCATCGAGTACGTCGAGCACGGCCTGCGGCTCGTACGTGTCGGAGGGATCGTCGTCGTCGCCCACGCGCTGTGGCGCGGCCACGTTGCCGATCCTGCCTACCGCGACGATGTCGTCGCCGGGTACCGCAGTCTCCTGCGCGAGCTGTCGGCCTCGGATGCCGTCATCAGCGCGCTCTCACCGGTGGGCGACGGGCTCCTGCAGCTCACGAAGGTCGGCGACTAGGTGGACGACGCAGCGGTGGAGTATGCCGCGACCCACCGCTTTCGCGTCGTCCCGGCGGCCTACCTGTTCCTGCGGCGCGGCGAGGACGTCCTGCTCCAGCTGCGCGAGGGCACCGGCTTCATGGACGGGCATTGGGCTGCCGCCGCCGCCGGCCACGTCGAAGCGGACGAGTCGGTGTTCGATGCCGCGTGCCGCGAGGCGCGCGAAGAACTCGGGGTCGGCATCCGGCCGCAGGATCTCGTGCCGCTCACGACCATGCACCGCACGCAGCAGAATCACCAGGCGGTCGACGAGCGCGTCGACTTCTTCTTCGAGTGCCGCGTCTGGGATGGCGAACCGCGCCTCCTCGAGGCCGAGAAGGCCGCCGACCTCGGATGGTTCTCGCTCGACGTGCTCCCGCATCCGGTCGTGCCGCACGAGGAGCACGTGCTCGATCTCTGGCGCGACGGTGCGTTGCCGCCCGTCGTCACCTTCGGGTTCTAGAAATACCGCTCCGCTACTTGGCTGCGGCGACGACTCCCGCGAGAGCGTCGTGGAGTTCCTTCGCCTCGGCGTCGTTGACCGACACGACGAGGCGTCCGCCGCCTTCGAGCGGAACGCGCACGATGATGAGTCGACCCTCCTTAACAGCCTCCATCGGCCCGTCACCGGTCCTCGGCTTCATGGCTGCCATGAATGGTCCCCTTTCGTGGATTGCTCTTTCCATTATCCCGCATTTGTCCGACACTCGAAAACCGCGGGGTCTACGGCGGCGTCCAGTCGTAGCCGTCGACCCACCAGCAGTAGTAGCACCAGACCCACTGGCCGGCGATGAGAAGCACCACAAGAACGGCGCGATACCAGCGGGAGCGGGGCTGGGCGAGCGCCCCGGCGAGCGGGAACATCGGCAGGAGCAGCCGGAACGTGCTCGACTGCGGGAAGAACACCGCGAGCAGGTACAGCCCGTAGCTCGCGACCCAGATCCGCAGCGTGACCCCCAGGCGGCGCGCCCACGGCGTGAACAGGAAGGCGGTGAAGCCCGCCACGACGAGAACGAGCACGATGATGCCGAGCGGGCCGGGCATCCAGAACCCCGCCCCCTGAATCCAGGGCGTGAACGGCACGAGCTCACGGTAGCCGAGGTAGGACGCGCGCCAGGCGAGCTCGGTGTCGGTGTAGGCGGTGATCGACCCGGTCGCCATCCAGGCCAGGAAGGGCCAGGCGAGCCCCATAAGGCCGCTGAAGACCGCGACACCCGCCGCGAGGATGCGCTCCCAGGGCGGGAACGGGTCCCGCGCGCGCGTGACGAAGCGATGGATGACGTGCAGGCCGAGCGCGAGGGCGAAGGCGAGCCCGCTTGGGCGGGTGAGCGCCATGACGGCGATGACCGGGATGAGCGCGAGGTACCGCCGCTGGAGGAGCAGGTAGAGCGCGAGTGCGAGGAGGAACGTGTGCATCGACTCCGCGTAGGAGACCTGCAGAATCGGCGAGAGCGGGCCGACGCAGAAGATGACGACCGCGAAGAGCGCCGTTTCCCCCGGCAGCACGAGGCGCAGCATCCGGTACACCATGAGGGCGGCGGCGAGCGAGAAGGCGACCGAGACGAAGACCGAGACCGGCGCCCACGGCAGCCCTGTGACGATCATGAGGCCGCGCACGAGCAGTGGGTAGCCGGGCATGAAGGCCCAGGCGTTCTCGCCGACGTGGCCGTCCGCGGTGAGGGGAAGCACGGAAGGGTAGCCCGCCGCCGCCACGATGTGGTACCAGGTGCTGTCCCACAGCTGCGCGAACGAGAGATAGTCCGGATGCGCGCCCGTCCACGCGTTCTCCGGCTGGCGTGCCGCGAACCACAGCAGGATGCCGGTCGTCACGACGCGGGAGAGCGCCCACACGACGACGACACGCAGCCACCATGGCGTCATCCGGTACCGGATGCGCGCGGCGCGCAGGAGAGGCTGCCGCGCGAGCGACGGGCGGAAAGGCGGATGTCCTGGGTGCGTCAGCGATTGGCCCGAAGCGGAGTCCGGCCGCGCCGCAGAATACCGACGTCGCAGGCTCCGTCGGCGCTGGGGTCGCGCAATCGCTGACGCGATTGCCTTTAGCTCCACCGCGCCGTCAGCCACGCTCGCAGTCCTCGCTCGCACTCGGTGATCTGGGCGGTGTCGACGCGCTCGTCGTCGGCGTGAGCGAGGAGCGGGTCGCCAGGGCCGTAGTTGACGGCGGGGATGCCGAGTGCCGAGAACCGTGCGACGTCGGTCCAGCCGTACTTGGGGAGCGCTGTGCCGCCCACTGCGGCGAGGAAATCCTGGGCGAGAGGCGCATCGAGGCCGGGCCGCGCGCCCTCGGCGAGGTCGACGACCGCGAGCTCGGCATCCGGGACTCCGGCGAACAGCTCGCGCACGTGCTCGATGGCCTCCTCGCCGGAGCGGCTAGGGGCGAACCGGTAGTTGATCGCGACCGTGCACACGTCGGGGATGACGTTGCCGGCGACCCCTCCGGAGATGCCCACCGCGTTCAGGGATTCGCGATACACGAGCCCGTCGACCTCCACCTCGCGCGGGGCGTAGGCGGCGAGAATCGCGAGGATGGGGGTCGCCAGGTGGATCGCGTTACGGCCGACCCAGGCGCGCGCGGAGTGGGCGCGGAGGCCTCGCGTCGTGACGTCGATGCGGAGCGTTCCGTTGCAACCCCCTTCGACGAGGGCGTTCGTGGGCTCGCCGAGGATGGCGAAGTCGCCAGAGAGGAGGTCTGGGCGGTTGCGCGCGAGCCGGCCGAGCCCGTTGAGGTCGGCCGCGACCTCCTCGTTGTCATACCAGATCCAGGTCACGTCGACTGTGGGCGCGGTGAGTTCGGCAGCGAGCTTGAGCTGTACCGCGACGCCCGCCTTCATGTCGACGGTGCCGCGGCCCACGAGTTGGTCGCCGTCGAAACGGGTCGGGAGGTTGTTGTTGACCGGAACGGTGTCGAGGTGGCCGGCGATGACAACGCGACGGTCGCGGCCGAGGTTCGTGCGGGCGACGACCGTGTCGCCGTCCCGGCTGAGCTCTAAATGCGCGCATCCGGCGAGGGCAGCCTCGATCGCGTCAGCGATCCCGGCCTCGTTGCCGGACACCGACTCGATGTCGCACAGCGCCCGCGTGAGGTCGATCGAGGATGCGGTCAGGTCGAGGCTCGGCACGCGGCAAGTTTAGCGGCGACCGCCCGATACCCTTGTGCCATGACCGACACGGCAGCCTCCGGCTACGGCATCGCGACGATCCGCGCGGACGGCACCGTGCTCGACACCTGGTACCCCTCGCCGAAGCTCGGGCCACTTCCCGGCACCGCGCCCGCCGACCTCGAACAGCTCGCCGACGAAGACGCCCGACGCAACGTGCGCCGCGAACTCGTTGCGACCGAGATCGACACGGATGCCGCCCCCTCCGACGTGCCGGACGCCTACCTCCGCCTCCACCTGCTCAGCCACCGGCTCGTCCAGCCGAACACGATCAACCTTGATGGGCTCTTCGGCATCCTCCCGACCGTCGCCTGGACGAACGCCGGCCCCGTGCATCCGGATGACGCCCTCCGGCTGCGCGGCGCGCTCCAGCTCGCAGGGATCAGCGCCCACTCGGTCGACAAGTTCCCGCGGCTCGTCGACTACCTGACGCCGCCCGGCGTACGCATCGCCGACGCGAACCGGGTGCGCCTCGGCGCGTACCTCTCCCCCGGCACGACCGTCATGCACGAGGGATTCGTGAATTTCAACGCGGGAACGCTCGGCGCCTCGATGGTCGAGGGGCGGATCTCCCAGGGGGTCGTCGTGGGCGACGGCTCCGACATCGGAGGCGGCGCGTCCATCATGGGAACGCTCAGCGGTGGCGGCACTCAGCGCGTCTCGATCGGCGAGCGCGCCCTGCTCGGGGCGAACTCCGGCATCGGGATCTCGCTCGGGGACGACTGCATCGTGGAGGCCGGCCTCTACGTGACCGCGGGTACGAAGGTGGTCGTCGCGGATGCCGCACCCACGACATCCGGGACGTCGCCGGTCGTGAAGGCCGAGACCCTCTCGGGGCAGTCAGGGCTGCTCTTCCGCCGCAATTCGCTCACGGGTGCAGTCGAGGTGCTGCAACGCCCGGGCGAGGGCATTCAGCTGAACGCCGCCCTGCACGCCTGACGGTCCAGCCCACGTCTCGAGTGATCATCCTCCGGACGGGAGATGGCGCCCAGGCGGGCACATTCGTCCGAACGACCATCATTCGGCGAAGGAAGGTGGGCAGGAGTCGCGCGCCGAGCGAGCTGCGTCGCCATCAGCGGCGCGGCCAGGCCCGCTCGGTGGGGCCGACGTAGAGCTGCTGCGGGCGCCCGATGCGCGTCGCGGGGTCCGCGTTCATCTCGCGCCAGTGCGCGATCCAGCCCGGCAGTCGGCCTATCGCGAATAGCACAGTGAACATCCGCGGCGGGAAGCCCATGGCCTTGTAGATGACGCCCGTGTAGAAGTCCACGTTGGGGTACAGCTTGCGTTCGATGAAGTAGTCGTCGGCGAGCGCGACCGCCTCGAGCTCCTTCGCGATGTCGAGCAGGTCATCCTGCACCCCGAGCGCCTCGAGCACCTCGTCGGCGCTCTCCTTGACGAGCTTTGCACGCGGGTCGAAGTTCTTGTACACCCGGTGGCCGAAGCCCATGAGCCGGATGCCCTCCTCCTTGTTCTTGACCCTCTCGACGAACTTCTCCACGCTCTCGCCCGACGCCTTGATCTCACCGAGCATCTTGAGCACTGCCTCGTTGGCGCCACCGTGCAGAGGACCGTACAGCGCGTTGATGCCCGCCGAGATCGAGGAGAAGATGTTCGCCTCTGTGGACCCGACGAGCCGGACGGTCGAGGTCGAGGCGTTCTGCTCGTGGTCCTCGTGAAGGATGAGCAACCGCTCGAGCGCCTTCGAGAGCACCGGGTTGACGACGTAGGGCTCTGCCATGTTGCCGAAGTTGAGCTTGAGGAAGTTGTCGACGAAACTCAGGCTGTTGTCCGGGTAGAGGAACGCCTGTCCGAGCGACTTCTTGTGCACGTAGGCGGCAATGACCGGGAGTTTCGCGAGCAGTCGCACTGTGGAGATCTCCACCTGCTCAGGGTCGTGCACGTCGAGGGAGTCCTCATAGAAGGTGCCGAGCGCGCCGACCGCACTCGAGAGCACCGACATCGGATGCGCGCTGTGCGGAAGGGCGTCGAAGAACCTGCGGAGGTCCTCGTGCAGGAGCGTATGCCGACGAATGGTCTCCTCGAAGCGGTCGAGTTCGACAGCGGTCGGCAGCTCGCCGTGGATGAGCAGCCAGGCCACCTCGAGGTAGGTGGAGTTCGCGGCGATGTCCTCGATCGCGTAGCCGCGGTACCGGAGAATGCCGGCGTCACCGTCGATGTAGGTGATGGCGCTCTTCGTCGAGGCCGTGTTGACGAAGCCCTGGTCGAGTGTCGTGAGCCCGGTCTGCTTCGTGAGTGTCGCGATGTCGATCGAGGACGCGCCGTCGGTCGACGGGAGGATCGGGAGCTCGGCGCTGCCGCCAGGAAAGCTGAGGGTCGCCACGGCATCGCCTCGCACCTTATTGCCGGGCGCGGTCTTGTCAGCGGTTACGTCGGTCACCTTTACAGCCTAATTGGCCAGACCGTCGACCGTGGAACCGCCCAAACGAGGGTGCGTTCCGTTGGAGAACTCCTCCAAGGCGGGGACGATTGTCTCGAGACGGCCTGCCGCGGCGGCGATGTCGGCATCACTCGCGGTGAGAGCGATCCGCACGTGGGTCGCGTCGCCGTAGAACGTGCCGGGGACCGCGAGGATGCCGACATCCGCGAGCTCGCCCACGGCATCCCACGCCGAGGTCCCCTTCGTCGCCCACAGGTAGAGCCCGGCGTCGCTGTGGTCGATCCGGTACCCGGATGCCTCGAGCGCGTCACGCAGGACGCCTCGCCGCGCCCGGTACACCCCGCGCTGGGCGTCGACATGCGCCTCATCGGCGAGCGCCGCGATCATGGCCGCCTGCACGGGGGCCGGAACCATGAGGCCGAGGTGTTTGCGCACG
>DAITPJ010000028.1:0-24295 GCA_036833635.1 Terrimesophilobacter sp.
GACGTGGCCGAGGAGCGGTTGCCGGCGTCCGTCGCCCACATCGCGCGGGACCCGCTCGACCCGCACTTCGACGACGCCCGCTTCTTCGCCGCGCTGCGCAAGCGCCGAACGGGCGTCAAGCGGGCCCTGCTCGACCAAACCCTCGTGAGCGGTATCGGCAACATCTATGCGGATGAGGCGTTGTGGGCAGCGCGCATCCACTACGGCCAGCCGACGGATGCGCTGAGCCGTCCGCGCGCGACCGTGCTGCTCGCCGAGGTGCGCGCCGTGCTCGCGAAGGCCCTCGACGAGGGAGGCACGAGCTTCGACGCGCAGTACCGCAACGTCAACGGGGAGTCAGGCTACTTCTCGCACTCGCTCAACGCATACGGGCAGCAGGGTCGACCGTGCCCGCGGTGCGGCCGCCCGATCGTGCGTGAGCAGTTCATGAACCGCGGGAGCCATTACTGCCCCCGCTGCCAGCGCATCCGCTGACCGGATTCCCATGATCGTTTCCTGAGGAATGCGAGCAGCGAAACCGCTCTGCGATGGCCACCTGATGCCGTGCGGCCACCAGGATTAGTTGGGACAGTATCACTTAATGACTCGCCTTACAGTCCGCATTTGTGACGACTTGCTCCCCAAATTCACGCGGCGTAGCGTCCGATCTAGCTCCGGAGTTTCACAAGAACGAGTAAGGAGAGAAAGACATGAAGAAGAGAACAGCATTGAGATCATCCGCGTTGGCGGTGGTAGTTGGCTCTATCATTGCGATCTGCGGCCTGACCCCTGCTTACGCAGCAGGTGCCAGTATCTCGCCTAACTCACAGGCAAAGACCTCGGGATCGACGTTCACTTGGAGCCTCACTTGGTCGGGGGCAAGAACAACGAACAGCGGCACTTTCACAACTGGAAGTGGGCACACCTTTCTCCTAAATGGGTCGTCAGCCACCTCCACACCAAGGTCGTGGCAATTGCTGTCGTGCACACCACCGAAGCTCTTCAACCAATCGCTAACGATCTTCGGCTCCGTTGGACAGGTTGTGGCGTCTGCAACATCGACGGCTACAGTCACCGCAGGTGGGTTCTGCTAGGTGCCAGTACCTTCGGTACGGCTGGGTGCGGTCGACCGGTTTTTCCGATCGCGCACCCAGCTCGCCGCGATCGCGGTTCTCGGACTCTGCGTCCTCTTGGCCGTGGGTGTGCAGATATATTCTTCGCTGAGCCTTTCCCGGGTGCTGAGCGAGAATTGGCGAGGAGCCTATGATCTGCTCGTCACGGCCTCCGAAGGTGGTCTCACGACCTGCACGTCGGGAAGCGATCGGCTCATCGCCCCCAATTTCGTGGGTTTCAGTGGAGCAGGGGGTATCAGCCTTGACCAATGGAGCACCATCCGAGAAATCGCGGGGGTTGAGGTCGCTGCTCCGATCGGCGCCGTCGGGCAGATCGCCAATGTGGCCCAGGATATCTACGTCGATGTGCCGATAGATTCACAGCAGAAGCCGACGGGATATTCACTTTCCGGAAGGCTCGTCATAGATGACGGGGTCAATCGATGGGAACTGCCGCCTGCCGAATTCCTAATCCAGACCTCACCGGAGAAGAGCCCGGGCCATCGAGTGATCTCTACCGCCGCTGGCTGGAGTGAGAGTCAGAATTACGCAGACGTATCCCTAGCCGTCACACCACCTTTTCCGGTGAGCGTCATTGCGATCGATCCGGCCTCGGAGAAGGAACTGCTCGGGGACCGAGGGGGGTTCCTCGACTCGCTGATCACTATCGGATCAGTTGACATCTCGACGGCCGAATCCGCCTCAGTAGGGTTCACCGATCTCATCGGGAAAGGGCGCCTTAAGGAGACTCCAGGAATGTTCACCTACCTCATTCTGGCCCCACAGGATTCTCCAGTCATTCCTCTTATCGTGAACAGCGCGACGGAGCGCTCATCCTCCCTGACTTTGGAGTCCTCGACCTTCTCTCCACTGAGCGATGCCACCTCGCAGAACCTCGCTCAACTCTTCGCGCAAGTGACGCCTACTCTCTCACCGACCCAGGAGAGCACCATCGATCTCTCCACGCGATTGATCCCCTTCTCGGGCGACCCGCTTTCGTTTCCCGCACCAGGGACCAATGTCGAGAGTCGCGACTTCGGCGGAAGCTACTACACCGGTGACGGGCTCCAACCTGCCATCCCTGGCCCTGCACAGCTCACACCGGGTACCGCAGCCAATCAGTCGGGATGCGTGATGAACGCCGCTCCCCAGGATGATTTCATGTCGTCGGCCACTGCGCCGAGGGGGCTCGGCGACTATCACGAGCAGACGTACCGATCGCTGACCACCCTGCCCGAGCCGGAGGTGCCGGTTGCGCCGGTTCCGGTGGGGTCGTATTCGGTGTCGGATGTGGACCTCGGTGCGGGCGATGTCTCCTATGTTCCCTTAGGCGCATATGAGTCGGGTGAAACTCAGATTCTGGGTCAGGTCGATGATCCGGACACGGCTCGGTCGCAGGGAGTAGTGCGGCCGGGGATCAGTGGCCTGGGGATCACGACGGGCAGCGCCGGGGCGTTGACGACGCTGGAGGCTGCGAAGCTGATCCGGGGGGATACACCGATCGATGCGATTCGGGTTCGGGTGGCCGGGGTGGACCGGTATGACGATGCGGGCAGGGCGAAGGTGGCCAAGGTTGCCGAAGCGATCCGGGCTCTGGGTTTGCATGTGGATGTGGTGGCCGGCTCGTCCAGGGAAGCGGTGGGCATCTACGTGCCCGACTACACCCCCACCGACGCCGGTGGCTGGGAGGATCTGGGGTGGGTGCGGCAGCAATGGTCGGCCCTGGATGCGGCGGCGAAGGTGGAGAGTTCCCTGGACGTGGGCGGGCTGGCGCTGCTGGTCTACGCGGTGGTCGGCGGGGCGCTGCTGGCCGGGGCAGCATCCGTACTGGCTGGCATCGCCCGGCGCCGGGCCGTGCGCACGCTGCGGCAGATCGGCTGGACGGGCCGCCAGGCACTGGTCTGGGTGGGCGGGGAGTATCTGGTCGGTGCCGCGGTACTCGTCGCGGTCTCGGCGACGGCGCTCGGATTCGCCTGGTGGGCGGACACCCTTTCTCCAATCCTGGGCACGGTCGTCGGAGTCGTGGTGGCAGGGTATTGCGCTGGAGGATTGCTGTCGGCATTGCTGGCGATGCGCGATCCGCAGGCTCCGCGCCGCCGCGGCGTGCACAAGGATGTGCACCCGGTGGCCACCGCGGCGGCGTTCGGAGTCAAGACCGCCGCCCGTACGCGTGGAGTGACCGTCACGACCGCTCTGACCCTGGCTCTCATCGGCGCTGGTGTTGGGGTAGCCTCTGGCGCGATCCTGGGAGCCATCACCGGAGCAGGGGCGACCCTGCTGGCAGGAGTCGCGGTCTCCAGCCTGCTGCCCCTGCACCTGGCACTCGCCATGGTCGGGGTGTGTTCGGGACTCGTTCTGGCCGTCGTCGGCCGGCGTGCCGACAGGCCCCGCCGGGCCCGCGCTCTGGATGCCCTCACCAGGATGGGGTGGGAGCGTCGCACCGTGAATGTGAGTCTGGCCGCGGAACTGGCCATCACCCTGGTTCTCGCCCTGATCCTGGCACCCGTCGCGGTGGCTGCAGTGTCGCTTCTGGCCAACTACCCTCTGATCGTGACCGTTCCGCTGACCGTCGCCGGCACCGTGCTGGCGGCCGGTGTCATCCTCACCACCCGGACCGCACGCGCATGACCACCACCGAACCCGCACTCGCACCGACCGGGGCGAGAGTCCAGGGCGTGCTCGAGCTGACCGGAATCGACATCGTGGTCGGGCAGCCCGCAATCACGATCGCCCGCAACTTCAGCATCAGCCTGCTGCCCGGCCAGTTCCACGGCATCCGCGGCCGCTCCGGCTCGGGCAAGACCTCCATCCTGCGGGTCGCCGCGGGCCTGCGCGAACCCACCGCCGGAACGGTCAGCTGGGAGGGCGCCCCGATCGCCGATCTGAATCGGGATGAGCGGGCTCGTCGGCGTCGTCAGCTCATCGGCTACGTGGACCAGCAGGCCAACCTCATCGACGGGTTCACGGTGCTGGAGAATGTACTCATGCCCGCCGTCCCCGGCCGCAAGACCAAGGAAAGCAAAGCCCGGGCGATGGAACTGCTTTCCGCCCTCGGTGTCGCCGGCAAGACAGCCGACACTGTCGACACCCTCTCCGGTGGGGAACGCCAGCGCGTCGCCTTGGCCCGCGCCCTGCTCCTGAGCCCGCCCATCCTCATCGCCGACGAACCCACCGCCAGCCTGGATCGGCGTACCGCCAACACCGTCATCGACCTGCTCGGAGACTACGCCGCCGCCGGCAACGCGCTTCTCGTCGCTGCCCATGACGCCGCCATCTTCACCAAGACCGACCACATCTACGACATCGACTGAAGAGGCTTCGCCGGATGGGTTGCGCGCTTCAGCGCGCATCGAAGCCAGACCACCCTGAGTTCATTTCGGTGCGCCATTGCACGGTTGCACAGCTTGAGTACCGGGCGGCGCTCAACCGGCAGAGACGCCCCTTCGAGACAGGCGCCGCGCGCCTTCCTCAGGGAACGGCATCCGGCTGCGCGCTCAGGGAGCGGTGGTCGGCGCGACCTCCGCCTTCTTCCATCCGCCGCCGTAGCCGACCGGCACGAAGCCGATGGCTTCGTTGACGTCGAGCATGGGCCGGTTCTCCTCGGCGTTGAAGGTCGTCACCGAAGGGTGTCCGGGATGCGTCTCGGCGAGGTACTTCAGGTTCGCGAGCTTGAGGAGCATCCCGAGCCGGTGACCGCGGTGCTCCTTGAGCACAAGGGTGTCCTGCTGCTCAACCGGGCGGTCGATCTCGGGCGGCACCGAGAGTTCGGTGAAGCCCGCGAGCGTGCCAGACTGCACGTGCTCCGCGACCGTGACGAGCATCGTGCGCGGGCTCTCCTCCAGGAGATCGTCGCTGGTGCGCATCCGATCCTCGTCCCAGTTCTCCTCGTTGACCTCGAGACCGGCCGCTGGGGCATCCGTGCTCATGCGCCGGTGGAGAAGGGCGATGTCGGAGACCCACTGCTCCGGCGTCCGGCCGGTCCAGCGCACGAGCCGGTAGTCGTCGCCGGCTGCGACCAGCGCGGCCTCGTAGAGCCGGGCGAACTCCGCAGGGTCAAGGGGAAGAGCGAGCCGGCTCATACGCTCGACCTGCTCGAGCCTGAATCCGCGCGCCAGGAGGAATCGCGTCTCCGGGTTGTCGAGTGGGACCGACCCGAAGCCGGTCGGGGACGGCAAATGCTCCGACGCATCCGAACGCTTGTGGAGGAAGTAGCCCTGCTGGATGGCGCGGCCCTCCGCCTCGCACATCGCCGCGAGCCGCTCGTAGAGCGCCGCACCGATGCCGCGCCGGCGGAAGGCGGGCAGGACCTCGATCGAGAGCCAGGCATCCCTCGCGCCCTCCTCGATCGGCGCCTCGTAGATCGCCCGCGCGACGATGTGCCCATCGACTCGCGCGACGAGGCAGGTCTGTGGCTGATACGGGTCCTGCCAGTGAGGCAGCAACTCGGCGGGCTCGTAGCAGAGGTCGCGGTTGCCGACGGTATCGGCCTCGATCTCGTTGCGAACGTTCGTCATCTCGATGAAGCCGGCAGCATCCGGGGCGTCCAGGGATGCAGGGATCGTCAGTTCGTCGATGGTGAACGGGCTCATGGTCGCAATCCTCGGGGCGGGCAACGGGGTGTCAAGAGTGCAAAGCCGATCAGACTACAACCGGATGGGCTGCCCGCTCTCGAAAGTGACCGAACCGTTGTCAACGCGGGGGAGGGCCCCGGCCGTCCGGTACCGTAGTCGCATGAACGTGGTCGGGTCGAGGAGGGCACCGCGGTGTACCTCAAGAGCCTGACCCTCAAGGGGTTCAAGTCCTTCGCCCAGCCGACGACCTTCGCCTTCGAACCCGGCGTGACGTGCGTCGTAGGGCCCAACGGCTCCGGCAAGTCGAACGTCGTGGACGCTCTCGCCTGGGTCATGGGGGAGCAGGGCGCGAAGACCCTCCGCGGCGGCAAGATGGAGGACGTCATCTTCGCCGGCACGGCGACGAAAGGGCCGCTCGGCCGGGCCGAAGTGCTGCTCACGATCGACAATGCGGATGGCGCGCTCCCGATCGATTACACCGAGGTCACGATCAGTCGCACCCTGTTCCGAAACGGCGGCAGCGAGTACGCGATCAACGGGGAGGCCTGCCGGCTGCTCGACGTGCAGGAGCTCCTGAGCGACTCGGGCCTCGGCCGCGAGATGCACGTCATCGTGGGGCAGGGGCAGCTCGACCAGGTGCTCCACGCGACCCCAGAGGAGCGACGCGGATTCATCGAGGAGGCTGCCGGCATCCTCAAGCACCGTCGGCGCAAGGAGAAGACGCTGCGCAAGCTCGAGGCGATGCAGGCGAACTTGACCCGGCTGAGCGACCTCGCGGGCGAGATCCGGCGCCAGCTCAAGCCGCTCGGGCACCAGGCGGAGATCGCCAAGGAGGCGCAGTCGATCGCGGCGATCGTCCGGGACGCGAGGGCAAGGCTGCTCGCCGACGAGGTCGTGACCCTGCGGTCGAGCCTCACGTTGCACGGCCGCAGTGAGTCTGAGCGCAAGAGCGAACGCATCGTCCTGCAGGAGCAACTCGACCAGAACAAGCTTCGCGAACAGCACCTCGAGCAGGCGCAACTCGGCGATGCCGTCGATCTCGCCCGCCGCACCGCGTTCGGCCTCGAGTCGGTGCAGGAGCGCCTGCGCGGGCTCTTCACACTTGCGAACCAGCGGCTTGCCCTCCTCGGCGCGCAGGTCGAGGACCACGGGTCTGGAAGTGCCGTGACCCCGCAGCAGGTCGAGGAGTCGAAGGCGGAGACCGCGCTCCTCGCCGAGGCGATCGCGACGGCGGATCACGCCTGGAGCGAGGCGCAGCAGGCGAGCGCGCAGGCCCGCGCGAACCTCGAGGCACTCGACGACGAGCTCGCCCAGCAGGCCGCCCTCGTCTCGCGCCACGAACTCGAGCTCTCGAAGCTCACCGGCCAGGTTGAGACGGCCGCCTCGCGGCTTGCCGCCGTGCGCGGAGAGGTCCTGCGCCAGCAGAACGCGCTCGATGCCGCGATCGAGCGTCGCTCGGCGGCGCAGGCGGAGTTCACGGCGCTCGAAACGGATGCTGCGCTCGACGAGACGGGGGAGACCGATCTCGACGCCGCGTACGAGGCGGCACAGGCCGAAGTCGCTGCAGCCGAAGCGGAGATCGAGCGACTGCGGGAGGCACTCCACGGCCACGAGCGCGAACGCTCAGGGCTCGCCGCGCGCACGAGCGCGCTCTCGAGTGCCCTCGACCAGAAGGACGGATCGAGCGCGGTCGTCGCGGCGAAGCTGCGCGGCATCCGTGGCCTCGTCGCCGAGCACATCCAGGTGCAGCCGGGATTCGAGGCCGCGATCGCCGCCGCCCTCGGCTCGGTCGCGGATGCCGTGCTCGCCGACGACCGCGAGTCCGGCCTCGACGCCGTCGAGCGCGCGCGCGCGGATGACCTGGGCAGGGTGGCCGTTCTGCTCGCGGAT
The DNA here is from genome assembly GCA_036833635.1 of Terrimesophilobacter sp. Taxonomy (GTDB): domain Bacteria; phylum Actinomycetota; class Actinomycetes; order Actinomycetales; family Microbacteriaceae; genus Terrimesophilobacter. The sequence goes on from DAITPJ010000028.1 coordinate 7,553, forward strand.
GCCGGTTCGTCCAGAGAGACCGCGCCGTCCCTTCCGGCGGGGGCGGTGACCGCGAGTTCGGTCGTCACGGCGCCGGGCGGCGTGCTCGGCCTCCTGGCACACGTCGTCATCGCCGAGGACCTCGACGTCGCCCGCCGGGTGTGGAAGGCCCTGCCGGATGCGTCGCCAGTGACCGTCATCACGAAGGCGGGCGATGTGCTCGGCCGCTATGTACTGCGCGGGGGTTCCGGCGCCACGCGGTCGCGCGTCGAGCTTGTCGCGGATCGTGATGCTGCACAGGCAAGGCACGCCGAGGTCTCGGCGCTCATCGACCGGGCCCAGTTCGCCCTCGCAGAGCAGCGCGCAGTCCTCGAGACGGCCAAGCAGAGAGCGGCCGACGCACTGGGCTCACTGCGGGAGTTCGACGCCCAACTCGCCGCTCGGGCGGAGAAGCTCAGCCGCGCTCGCGTGCAGGTCGAGGCGGCGCAAGCCGAGTCGGAGCGTCTCGAGCGCAGTCTCGCCCTCGCGGCCACCGCCGTCGCCGACGCCCTTGCAGTCTCCGAGGCCGCCAGGGCCGAGCTCGACGCCGCGCAGTCGGAACCGCGCCCCATCCTCGACGCCACTGCGCGCGACGGGCTCGCCGCAGAACTCGACGCCGCGCGCGAACTCGAGGTGGAGGCGCGCCTCCAGCTCGAGACGGCCCGCGAGAGGGTGCGCGCCGAGGTGGAGCGCGGCGAACAGCTCGCCCGCCAGCTCGAGGAGGACCGCGCAGCAGCGCAGGAGGCTGCGCGGCGCGCGGTCATCCGGCGCCACCAGGTCGCGTCGGCGCAGCGCGTCATCGACGTTCTGCCGTCGGTGCTCGACGCCGTCGACCGGTCGGTGTCGCAGGCCAGGGTCGAGCTCGCCGAGCGCGAGGCCGAGCGGGCGAAGCAGAACGATGAGCTTGCGACGCTGCGGCGCGAGGAGAGTTCGCTGCGTGAGCGGCTCACCACGATCAGCGAAAGCGTGCACGGGCTTGAGATGCAGATCTACGAGAAGAAGCTGCAGCTCTCGAGCCTTCTCGAACGCGCCGGGGAGGAACTAGGACTCGTCGAGGAGGTGCTCGTCGCCGAGTACGGGCCAGAGGTGCCCGTGCCGGCGGACGGTGCGCTGGCTGCTTCTCCGGTCGAGCCCGCTGCTTCTCCGGTCGAGCCCGTCGAGACCCCGATTTCGGCAAGCTCAATCGGAGAGTTCACCCGGTTCATCCGCTCCGAGCAGGAGGCACGGCTCGCGAAGGCCGAGCGCAAGCTCGCCCAGCTCGGCCGCGTCAACCCGCTCGCCCTCGAGGAGTTCGAGGCGCTCGAGCAGCGCCACAAGTTCCTCACCGAGCAGCTCACCGACCTCACGAACACCCGCAAGGACCTCCTGACGATCATCGACGACATCGACGGTCGGATGCAGGAGATCTTCGCAAGCGCCTTCGAGGACACGAAGGCGGCCTTCAACGAGGTCTTCCCCGTGCTCTTCCCTGGCGGCAGCGGCAGCATCCATCTCACCGAACCGGATGACCTGCTCACGACCGGCATCGATGTGACGGTGCGTCCAGCCGGCAAGAAGATCGAGCGGCTGTCTCTCCTGAGCGGCGGCGAGCGATCGCTTGCGGCCATCGCTCTCCTCATCGCGATCTTCACAGCGCGGCCGAGTCCGTTCTACATCCTCGACGAGGTCGAGGCGGCGCTCGACGACACCAATCTCGGGCGACTGCTGACAGTGCTCGAGGAGCTCCGCGCCGACTCGCAGCTCATCGTCATCACGCACCAGAAGCGCACGATGGAGATTGCGGATGCCCTCTACGGCGTCTCGATGCGGGCCGACGGGATCAGCGCGGTCGTCGGCCAGCGCCTGGCGCGCGAAGAACAGGCCGGCTGACTCTTCCGTAGCGCCCGGCGAGTCATTACTGTGACTTCCGTGAAGTCGAGTCTCCGACGCATCGCATCATGGACGCTCTTTGCTGCACTCGCCGGTATCGCCGTGCTCGGAGCGCCCGCCTGGCAGATCCTCGGCCCTGCGGACCTGGCCGCCGCGGCGGGGGCGCAGTGCTCGAACACGTACCTCGCGACCTCTGGTCGCGAACTGTTCGCCGTCGACACGACCAACGTTCCGCCTCCGCTTCGCGCATTCCCCTGGGACTGCGCCTCGCGTCTCGCCGCGGACGGCAGTGACGCCCCCGAGGCGCTGAGAGCGTACGTACTCGCCTACACGGATGCCGACGTCGCGACGGTTGTCGGCATTCTTCGCGCATTCGAGCAGGCGGGTTGGATCGTCGGCCCCTCGATCGGCGCGATCGACGTCGGACCCGGCCCGCGCGTCGACGGCGTCGCACTCACCGCCGACGACCTCGCCGCCGTCGAGACCACCCCGCAGTACGTCAGGGCGAGGTTCGGCGACGAGAGCACGGGCCTCGACACGATCGAGTTGACCTACGCCGACGGCGCCGAGTACACGAACGACGCGAGTCTCGCGGCGCCGAGCATCTTCGTGACGGTCGCGACGAGTCGCCTGTTCCCCGCGAGCGGCCTCGCGGACCCGAGCGTGCTGAGCTCACTGCGCACGATCGCCCAGGCCGCGCCCAGCCCGACGCAGCTCGCCGTCGTGTGCTCGGCATCCGTGATCCTCATGCTCGTCGTCGGATATCCGGCCAGCCTGCTCAACTCGGTCATCGGCGGCCGTTACGACAGGGTCGCGAAGTGGATGCGGTCGACGCTGCGCCGTGGCACGGCCCGGCCCGCGAAGGGCGAGCCAGCGCGGAGGGCGAGGTCGACGTCGTGGCTCGTCTGGCCGGGCTTCGCCGTCGCCGGGATCATTGCGGGCTTCGTCGACCCCGGCTTCGGCCCGAACCTCATGTCGCTGCGCGTGCTGTTGACGGGGTTCCTGAGCTTCGCGCTGTTCAACCTCGTCGGGTGGATTATCGTTCGCCGCGTTGTGCGACGGCTCGAACCGGATGCCGGCCCGTACATCAAGTTCCGTTGGGGCTCCCTGCTCATCCTGCTCGTCGCGGTGCTCATCGGGCGCCTGCTCGAGTTCAGTCCTGGAGTCATTTTCGGACTCGTCTCGGGGCTCGCCTTCGCGGTGACCCTCACGGCATCGAGGAAGGCCATCGTCGTGCTCGTCGGGAGCGGCTACGCTCTCGCGGTCTCGCTCGTCGGCTGGATCGCGTACAGCATCCTCGCGCCGCTCTCCGGGCCGGGCGATGCCGCCATGGTGGCGGTCGTCGAGTTCCTGAGCGGCGTCACGCTCGAGGGGATCGCGACGTTGCCGCTCGCCCTCCTTCCCCTCGCGGCGCTCGACGGCGCCGATCTCATCGCGTGGAAGAAATGGGTCTGGGGGCTCTCCTACGCGGTCGGCCTCGCCGCCTTCTCACTCGTGCTCTTCACGATCCCGGACAGCTTCGCGAGCTACACGGGCGACTTCCTGGCGTGGTCGCTCCTCTTCGCGGGATTCGCCATCGGGGCGGTGGTCATCTGGTGGGTCGACGCGGTCGCGAATCGACGGGCGGAGAAGAAGCAGGGTGAGGCAGCCCCAGCCTAGACTTGCGCAGTGATCGAGACGGAAGTCATCCAGAAGCGCGTTATTCGTTCGCTCGTGCTCGCCCAGATCCTCGGCGGCATTGGGCTCGGCGCGACCGTCTCGGTCGGGGCGCTCCTTGCCTCGGATGTCAGCGGGTCGCCGGCGTGGTCGGGCATGGCGGCGACGATGAGCACGCTCGGGGCCGCCCTCATCGCCGTGCCGCTCGCACGGGCGGCGCAGGCGCGCGGCAGGCGTATTGCGCTGTCGATAGGGTCGGTCGTGGCAGCCCTCGGGGCCGTGCTCGCGACGGGTGCCGCCGCGCTCGGTTCCTTCCCGCTGCTGCTCGTGGGCCTTGCCCTCGCCGGTGCAGGCTCCGCGACGAACCTGCAGGCACGGTTCGCCGCGACCGATCTCGCCCTCCCGCTCCACCGGGCGCGGCAGCTCTCGCTCGTCGTCTGGTCGACGACGATCGGCGCCGTGCTCGGCCCGAACCTCATCGAGCCAGGAGAGTCGATCGGTGCCGTGATCGGCCTTCCGACGCTTACCGGCCCCTTCGTCTTCACGGTCGCGGCGCAGCTTGCCGCGATGCTCGTGTACTTCTTCGGACTCCGACCGGATCCGCTCCTCACCGCGCTGAGGAACGCGCCGCCTCGCGAGGGGGCACCCCCGCGCCACGGCTTCGCGACCCTCAAGGTCAACCCCCTCGCCCGCTACGCCGTCGTCGCGGTCGCGTTCAGCCACGCCACCATGGTCGCGATGATGTCGATGACGCCCGTGCATCTCTACGAGCATGGGGCAACTCTCGTGATCGTGGGCTTTGCGTTGAGCCTCCACATCGCGGGAATGTACGCGCTGTCGCCGGTCTTCGGCTGGCTGGCCGACCGCTGGGGACGGGTGCCGACGATCCTCTTCGGCCAGAGCATGCTCGTCGTGTCGCTGCTGACAGCCTGGGTCGGGAGCCACTCGCAGGTGCTCGTGATCGTGAGCGTGATCTTCCTCGGGCTCGGCTGGTCGGCATCCACGATCGCCGGCTCGACCCTCGTCGCCGAATCCGCGCCGGTCGATGACCGGGCCGGGCTGCAGGGCGTCTCCGACCTGCTCATGAACTCGACCGCCGCGGTGTGCGGCGCGCTCGCCGGGCCCGTGCTCGCGCTCGTCGGATACTCGGGACTCGGCGTCGTCTCGCTCCTGCTCGTCGCGGTTGTGACCGCCTGGTCGGTGCGCTGGCTCGCGCCGACGCGCCAGCCAGGCAACTAGGATCGGGCGCCAACTAGGATCGAGCGCATGGCCCAGAGCGACCAAGACCCACGTGCACAACCATGGTCCCTCGGTGGGGCGCTGCGCGGAATGTTCGCGAAGAAGACCATCGACGAGGAGACCTGGGACGACCTGGAGGACGCCCTCCTCTCGTCCGACTTCGGGCCTGACATCACCGACGCGATCGTCACCGAATTGCGCGCGAGCGTCGATCGCTTCCGCACGACCGACCCAGCCGACCTCAAGCGGATGCTGCGCGAGACTCTCGAGGAACGCCTCGCCCGGCTCGACCCGACTCTCCGGCTGACGGCCCGGCCCGCGATCGTGCTCGTCGTGGGCGTCAACGGCGTCGGGAAGACGACGACGATCGGCAAGTTCGCGAAGTTCCTCGCGAACCACGGGCGCAGTGTCGTCGTGGGCGCGGCCGACACGTTCCGTGCGGCGGCCGTCGAGCAGCTCGCGACGTGGGCCGAGCGGGGCGGTGCGCAGATCGTGAAGCCGCAGGCGCAGGGACAGGATCCGGCATCCGTCGCGTTTCAGACCGTCGAGAAGGCCCAGCGCGAGGGGATCGACATCGTTCTCATCGACACGGCCGGTCGGCTGCAGACCAAGAGCGGGCTCATGGACGAGCTCGGCAAGATCCGTCGCGTGATCGAGAAGCAGGCCGAGATCGCCGAGGTGCTGCTCGTGCTCGACGCTACGACGGGCCAGAATGGGCTCGCGCAGGCGGAGGCGTTCATCCAGCACGCGGGGGTCACCGGGCTCGTGCTCACGAAGCTCGACGGCTCGGCGAAGGGCGGCTTCGTGCTCGCCGTGCAGGAGAAGACCGGCATCCCGATCAAGCTCGTCGGACAGGGCGAGGGCATCGGCGACCTGACCGGTTTCACCCCGCACGTCTTCGTGCAGAACCTCGTCGCCTGACTTTCATCATTCAGGAGGTGGTGGGACTCCTGTGGTGGAAGATGCTGGTGGGGTTGACAACCGTCGCCGCGGTCACTCTAGTCACACCGACTCCTGAATGATGAAAGCCAGCGGGCAGGCTCAGATCAGGGCGTGCGCGCGGCTCAGCTCGACGTAGTGGTCGGCGTTGGTGCGGATGCCGGCGAGCTCGTCATCGGTGAGCTCGCGGCGGACTTTGGCTGGCACGCCCGCGACGAGGGAGCGCGGCGGGACGACGGTGCCCTCGAGCACGACGGCACCACCCGCGACGAGTGAGCCGGTGCCGATCACCGCGCCGTTCATGACGGTGGCGTGCATCCCGACGAGGCAGTCATCCTCGATCGTGCAACCGTGCACGACGGCGCCATGACCGACGCTCACTCCCGCGCCGATCGTCGTCGGGACGCCCGTGTCGCAGTGAACGACGACGTTGTCCTGAAGGTTGCTGCGCGCGCCGAGCGTGATCGCGTCCGTGTCGCCGCGCAGCACGGCGCCGTAGAAGACGCTCGACTGCGCGCCGAGCGACACGCGACCCACGAGCGTCGCATTGGGGGCGACCCACGCGGTCGGGTCGACCTGGGGCGAGTGTTCGCCGAACTCGCGAATGAGTGGAGTGGTCATGCCTCCACGTTAGCGGCCTCGGCTTTCAGCGGCGGAGCCGTCCGGCGACCTCGATGAGGACGTCCTCGCGGCCGGCGTAGACGCCCTCGTCCCTCGGCCAGTGGGTCACGACATCCGTGAAGCCGAGCCCGGCGGCGCGGCCAACGGCATCCTCCCAGGCGTCCACGCTTTCCAGCGCGTAGCGATGGGCGTCGAGGCTCAGGTAGCGGTCGAGCGACGCCGTGTCGCGCCCGTGCTCTGCGAGCGCATCGTCGAGACGATGCGAGACCTGCGCGACAGACTGCCACCAGGCATCCGGGTTCTCCGACTCGTGCCCGAGTGTGACCCAGCCGTCGGCGAGTTCCGCCACGAGCTGAAGCCCTTTCGGCCCGTCTGCAGCAACGACGAACGGCAGACGCGGATGCTGCGCCGGTTCGCCGACCATCCGTGCCTCGTGGGCGGTGAACCACTCGCCCTCGAAGCTCACCCCGCCGCTGCCGGGCTCCTCAAAACGCAGGAGAGCGTCGAGTCCGCGCACGAACTCGACGAACCGCTCGTGGCGCTCGCGGCCGGTCAGCTGTTCCTGGCCGAGCACGAAGGCGTCGAACCCCGTGCCGCCGGACCCCACGCCGAGCAGGAAGCGCCCGCCGGAGACGTCGTCGAGCGTCGCGAGGTCCTTGGCGAACGGCACCGGATGCCGGAAGTTCGGCGAGGCCACGAACGTCCCGAGCCGGATTCTCGAGGTCGTCGTCGCGGCGGCCGTGAGCGTGGGCACCGTCGCCCCCCAGGGCTCCCCGGCGAGACTCCGCCAGGAGAGGTGGTCGTAGGTCCAGGCGTGGTCGAAGCCGAGATCCTCCGCCTGCCGCCACGTGTGCTGCGCCTCGGCCCATGGTTGTTGGGGGAGGATGACGATCCCATAGCGCATGAGCCCACCCTAACGACCGGGCACGACGGCGCCGCGGGTCCGGCTCCCTCGAAGGTTCGGATGAGCGGACCGGTACGGGTCGAGCTCGGCGCTCCCACCCTCGCCGCGGTGGTCTATCCTTCCGCTATGGCAGACGAGGACTACGGCGGGTTCGCGCCGCCGGAACCGAGCGCCCCGAAACCGCCGATTGAGGCCGCGAACGTCTACCAGGTAGCTCCGCAGCCGACTCCACCTGCGGGGCGCACCGCATCGCGACGGTGGATCATCCCGGTGGTCATCGCGGTCGTTGTGGTGCTGGGTGGGGCGGTCTACGGGGCAATAGCGCTTGCGGCGGTGGTCGCCGACGTCATCGCCACGAGCGCGACGAGCGATCCGTCCTCGATCTGGGAGCCGGCGCCGATCGTCGGCGATCCGGGCTCCCCCGTGGCCAGGGAGCCCGTGGACTGCCCGGGTGTCTGTTTCGTCCCGGCATCCGTCGCGCGATTCGTGCCGACCCCGCGCACTCTTGAGGAACTCGGCTTGCCCAATGTCACCGCGCCCTATGGATACTACGAGGCGAGGTCCGCTGCGGACTATTACGACTTCATGGAGGACCAGTGGGAGAACGGCGGCGGGCAGCCGGACGAGTGCTTCTTCGCGAGCTCGGATGCGCCGGTCACGACCGCGAGGGGTGGCCCGGATGCGACCGGCCAGGACTCCATCTACTTCCTGGGCACTTATGAGGACGACTTCTCGAACTGGCTGAGCCTGAACGTGCGGCTGTTCGACGACTCCCGATCGGCTGAGGCCTTCACCACCGATCTGGCCGAGGCGGTCGAGCGCTGCGCCACATACTCGATCGACTTCGGCGAGGGGGTCTACACGGCCACGCTCAGACCGATACCCGACCTCGGGGTCCCCGCGTCGGTGGGCGTGGCCGGCTGGATCGAACGGGATCCGGCGGGCGGCGGAGGATTCGTTTACGTCGTCGAACTGCAGCGCAGCAACGCCGTGGTGCAGTCCACCCTCGTCTCGGACGAGTCGATCACCGAGGCGCAGTTCCGCCGGTTCATGAACTGGTTCGCGGCGCAGATCGCCGCCGTGACGCCTGAGTGACTCAGCCCAGGGCCGCTGAGGAAAAGCCCCGGTCGTCTCGATTAAGCTAGGGGCACCATGGCCACCTTCGGAAATCTCACCGACCGTCTCGCCGACGCCTTCAAGAAACTCCGCGGCAAGGGCAAACTGACCCCGGCGGATATCGATGGCACCGTCCGCGAGATCCGTCGCGCGCTGCTCGATGCGGATGTCGCCCTCGAGGTCGTCAAGGACTTCACCGGCCGCGTGCGCGAGCGCGCCCTCGGGGACGAGGTCAGCAAGGCGCTCAACCCCGCCCAGCAGGTCGTGCAGATCGTCAACGACGAACTCACGACGATCCTCGGCGGCCAGCAGCGCAGGCTCGAATTCGCGAAGACCCCGCCGACCGTCATCATGCTCGCGGGCCTCCAGGGCGCGGGCAAGACGACGCTCGCCGGCAAGCTCGCGAAGTGGCTCGCGGGCGAGGGACACACTCCGCTCCTCGTCGCGGCCGACCTCCAGCGGCCGAACGCCGTCACGCAACTCCAGGTCGTCGGAGAGCAGGCGGGCGTCGCGGTGTGGGCGCCCGAGCCTGGCAACGGCGTCGGCAACCCGGTCACGGTGGCGAAGGACGGCGTCAAGGAGGCCCAGCGCCGCCAGTACGACACCGTGATCGTCGACACGGCCGGCCGCCTCGGCGTCGACGCCGAGCTCATGAAGCAGGCCGCCGACATCCGGAAAGCCGTCGACCCGGACGAGGTGCTCTTCGTCATCGACGCGATGATCGGGCAGGATGCCGTCAACACGGCGAAGGCGTTCCAGGACGGCGTCGACTTCACCGGGGTCGTGCTCACGAAGCTCGACGGCGATGCGCGAGGTGGCGCCGCGCTCTCGGTCGCGTCGGTCACCGGGCGCCCGATCATGTTCGCGAGCACGGGAGAGGGGCTCGACGACTTCGAGCCGTTCCACCCGGACAGGATGGCGAGCCGCATCCTCGACCTCGGTGACATCCTCACGCTCATCGAGCAGGCGCAGAAGACCTTCGACGAGGAAGAGGCGAAGAAGGTCGCGGAGAAGTTCGCGACCGACACGTTCACCCTCGAGGACTTCCTCGCCCAGATGCAGCAGCTCAAGAACATGGGCTCGATCAAGGGCATGCTCGGGATGCTTCCGGGCGCGAAGGGCATGCGCCAGCAGCTCGAGAACTTCGACGAGCGGGAGATCACGCGCACGGAGGCGATCATCCAGTCGATGACGCCGACCGAGCGTCGCCAGCCCAAGCTGCTCAACGGCTCGCGGCGACTGCGCATCGCGAAGGGCTCCGGCATGACGGTGACCGAGGTCAATGCCCTCGTCAACCGCTTCGAGCAGGCCGCCAAGATGATGAAGACCGTCGCCAAGGGCGGCGTGCCGCAGATCCCCGGCATGGGGCCGGTCCCGGGCGCCGGATTCGGTGGCGGCAGGCCGAAGCAGCAGAAGAAGAAGGGTTCGCGTTCGGGTAACCCCGCCAAGCGCGCAGCAGAGGAGGCCGCGCTCGCGGCTGGTGGGAAGCCGGCGGTCGCCCCAGGGTCGGGCTTCGGTCTCGGTGCCGCTCCCGCGCCGGGCGCTCCGAGCGAGGAAGAGCTCGCCGCCCTGCAGAAGTTCCTCGGGCGCTGACGCGCGCCGGCCGGCCTCAGGGCACGCAGCGGAAGCCGGTCGTGAGCGAGAGCTCCGCGCCCGTTGCGTCGTTGACGAGACCCGACACGGCGAGCGTGCCGGTCACGGGGTCCTGAGCGGAGAGCGCGACCTCGGCGTCGATGTCGTCGCCGGGGTGATAACTCCCCGAGACGATCATCTCGGGCTCGTCGAAGTCGTCCTCGCCGGATAGGCCCGCCCCGGTGAGACGTCCCAAGGTTGCCAGCGTCGACTCGGTGCCGTGCTGCAATCCGACCTCGATGCTCTCGGGGTCGACCTCACCGGTATCCGACGCGAAGGCGGCGCTCACCATCAGGTGGAGGTCGTCGAGGTCGTAGAGGCCGGTGAGGGCGATCGTCGTCGCCTCGAGGTCCTGGTACAGGCAGCCGAAGGGGAGGAACTCCGCCGTCCCCTCGGCGTCCTCGTCCCCGCTGAGCCGCACCTCTTCCTTATGAGAGGTCGCGAGGGTACCGTGGCAGATCGTCTCCGACCCGCTCATCCGCAGGATAGCCGAGTGACCGCTCCGGCTCAGGGCGACGAGGTAGAGGTTGAGGGCACCAGTCGGGGTGACGAAGGGGTCGACCGACCACTGTCCGGTCTCCAGGAGCGCGAGGAGGCCCTCGCAGGAGCCGGGGTAGTCGATCGTCAGGGTATCCGCGGAGCCGGCGACGTGAGAGGAGCCGAGGCCGTAGAGGCCGATGGGCATGGTGGACGAGGAACCCGATCCGCCGTTCTGGGCCGAGCCGGGAGAGCCGGAAGAGCCGGGATCGCCCGTGCACGCGGTGAGGGCCAGCGCGAGGGCGAATGCCGCGGCGGCCGCTCCGATCAGTCGTCCCATTCGTTCTCCTCGAATCGCGGACCGGGGCATCTGGGGTCCTCGGGCACCCCCCGGATCTCGTAGGTCATCCCGGAGGCCATGCCGTTGTCGGCCAGACCGCCGGCGAGCTCCCCGGCGTTGACGCCGCTTCCCGGGAGGAGCCAGGTCCCCGAGCCGAGGTAGCCGTCGACGTGCTCGCCGCGCTTCGGCGGGTTCTCGACCGTCACCTCGAGGCCGAACTGCGGGTCCCGCAGCGAGATTTTCTGGGGCTCGGCGCTCTTCTCGTTGAGCGAGAAGACGGTGTCCGAGTCGGTGAACGAGCCGGCGACGGGCCCGGATGCGCCGAGCGCCTGACCGAGGGCGCCGAGCGCCATGGAGTCCACCGCGTAGCCGGCGTTGCCCTTCCACGGCCCGGCCAGACCGGAGCAGCTGTAGTAGTCGACGTCGAAGTCCATGAGCGCCATCATCCCGATGAGCATGCTGCCGTGGGACCGCATGACATAGGTGTCCTGACCGTGATAGGTGACGGTGATGGGCAGCCGTGCGCTCGGCAGCGCGAGCGCCTGCCCCACCATCCCGGCGATCACGATCGCCCCTCCGGCGATCGTGAGGAGATCGAAGGGATCCGGCCTCTTGACCTGTTCTACCTGGCCCACGACCTCGGCGACGACGGTGTGGAGGTCGCCTTCGTTGGGCGTGTCGCGCTCGGTGCGGGTCATGGCCTCCAGCGAGGCCTGTCCGTTGTCGTCGAGCGGGGTGTAGGGCTTGACCCGCAGCTTGGCGTCTTGGGGCCGAAGGACGTCGCCGTGCGGCACCGAACCGTAATTGTTGTTGGGCGCGATCTCCTCACCGAACACCCACTTGACCTGCCACTCCGTCTCGCCCTTGGAGTTCTTGCCGTGAATCGGACCGTTCGACGGCACGTCGATGCCGATGAGTTTGTAGCAGTCGAGGCGCTTCTGATCGAGGGAGGAGTCGAAGGTCACCGTCGCCGTGACGGTGACGTTGAGCGAGCGGTTGCCGTGCTCGTGCCGGAAGTGCGTCTCCGCGTTGTGATCGTCGGTCAGGGTGATCCGCGTACCGTTGTGCAGGAGGATCGCCATGAGCGCCTGCTGGAGAACCGCGGTCCCCTTCTCCGCGACGTCCTTGACCAGTCCGGCGAGCTCGAAGGCGTGCTGCAGCATGAGCCGCTCGGCGCCCTCGCGGGAGAAGTTCTCGACCACCCACTCCGTGCCCTTGGCGACTATCGTCTCCTTGACCTTGTCCTTCACCAGGGACTTGATCTTCGTGCCCGTCTTCTCGCGGTCGGCGGCCTGGGCGACGCATCGGGAGATGACGTCGTCGCCGGTGGCGGGGACCGCCCGGGAGAAGGACGCCGGGGCGATCTGGATGCCGTCGGCGGCGGCCGCCTTCGCGTCGTAGTCGTACAGGTCGCCGGTGAGCTGCACGAACAGCAACAGGAACTGGAGCGGGTCGAAGCGCGGGCTGCTGCCTCGCACCGGCAGGGATCCATCGTGAGCGGCCAGGGCGCGAACGATGGCGCCCGCTGCGATCCGCTGCGCGACGTCGTCGGGTCCCTTGCCCCACTCCCGCATCGTCTCCCCGAGCGAGTCGGCTCCCACGGGCTCGTCGGTGATGCCGATCCCCTGGAGGAAGGTCGAGACCTCCTCCGAGGTGTAGAACTCGCCGCCGCGCAGCGCGTTGGCGAGCGAGGGGACGTAGGCGAGAGGCACGAGATAGTCCGCGTACACTCGGTCGGATGCCGCCACGACCTTGGCGTCGTCGTCGGTCACCCCGACACCCGAGCGGGTGAGCGCGCTCACGGTCGCGGCCACCGCCGCCACCGGGTCGGGCCCGAAGATCGCCCTCACGATCGCCTCGGCGGCCTCCGCCGGGTCCTCCGGCAGGCCAGTGGCGAAGCCCTCCAGTTGGGATGCCGAAGGCGGCCCGGTGACGGTCTGGAGGTCGTCGGCTCCGGCATCCGGTGCGGGGAAGCCGCAGCCGCTCACGGCGAGGGCGATCGCGAGCAGCGCGGCGACGAATGCCGGAGCCCGGCGGACGGTTCGCTTCATCGACATGGTCCCTTCCGGAATGTGGTGTGCGGAAGCCTGACGGGTAAGTTACACCAAACGTTGGGTGGCGGGGTCCGAAGCGCTCTGGAAGCGTGGGAGGCATGAAGCGCTCCATCCTGCCCGCATTGGCCGTCCCGGCCGTGGCCGCGCTGCTGGCGCTGACCGGTTGCGCTGGCCAGCCCGGCGGCCCCCCGAACAGCCCTAACCCCGACGCTCCGCCCCTCATGGGCACGCCGGCCGACGGTGAATCCGAGGCGATCGGCCTCGTGAACCTCTGGCGCGTGACCGGCGCGGAGGGCGAGACCGACCCGGTCTGGCTGCGTCTGGACGCGGGGGAATTCCAGCTCTGGCGGGACTGCGGCATGATCATGGGCTCGTGGCGCGCGAGCGACACCCTGCTCATCGCCTCGCCGTTCGGCGGGATGGGCGACTGCGTGTCGTCCACGATGCCTGAGGTCGGCTGGCTGGAGCGCGCCGCCGGCTTCGAGGCCGCCCCCGGTGGCTACGACCTCCTGGATGCCGCCGGCGCGACGGTCGCCTCCCTCTCGATCGACGGTGCGCCGGAGCCGATTCCGACTGCCGCCGAGTTCTACACCGAGCCGCCGGAGCTCACCGACGAGGCGCGCGCGCGGTTCCGTGCCCCGGCGGTTCTTCCCGAGGGTCTGACGCCGGCCACGGATGCCGCCCTCGCGGGCAAGTGGGTGCCGGTCGCCTACGCCGTCTCGACCGATCCGCACGTTCTGTTCGAGGCCGACGGCACCTGGAGCGGATCCGACGGGTGCAACGGCGGCCAGGGCCGCTGGGCCGTTGGGCCGGAGGGCGAGTTCCTGGCGACATCCGGCCCGTCGACGCTCATCGGCTGCGAGGGCGCGCCGGTGCCCACCTGGGTCGCAAACGCGACGGTGGCGGGCGTCAACGGTGACGGCTGGCTGCTGCTCTTCGATGCGGCGGGTACGGAGATCGGCCGCCTCGAGCGTTGATCGGCGAGTCGGCGGGCAAGTGACGAGTGGACGGGTCTGATCGTCCAGCGTGTGTCTTTCAGCGCCTCGGGGAAGCATATGCTCTCGCAATTCGGGGACTCACGAACCGGCGGGGCGAGGGTGATCGCCGGGGCGGATGAAGCCGGTCTCGTAGGCGAGGATGACCGCCTGCATCCGGTCGCGGACCCCGAGCTTGGCGAGGATCCGCGCGACGTGCGTCTTGACCGTCGCATCGCTCACGAAGAGGTCTCCGGCGATCTCCGCATTGGAGAGGCCGCGGGCGAGGAGGCCGAGCACCTCGCGCTCGCGCTCGCTCAGCGCCGCGACGGCATCCGGTACACCACCCGGCGCCGGCTGTGCAACGAACCGCTCGATGAGTCGCCTCGTGATGGGCGGGGCGAGCAGCGACTCCCCGCCGGCGACGACACGGAGCGCCGCGACGAGCTGCTCGCGCGGCGCATCCTTGAGCAGAAACCCGCTCGCCCCTGAACGAAGCGCGTCGTACACGTACTCGTCCAGGTCGAAGGTCGTGAGGATGAGCACACGCGAGGCAGAGCCGGCGGCGGCGATGCGCTCGGTCGCGCGGATGCCGTCGAGCACGGGCATCCGCACGTCCATGAGTACGACGTCGGGGCGGAGCTCCGCGACGAGGCGCACAGCCTCCTCCCCGTTCGCAGCCTCACCGACGACATCGAAACCCTCCTCCAGGTCGAGGATGAGGCGGAAGCCCGTGCGTACGAGTTCCTGGTCGTCGACGAGCAGCACGGTCGTCATAGAGACCTGCCTTCCAACGGCAGGCGGGCCCCGACCCTGAAGCCGCCACCGGCACGAGGGCCGGCGTCGATCGTCCCACCAAGCATGGCGACGCGCTCACGGATGCCGAGGAGGCCGACACCCGCGCCGATGACCTTTCGGGGCGCCCCACCCGCGTTCTCGACCGACAATTCGAGGGAATCCTCGGTGCGGGAGACCGAGACCGTCACCGCAACGGCACCTGCGTGCCGTGCCGCGTTCGTGAGCGCCTCCTGCAGGATTCGGTAGGCGGCGAGGTCGACGACGGGCGGCGCGGGCCTGTCTCCGAGCCGGATGTCCGCCTCGACCTTCAGCCCGGCGTCGCGTGCAGACGCCAGCAGTTCGTCGAGGGCGGCGAGCCCGGGGGCCGGCCGGAGCTCCTCATCGTCGGTGCGCAGCAGTTGGAGCATGTCGCGGATCTCGCCGAGCGACGAGCGCGCCGTGGAGTTGATGACCCTGAGCGGCTCACGGGCGAGTTCCGGGTCGCGCTCGAGCGCCGCGCCGGCGGCGTCGGCCTGCACCGCGATGACACTCAGGCTGTGCGCGACGACATCGTGCAGTTCGCGCGCGATGCGCACGCGCTCGTCGGAGACCGCGAGCAGGGCGAGGTCGTGTTCATGCTGCTCGGCTCTCGACACGCGTCCGCGCCACAGCCTGCTCGCGCGGCCGAGCAGCCACAGCCCGCCGAAGAGCAGGATGATGAAGAGGTAGTCCTGCCCCGCGGTGACCTTCTCCTCGATGAGGATCGTCGCGACCATGACGACGCCGACGATCGCCGCCCTGCCCTCGGTGTAGTGGGCGGCGAGCGAGTACATCGCGATGGCGGAGACCACGAGGGACCAGAGCGACCCAGAGGGTTGGGCGAGGAGCAGCTGCGCGATGTCCGCAAGGAGCACGACGGCGACCGTCACCACCGGGCTTCGCGTGCGCCAGGCAAGGGCGACCGTCGAGGCGACGGCGACCGGCAGGGTCACGGCGAGCGGACCTTCGTAGGGGTTTCCCGTCGCGACACTCGCGACGGCGATGACGCACAGGAGCCCTGCGAGCAGCAGATCGCCGTGGGGGAACCCGAGCAGCCTGCGCCGCAGCCACGGAGCCACCCGACGGAACATTGCCCCACTCTATTCCGAGACTTGCGCAACTCTCGTCGCCCGATCGGGCGAGCGCGCTCATCCGGATGGGCGATGCAGCACAGGCGGCATTCGCCCGTGCAGCCCGACCGGTTCGCCTGCCCCGGCGATGCGGCCCGGCATCCGGAGGCGGGATTCTCGGGAGAGGCACCGCCCGGTGCCATGAGAGACAAGGACCAAGAACAATGACAGCAGAACGCTTCTGGCGCATCGCCGGCGTCGTCGGCATCGCCCTCGGGGTGCTGAGCCTCGTCGCGGCGACCATCATCCAATGGGTCGTGCAACCCAGTGACCCCTCAGGGACCCCCATCGATCTCGCTCGGGAGAACCCTGGCGTCTGGCTGCTGGTCGGCCTGCTCGCTGTGCTCGGGCCTCTCGCCTGGGTGGGCGGCATCGTCCCGGTCACGATGCTCGCGCGCTCGAAGGGGTGGCTCGTCACGACGATCGGCGGCTACCTCACGGCCATCGGGCTCATCGCCGGCGTCGGCCACCTCGCGCTCTTCTTCGGCCTCATCGGCGACGCCGCCGGAGCCGGCCTCGACGCGGATGCCGGGCTCGCGCTCCTTCATGCAGACGACGGGAACGCCCTTTCGAGCATCCTGCTCTACGGCTTCCTCGTCGGCTTCTCCCTCGGCCCCATCCTCCTGAGCATCGGGCTCCGGCTCGCGAAACTCCTGCCAGTGTGGGTGCCCGTCGCCGCGATCGTCATGGCCGTTGCGAACCTCGTCGGCGGCGTCCCGGCCGGCGTGGTCCAGGTCGTCGCGGTCCTTGCGACGTTCGGGCCGATGGCCGTGCTCCTCGCGCGGCGGAAGGAGCCCGCCCCCGCATAGGCTGGGCGGATGACCACCTCCCGTCCGCTGCGTCTCGGGGTGCAACTCGCCCCCCAGCACGCGACATATCGAAACATCAGGGACACGGTGTCGGCGTGCGAGGAACTCGGCGTCGACATCGTGTTCAATTGGGACCACTTCTTCCCGCT
>DAITPJ010000029.1:0-8506 GCA_036833635.1 Terrimesophilobacter sp.
GTTGACGGGACGCGCGTCTGGTATCCCGAGACCGACGACGCATGAGGGGTCAGTAACTGCTCTTCGCGCGCCTTGGGAACGGCAGTTACTGACCCCTCACGGATCCAGCTGGCCCTGGAGGGGGATGCTCTGGGTGTCCTCGTAGCGGCGCTCCCGGCGTGGGATGAATGCAGCGACGATCGTCCCAGCCATCGCGACACCGGCAGCCAGCGCGAAGACCACCTGGAACGCCTCGCGCGTCGGGATGTCGATCCCGTTCGAGGTCACGAAACTCGTGGACAGGATGACACCGATGAGGCTCGCCGCGAGTGTCGAGCCGAGTGTGCGCATGACCGAGTTGAGGCCGTTCGCCGCAGCGGTCTCGGTGGGCGGCACGGAGTGCATGATGAGCGTCGGCATGGCCGAGTACGCGAAACCGGTGCCAAGCCCGACGAGTGTCGAGACGAGGATGACGTGCCACACCTCGTGCATGAGGGGAATCGCGATCGTGAACGCGACGGCGATGATGAACCCGCCGAGCACGAGGCTCACTCTGGGTCCGCGCGCGTTCGAGAGGCGCGCGGCGAGCGGCGACACGAGGAACATGACGATGCCGTTCGGCATGAGGCACAGGCTCGCCACGAGCAGGGTCTGGCCGAGGCCGACTCCAGTATCGGTTGGCAGTTCGAGCAGGATCGGCTGCGCTGCGGCGGTCACGAAGAACGCGAACCCGACCGCGATCGACGCCAGGTTGGTGAGCAGCACGGGTCGGCGGGCGGCCACCCGCAGGTCGACGAGCGGGTCCGCCATCCGGAGCTCGTAGAAGCCCCATGCCACGAACACGACGGTCCCGCCGATGAGCAGGGCGAGGATGACGGGGCTCGTCCAGCCCCACTCGTTGCCCTTCGCGACCCCGAGCAGGATGCCGACGAGACCGATCGAGAGCCCCACGGCGCCGCCCCAGTCGAAGCGCCCTGCCGTGCGCAGAGTGCTCACAGGGATGATCGTGATGACGAGGACGAACGCGAGGACGCCGAGGAGGGCGGACAGCCAGAACAGGAAATGCCAGTCGAGGCTTTCGGCGATGAGCGCGGAAACGGCGAGGCCAAGGGCGCCGCCCACGCCCATGGTCGCGCTCACCAGGGCGACGGCCCCGCCGAGCTTCTTCGGATGGATGACGTCGCGCAGGATGCTGATCCCGAGCGCGATGACGCCGAGCCCGATGCCCTGCATTGCTCGCCCGATGATCATCGGCACGAGCGTGTTCGAGATCGCCGCGATGATCGACCCGAAGGTCATGATCATGAGGAGGGCGAGCGCGATCCTGCGCTTTCCGTACATGTCGCCCAGGCGCCCACCGATGGGCGTCGCGATCGCCGCGGACAGGAGCGTCGCGGTCAGGACCCACTGGGCATCGGCAACGTTCGTGTCGAGGAGCACGGGCAGTTGGGGAATGATCGGCGTCACGAGCGTTTGCATGGTCGCGGCGACGAGGCCGCTCGTGGCGAGCGTCGCTGTCATTGCCCGGTCGCTGGGGCGACGGGTGAGCCGCCGGCGTTCCCGGTCGCTCAGCCAGCCCTGCCGCGCGTCGTCCATCGCGTCAACTCTAGACGGGAGCGGGAGCGCTGGGCCTCGCCCCGCGAGTCCTCCGGGGGTCGCGCTCGCTCCGCGCAATAGGGTGAGACCAATCCCACCCACCGCGAGAGATGGAGCCGAAAATTTCCACGACATCCGAGAGCCCTGCAGCGTCGCATGAGAGTGCGACGCCGACAGACTGGGCGCAGCACAACCCCGTGAAGCGGGGGAGCGGAGCCACATTCCGCGAGCGGTTCGACTCGTTCTTCGAGATCAGCTTTCGCAAATCGACCGTGGGCCGCGAGGTTCGCGGTGGCCTCGTCACCTTCATGACGATGGCCTACATCGTCATCCTCAACCCGCTCATCCTGGGCGGGGTCGCGGATGTCACGGGCAATTCGCTCGACGGCGTCCAGGTCGCTGCGGTCACGGGTCTCACCGCGGGAGTCATGACGATCCTCTTCGGGCTCGTCGCGAACCTGCCGTTCGGACTCGCCGCCGGGCTCGGGATCAACTCCTTTCTCGCGGTCAGCGTCGTCGGTCAAGTGACCTGGGCTGAGGCGATGGGCCTCGTCGTCATCAACGGTCTCATCATCGTGCTTCTCTCGGCCACGAGGCTGCGCGAGCTCATCTTCAAGGCCGTCCCTGCACAGCTGAAGATCGCTATCACGGTCGGCATCGGCCTCTTCATCGCGTTCATCGGCCTCGTGGATGCCGGATTCGTGCGATCGAGCGGGGCGGCGAACCCTCCCGTTCAGCTCGGAGACGGCGGCTCGATCACGACGATCCCGACCCTCATCTTCATCTTCGGGCTGCTCATCATGGGCGTGCTCATGGCCCGCAAGGTCAAGGGCGCGCTGCTCATCGGCATCCTCGTGACGACCGTCATCGCGATCGTGGCGGAGGCGATCTTCAAGCTCGGTCCGGCATTCGACGCCGACGGGCCGCACCCCGGCGGCTGGAGCCTCAACGTTCCAGCGCTGCCTGACGCGATCGTCTCTGTCCCCGACTTCGGGCTGCTCGGGGCATTCAACTTCGACGCCTTCGGCCGGATCGGGTGGCTTGCCGGGATCATGCTCGTGTTCACGCTCGTGTTCACGAACTTCTTCGACGCCGTGGGCACCCTCACCGGGCTCACCAAGGAGGCAGGTCTCGCCGATAGCGAGGGGAACTTCCCGCGCCTCAAATCGTCGCTCATCGTCGAGGGCATCGGTGCCGTCGCCGGAGGGGCGACGTCAAGCTCGTCGAACACGATCTACATCGACTCGGCGGCGGGCGTCGGCGAGGGGGCGAGAACAGGGTTCGCGAGCGTCGTCACCGGCGTGCTGTTCCTTCTTGCGATGTTCTTCACCCCGCTGACCCAGGTCGTGCCTCTCGAGGTGGCCGGCGCCGCCCTTGTCGTGGTCGGTGTGCTCATGGTGTCGCAGATCCGGGATGTCGACTGGAGCGAGTTCTCGATCGGCCTCCCTGTCTTCCTCACGGTCGTCGTCATGCCGCTCACCTACTCGATTGCGAACGGCATCGGCGTCGGGTTCATCTCCTGGGTCGTCGTGCGCAGCCTCGCCGGCAAGGCGAAGGGCATCTCGCCGCTGCTGTGGATCGTCGCTGCCGGGTTCCTCGTGTACTTCGCACGCGGACCGGTCGAGGCGCTCTTCGGAGGATAGGCCCCCGCTTAACGGGATCGCGCCGTGACGACCTTCGGGATCGTCACGGCGCGATGTCTCGTTAAGGGCCCTAGCCGATCGTGTAGATGCCCCAGTCGACGACCTGCCAGTCGATCCAGCCGTTGACACGCTGGAGGCTTACCTCGATCTCGAGCGGTGTTCCCGCGGCGTTGACCCCTTCGCAGAAGAAGGTCTGGCCGATGAGGACGGGAGGCAGTGCGGGACAGGTGACCTCCAGGTCGGAGCCGATCACGGCGGCATCCGCGACGATCGACTGCTCGGCCTGGTCGGCGAATACTGCAGGAGCCGTTGAGATGAGGAGGCCGGGAACGGCGACGATGGCGCCGATCTGCAGGAGGCCGAGAGCGAACCAGACGAGCACGGGGCCGAATCCGCCGCCGGACTCACGGATCGCTGCCACAGCGCGGACCACGAGGTAGACGGGTGCGGTGAGGAGGGCCCACAGCCAGTGCGCCGTCGTCTCGTGCCCCGACTTCCTGAGGTTGCGACGGTCGAGTGCTGCCAGTCCGACGACGATCGGATAGGGAGCGAGCCAGATCGCCGCCATGATCCCTGAGGCCTCGGCCGTCCCCATCGCCGTGAGCACGAGGAGGCTGAGGACGAGCTGGAGAAGCGGGATGAGCGCGATCATCCAGACCGGGCCGTTGTGGGTGGCCTTGGCGTGCGGTGCCGTCTGTGCCCTGAGGAACGCCTGGTACTGCGGGTCGTTGAGCGGGTCGACGCGGGGAGCCCAATCGAAGGTCTGCTGCGGCTGCGCCTGGTGGGGCATGTGCGCCGCGAATCCGGAGAACATCTCTTCCTGCTGCGGGGCACCCATGGGCGCCCCTTGCTGGGTTCCCGGCTGTGCATAGGAGGTCGGCTGCCCATAGGAGGTCGGCTGCGCGTACGACGTCGCCTGGTACGGCTCGTCGTAGGAGGTCGGCGGAAGGGTCTCGCCCTGCGAGTCCTGCAGGGCTGCGGAGCGCGTCGCCGCAAGCGGGTCCGGCACGGTCCCTGCCGCGCTGCCGGCGTCGGCAGCGAACGGGTCGAAGGGCTCCGGGACGTCCCTCTGGACATCGGCCCTCGACGGCGGTTCGAGCTGGAGCAGGGTGAGTGCCGTGGGAGCGGCGATGTTGTTGCCGTCGCGGCGCTCGCGCTCGCGGCGCTCGCGGCGGGTCAGGAGATCCTGCTCGTCCTGCTGCTCGCGATCGAACTCATCCTCTGGCCAGGCGTACGTCGTCTCCTGCATGACCATCGGCGCGCGTGCTTCGGCCGTCTGGTGCGTCCAGGCCGTACTGTCCCACCAGCGCAACTGAGGAAGTCCGAGCGGGTCGGGGTACCAACCAGCCGGTGCGCCGTAAAAGCTGTTGTCGTCCAAGGATCGACCCCCACAATCATGTCAACTTGGGTATGCAGTGAAGTTTAGGCTGCGCCCCCGCGCGAGAGAACACCTAATATTGCCCCAATGCAGGGGGTCATGATATTACGATCCTGTCACGGCCGCCGAGCGTCCCACGGTGTCGATATCGTGGGTCCGTGCTGACCGCCGACAGTTCGGGCCCCGAAGCGGCCCTCGACGCCGCTCTTCCCGACCTCGACTGGAGCGTGCTTCCCGCCGGAGCCGTCCGCACGGAGTTCGATGCGCCGAGCGGCAGGCTCGCGATGGTCTCTCTCGGTGATCCGGCGAATCCGCGCATCGTCCTTGTGCCAGGCGTCACGGGCTCGAAAGAGGATTTCAGCCTCATGCTGCCGATCCTCGCCGATGCGGGCTACTTCGCCGTGTCCTACGACCAGGCCGGGCAGTACGAGTCAGCCGGCGCAGGCCCGCACCGACTGAGCCCGCCGCGCGCGCAGTACGACTACGACCTGTTCGTCGATGACCTCCTCGCCGTCCTTGAGTCGTCGACGACGCCCGCCCACGTGCTGGGCTACTCCTTCGCCGGAACCGTCGCGCAGCTTGCCCTCGTGCGCCGCCGAGAACTGTTCGCCAGCCTCACCCTCCTGAGTTGCCCTCCCGAACCGGGCCAGGGTTTCCGCGGCGTCAAGCGCATCGGGTGGATTTCGGGGCTCACGACGGGCGGGATCGGCGCGTCTCTCATGATCTGGGGCATCCGGCGCAACTTCGTTCCCGTGCCTCCGGGCAGGCTCCGTTTCGTACGCGACCGCCTCACGGTCACGAGCCGTGCGAGCGTGCGCGACATCATCCGGATGATGAAGCGGGCGCCGGATGTCCGCGACACGATCCAGGGGATCGACATCCCGAAACTCATCGCCGTCGGAGAGCACGACCTGTGGCCGCTGCGCCTGCACCTCGCCTTCGCCGACCGGATCGGCGCCCACGTCGCGGTCTACGTCTCGGGTCACAGCCCGTGCGAGACGTCACCGCACCAACTCAGTCGCGATCTGCTCGAACTCTTCGCCCGCTCGTCGGCTCCCGCCGGCTGACAGGCCTAATGGCGGCCCGATTGCGCCAGATCCCGATCCCTGCCCACCCGAGCCTGCGACCAAGGCCGCGCAGGGAGCTGAAGGGCCGGGCGGAGACGCCCACCCTCAGTGTCCTGTCGTACACGACAGTCATGTCGGGCTCGAGCAGGAAGCTCAACTGCAGGTCGTCGTGGATGCGCTTGAGCGTCGGGTCGAGGCGCGGCCGCAATGCCGTCCAGAGCGCGCGCCGCAGTGCGAGGTTCGACCCGAAGAGCGGTGGGTGACCCAGGAGCCCGCCGATGAACCAGAAGTAACCCGCGATGTAGACGTGCTCGCCCACCCAGCGCGTGAACGGGTTGCCGCCGTAGAAGTCACCTGGGCCGGTGACGGCGGAAAGGTCCCCGGATGCCGCCAGGAGCTCCTCGACTCTTTCGATCCAGTCCGGGGGAGGCACGGAGTCCGCGTCGAGCCGCGCGATGATCTCGCCCTGTGCGGCGTCGAACCCCGCGATCGTCGCCGGCCAGACGCCGCGCCTCGGCTCGACGACAACCCGGGCACCCGCCGCCACCGCGACCGCCGCCGTGTCATCGGTGCTCCCGTTGTCGACGACCACGATCTCGTCGGCCGGCCGGGTCTGCACGTCGAGTGCGGCGAGGCACCGGCGGAGCATGGCCGCGTCGTTCCAGGAGGGGACGACGACGGAAATGAGAGTCATAGCGGCCAGAGTTTACGCGAATGTTGACCGCGGTTTATCGGGGTGTAAGACTCGACCGCAGTGGACATCTCACTTATGGTCGCGCTGGTCATCGTGCTGGCCCTGTTCTTCGATTTCACGAACGGCTTTCACGACACCGCCAACGCGATGGCTACCCCCATCGCCACCGGTGCACTCAAGCCGAGGGTCGCAGTATCGATCGCTGCAGTGCTCAATTTGGTGGGCGCGTTCCTCAGCACCGAGGTCGCCAGGACGATCTCAGGGGGGCTCATCCGGGAGGGCGACGGCGGCATCCGGATCACACCGACCATGATCTTCGCCGGCCTCATCGGGGCCATCATGTGGAACCTCGCCACCTGGCTGCTCGGACTCCCATCGAGTTCGTCCCATGCCCTCTTCGGCGGGCTCATCGGCGCGGTCGTCGTAGGCACCGGGTTCGGCGCCATCGACCCAGGGGTGCTCCTGAGCAAGATCGTGCTCCCGGCAGTCCTTGCACCACTCATCGCCTGCGTTGTCGCCTTCGTCGCGACCAGGCTCGCTTACCGGCTCACGTCCGGCCGCAACGCGGCGAGCGCCCGCAAACGGTTCCGCGTCGGCCAGGTCTTCACCTCCAGCCTCGTCTCACTCGCACATGGAACCAACGACGCGCAGAAGACCATGGGGGTCATCACCCTCACACTCATCGCGGCGGGGTTCCAGGCCGCAGGCACGGGGCCGGAGTTCTGGGTCATCGCCGTGTGCGCGCTCGCCATAGCGCTCGGGACCTACGTGGGCGGCTGGCGCATCATCCGCACCGTCGGCACCGGCATCACCGACATCTCTCCCGCCCAGGGCTTCGCCGCGGAAGCCTCGACGACGGCGACGATCCTGGCAAGCTCCCACCTCGGGTTCGCGCTCTCGACGACTCAGGTGGCGAGCGGGTCCGTCATCGGTGCGGGTCTCGGGCGCAATCGTCGTGCCGTCCGATGGCGCGTGGCCGGCCGAATCGGCATCGCCTGGCTCGTGACGCTCCCGTGCGCGGCCGCGATGGCGGCCATTGCCGAGCTCGTCGCGCGCCTCGGTCCGCTCGGAATCGCAGCGGATGCCCTCGTCGGCGCAATCGTCATCGTGCTCATGTTCCGCCGGTCCCGCCGCAACCCGGTCAACAGCAGGAACGTCACGGGCGAGGTGCCGGTCATCGAGCACACGCCGACGGTCGTCATGCCGAAGGTTCCTCCGAGCATCGTGAGCGGAAAACCGAAGAAGTCGGCCACGACCACGAGACCGGCGCCATGATCGAGTGGGGGTCCTTCCTCGTCGTCGCCATCGCCTCCCTCGTCGGGGCGAGCGCACTCGTCGCGGTCGCCTCCCTCGGAATCCGACTCCTGGAGAGCGGAGCGAGGGCACGGTCGGCCGACCCGCGGACGGGACGAACGGCACGCGCCGGTGCCCGTTTGCTCTTCGGGCTCTGCGGACTCCTCGTGCTGTACGGCGTCTATCTCATCGTCCCCGTCTTCCACTGACCGGCGCGGGGCCGTCCGCCGCCCAACGGTAGAGTTGAAGCATCCAAGATCGAAGGAGATTCCCGGATGTCTGAAGCGCCAAGCGCGTTGCCCGTCGTCGACATCGAAGGTCCCACAAGGACCGAGAGCGACACTGTTGGACCCCTTGAGATCCCCGCGAATGCTTATTGGGGGATCCATACCGCGCGGGCGAGGGAGAACTTCCCGATCACCCGTCGGCCCATCTCCGTCTACCCCGACCTCATCCGGGCGCTCGCCATGGTCAAGCAGGCCGCCGCGCGCGCCAACAAGGAGCTCGGCACGCTCGGGGCCGACAAGGCCGACCTCATCGACCGGGTGTGCCAGGAGATCGTCGACGGCGAACTTCACGACCAGTTCATGGTCGGGGTCATCCAGGGCGGCGCGGGCACGTCGACGAACATGAACACGAACGAGGTCATCGCCAACCGTTGCCTCGAACTCTTGGGTAAGCCGTTCGGCGACTACGTGAACTTCCACCCCATCGACGACGTCAACCGGAGCCAGAGCACGAACGACGTCTATCCGACCGCGATCAAGCTCGCGATGGTACTCGGCACCCAGCGCCTGCTCACTGAGCACGTCAAGCTCACCGAGGCCTTCGCGCGAAAGGGCACCGAGTTCGCGCA
>DAITPJ010000029.1:8606-11168 GCA_036833635.1 Terrimesophilobacter sp.
CTCTCCAAGATCTGCAACGACCTGAGGCTGCTCTCGAGCGGCCCGCAGGCCGGCATCGGCGAGATCAACCTCCCTGTACGGCAGGCGGGCTCATCGATCATGCCTGGCAAGGTCAACCCTGTCATCCCGGAAGTCGTGAACCAGGTCGCCTTCAGCATCATCGGCGCGGATGCGACGGTCACCGCAGCAGCGGAAGCCGGCCAGCTGCAGCTCAACGCATTCGAACCCGTCATCGCCCACAGCATCCTGCAATCGCTCGCCTGGATGACAAACGCCTGCTACACCCTGCGCGTCCACTGCATCGACGGGATCACGGCGAACACCTCGAGGCTCGCAGCACAGGTCGAGTCGTCTGTTGGCGTCGTGACGGCGCTCACGCCCTACATCGGCTACGCGGCCTCCGCGACGCTCGCGCACACGGCGCTCACGACGAACGCCTCGATCGCCGAACTCGTCGTCTCCGCGGGGCTCATGAGTGCAGAGGATGTCGCGCGGGTCCTCTCCCCGGAGCGGCTGAGCGGTCTCGCCCCGGTGACAGGGGTCATCGACATCGTGCCGACCGAATCCGTGGGTAACTAGCCAGGACGCGGAGGAACTGCCGGCTCAGGTTGCGTCGTCGCCGTCGTCCGGGTCGGACTCCAGGGCGCGCTCCCTGGCGCTGCCGGCGGCGATGATGGCGCCGTCGACGACCTCTTCGCCGCGGTCGACAATGCGGCCGCGGACGTCCTTCGCCGTCTTCGCGACGGTCTCCGAGGCATCCTTCGCGGCTTTCGTGACCTTGTCAGAGATGTCCTTCGCGGTCTCGGCGACCTTGCCGGAGACATCCTTCGCGGTCTCGGCGACCTTCGAGTAAGTCTCCTGGGCCCCGGCAGCGGCCGCCTTCGTCCCAGCGACGACCTTCTCCTGCACGACGGGGGCCTTCTCCCTGACGAACTCCTGGGTCTCGGTGACGACCTTCTGCACGCGAGGATCCTCCCACGCCTCGGTGACCTTTGATTTGAGTCGCTCGTACTGCGGGCGACCAGCTCGGGCGCCCAGCACGTAGCCGACGCCAAGACCGACGATGAAGAGCATCCGGAATCGCATGCCTTAAATCTAGGTGCTCATCCTGACAGTGACCACAGTGGTTGCCGAGTCTTGCCGCGGGTCACCGCCTGCGCGAGGGTCGCACGACGCTGGGCAGGACCGTCCAGATGACGAGCAGCGCGAGGGCGGCGACCCCGCCCGCGATCATGCCGACGAGGCGCCCGGCCACGACGTCGAAGATGAACAGGATCGTGCCGGCGAGGACGACCGCGAGCACGATGAGCGTGAACTGGAGAATGCGGTTGGCGACGACGACGATCTTCGGCTTCGCGCCCTTGCGGAACAACCGCCGGTGCAGGCTCACCGGGGCGAGCCCGAGGATGGTCGTGAGGGCCGACCCGCCGACGAGGAAGAGGTACAGGCCGACCTGGAACCCGTCGAGCTCTGAGAACCGCGCCTGGAAGGCGAGCGTCAGCAGGAACCCCGTCAGGATCTGGATGCCGGTCTGCGTGACCCGCAGCTCCTGCAGAAGCTCGGCCCAGTTGCGCTCAATGCGCTCGCTCTCGGTCTCCGGCCGCTCGTCGTCGGCATCCGGCTTGGCGTCCTGCGGCGACATGGCCAGATTCTATGTCGAAGGGCTGGCCGATAACCCGGCCTGGGCGCGGCGCCAGAGGTGCAATGTCGCATAACTGCGGTAAGGCGCCCACCGTTCGCCGTACCGGTCGATTCCGCGCGCCGAGCCGGGCAGCCCGAGAGCCGTGGCGCCCTTGAGGAGCACGAGGTCGGTCGTGAGAAGGATGTCGGGCGCCCCGAGCGCGCGCATCGCGACGTAGCCGGCAGTCCACGGCCCGATGCCCGGCATGGCGACGAGCCGCTCCAT
This sequence comes from Terrimesophilobacter sp., assembly GCA_036833635.1. GTDB lineage: Bacteria > Actinomycetota > Actinomycetes > Actinomycetales > Microbacteriaceae > Terrimesophilobacter. Next base: position 10,513 of record DAITPJ010000029.1, read on the forward strand.
GAGTTCGATCGCCGAGAGGGTGTCGTCGATGATCAACTCTCCCGAGGCCAGCGCGAGCGCGACCCCGTGGACTGCGGCGATGCGCGCAGCCGGACCGCGCAGGACCTCAAGCCCCCGCTCGGCGAATTGTTCGGCCGTCGGAAACAGGCCGCCCGCGCCGCACAGTTCTCGGGAGATCCGGCCGAGCACCGACCGCGTCGCGGCAATCGAGATCTGCTGCCCCACGAGCGTGCGGAAGAGCACCTCGTGAACGTCGAGACTTCCCGGCAGCCGGATGCCGGGGTTCGCCGCGACGAGCGGTCCAAGTGCCGGGTCTCGCGCGAGCAGGCCATCGATCGTGAGGGGGTCGGCGTCGAGATCGAGAAGGCGACGCACACGGGGCACGAGGTCGGGAGGAAGCGCCTCCCCGTCGAGCGTCGCGAGCACGGCATCCGGAGCCGGACCCTCGTCGAGGAGCCGCAGGTCGAGCGCGGCGACGGATCCGTCACGGCGCACGTTTCGCCGGTAGCCCAGCTCGTCACCCGATTCGATACCCGGAACCGCGTGGCCCGCGAGGTAGCGGAAAATGCCTGCGCCGTCGAAGGGTGCGCTCGTTCGCAGCACTGTCCCGGCCATGCCTCTCACTCTCGCACGCGCACCCGACGCCGATACGCTGG
>DAITPJ010000029.1:11268-24110 GCA_036833635.1 Terrimesophilobacter sp.
CGGATGCCGGGATCGACCGGTCGCTCGTCCGCCGGAGCCCAGCACCCACCGGGCAGGCGTTCATCGTCGTGTCGGCATCCGGGGAGAACACGATCATCGTGGCCTCGGGCGCGAACGCCGGCGTCACCGAACTGACCGACGCCGAGAGGGCGGCCGTCACGGGTGCGGCGGTATTGCTCATGCAACTCGAACTGCCGATGGAACTTGTTCTCGAAGCCGCGCGGACCGCGAAGGCGGCGGGCACGACGGTCATGCTCAACGCAGCGCCGGCCCGCGAACTGCCCGACGAGCTCATCTCCACCATCGACTACCTCATGGTCAACGAGCACGAGGCGTGCCTTGTCGGTGGCAGTGAGGACGTCGCCGAGGCATCGCGGCGGCTCGCCTCCCGCGTGGGGAGTGTCATCGTGACCCTCGGCGCGGAGGGTTCAGTGCTCTATGACGACGGCGTGGAGCTCGCCCGGGTTCCGGCCAGGAGAGTCACTGCCGTCGATACGACGGGCGCAGGCGACACCTACTGCGGTGCGTTCGCCGCAGCGATCGCGGAAGGACAAGGTCTTGAGGCGGCCGTCGTGTTCGCCACGGCAGCTGCTGCCCTCTCGGTCCAGGCGCTCGGCGCGGTCCCGTCGATCCCCTCGCGCGACCGTATCGAAGCGATGCTTGCGGAGCCGCAATGACGAACGCCGCGCTCGAGCGACTGCGCGACGCCGTTGGGCCCGCCCTCTCGAGCGACCCGGCCGAACTCGACGCCGCGCGCGCCGACAAGTCAGGACATCGCTCGGCAACCGCGCCGCAGGCGATCGTCACGGCGCGCTCGATCGATGACGTCCAGGCGACGCTGCGGATCGCGAACGAGTTTCGGATGCCCGTGGTGCCGCGCGGGGCAGGCACCGGCCTGGCGGGTGGAGCGATCGGCGAGGCCGGCGAGATCGTACTCTCGACGCTCGCCATGAACCGCGTGCTCGAGCTCTCGGTCGCCGACGAGCTCGCGGTCGTCGAGCCCGGCATCCTCAACGGGGACCTCAACGACGCGCTGCGCGAACACGGCCTGTGGTTCGCGCCCGACCCCGCGAGCAGGGCGATCTCGACGATCGGCGGGAACATCGCGACCAACGCGGGTGGGCTCCTGTGCGCAAAGTACGGCGTCACCCGTGAGGCGGTCCTCGGCCTCTCGATCGTGCTCGCCGACGGCCGGCTCCTCGACCTCGGCCACCGCAGCGTCAAGGGGGTCGCGGGCCTCGACCTCACCGCGCTCATGATCGGCTCAGAGGGCACCCTCGGGGTCATCGTCGGCGCGACGTTGCGGCTTCGCCGACTCCCGCGTGGCACGGTCAAGACGATCGGCGCCTACTTTCCGGATATCGCGGCAGCGGCGACCGCATCCGCCGCGATCACGGCGGCCGGGCTCGCACCCTCGGTCCTCGAGCTCCTCGACGGGGCCTCCCTGCGCGCGATCGACGCCTACCTCGGCACTGGCCTTTCCTCGCGCGGCGAGGCCTACCTGCTCATGCAGGCGGACGGCGCCTCGAGCGCGGCGGAGGCCGAGGAGGCTCTCTCGATCATCCGCTCCCTCGGCGGGGAGGCCGAGCTGAGCACCGACGCGGACGAAGGCGAGCGGCTGCTCGCGGTGCGACGGGCGTTTCATCCGGCGCTGGAGGCCCAGGGCACGGTTCTTATCGAGGACGTCGCTGTTCCGCGCAGCAGGCTGCCGGAGATGTTCCGGCAGATCGGTCTTCTCGAGGCGAAATACGGGATCACGATCCCGACGGTCGCCCATGCCGGTGACGGCAACCTGCACCCCAACTTCCTTCTCGACGGACCAGACGTCCCCGATCGGATCTGGAATGCCGCCGGTGAGCTCTTCACGACCGCTCTCGCGCTCGGCGGGACACTCACCGGGGAACACGGGATCGGCATCCTCAAGCGTCGGTGGCTCGGCGACGAACTCGGCGCCGACCAGCTCGCGCTGCAGCGAGAGATCAAGCGGCTCTTCGATCCACGGGGGATACTGAACCCTGGCAAGGTTTTCTGACCGGGGAACCGGGACGCCGGAACGACACGAGGGAGTGACAGGGACAGTGGACACCGGAATGCTCGGCACCGTGCTCGCGATCACCGTGGCAGGCTGGGCGCTGGCGTTCCTGCTGCAGCTCGTCGACGTCATCACGGGCCACAAGGTGCGCAGGGCCGGCCGCGCTGCGGGAACGCGGGACCGCGACCGTGTGCTCACGTGGGCGATCGCGGTGTGCTCGATCGTCCTCGTCCTCCTCGCTGTCGGGGTCGACCTCGCCGTACGGCTCCTTGCCGACCGCGCTCAGCTCTTGTGGGGGTCCCTCGCGCTCGTCGGTCTCGTCGCGGCGGCCGGCATCACGGCACTCCTGGCCGCGCGTGCGCTGCGTCGCCCTCAGACCGGCTACCAGGTCATTCGCGAGGAGCTCAGGGCGCAGGCGGGAATAAGGCTCACCAAGGGCAGGATCGCCGACTATCGCGCCTGGCTCTCCGCGATCGACGACCGCCAGTACGACCTGCGCCGCCATGTCGTCACAGGGCGCTGGGTGCGCGCGATCCCCGTCGTTGTGGGTCTCGGCGCCCTCGCCGCGGCGATAGCGCTCGCGGTGTAGGGCGCGCTGCCGTGGTGGCAGGCCGCGCTCCTCCTCGTCGCCGTGATCGCGAGCAGCTGGCTGGGAGCGTGGGGTGCCACGATCTCGCTCGCGCGCAGCCTCGCGATCCACGCCGTGCACCAGAAGCAACGCGCCGAAGCCCTGCTCGCCCTCGAGGAGCTCGAGCGCAAGGCGCCGCGCAAGGTCGCCGGGCTGAGCGAGCGCGTCTCCCGTGCCCTCGCCATCCTGCGCGAGCAGCAGGGCCAGCGGGAGCACGCCGCCCAGCGCGAGAAGCCCGGCGGGCGTGAGAGGCCTGACGCACGTGAGAAGCCCCACGAGCACGACGACTCAGGCTCGGAGAATCGGGGCCGCTGAACCGATAGACTTGCATGTCGCAAAATCAAGGGATGTGAGTCTGCGTGGGTTCCCCCGAACTGGAGCGTGAACGCGAGTACGTCGGCATGCTGTACCGCCGGCTCGATGAGCTCCAGCGCGAGGCCGAGGAGCAGTTGGGGACGGTGCGCGCCCAGAGCGTCGGCGGAGGCCATCAGGCCAGAAGCGAACGCGACAGCTTCGCTCGTCTCTACGAGGACCGCATCGTCCAACTGAGGGATGTCGGGGAGCGTCTCGCGTTCGGGCGGCTCTCGGCCGACGGCGACCATGGTGAGCTCGTGCACCGCTACATCGGACGCATCGGCCTTCGCGATGCGGATCGCCAGCCCATCCTGCTCGACTGGCGCGTCCCCCAGGCGAGCGCGTTCTACCAGGCGACCGCGAAGACTCCCATGGGGGCCCGCGCCCGTCGGCACCTCATCTCCCAGGGCAAGACGCTCATCCGCATCGAGGATGAGATCTTCGACCCCGACCTGCTCGACGCCACCGGGATGCAGCTGCAGGGCGAGGGCGCGTTGCTCGCGGCGCTCTCCGCGCAGCGCACGGGGCGGATGTCCGACATCGTCGCGACGATCCAGGCCGAGCAGGACCGCATCATCCGCTCGGAACTTCGCGGCATCCTCGTCGTGCAGGGCGGGCCTGGCACCGGCAAGACCGCCGTCGCGCTGCATCGCGCCGCCTACCTCCTGTATTCGCACCGCGAGCGGCTGCGCTCGAGCGGCGTGCTCATCGTCGGCCCGTCCCGGTCGTTCCTGCAGTACATCGAGGCCGTGCTGCCGTCGCTCGGCGAGTCGGGCGTCGTGCTCGCGAGCGTCGGGCAGCTCTTCCCCGGCGTCGAGGCGACCGCGGACGACGAGCCGGCCGTCGCCGGGCTCAAGGGGCGTACCCGAATGGCAGCGCTTCTCGCACGTGCGGTCGCGTCGCGCCAGCGCGTTCCGGATGCGCCGCAGTCGCTCGAGGTCAACGGCGAGACGGTCGTCCTGGAGCCCGACCTCGTCGCGACGGCGATCGCGAGGGCGCGTGAAACCGGTCGGCCGCACAACGAGGCGCGGCTCGTCTTCGTGAAGAACGCCCTCACCGCGCTCACCCGCAGGCTCGCTGGGCAACTGCGCGATCAGGGGAACTCGATCGACGACTCGGACCTCACGATGCTGCGCGAAGACCTGAGGACGGCGAGCGATGTGCGGATCGCCCTCAACACCGCGTGGCTCCCGCTCACGCCGCAGAAGCTCCTCCAGGACCTCTACGCCCGCCCGCAGTGGCTCGCGGACCTGACCCCGGACTGGAGCGCGGAGGAGCGCGCCCTGCTGCGTCGCGAGCGCTCCGCGCCCTTCACGATCTCCGATGTCCCGCTCCTCGACGAGGCCGCGGAGCTGCTCGGCGAGCCGCCCCAGCAGGACGCCGCAGCGCGGCGGGCGGCCAAGCAGCAACGCAAACGCGACATCGAGAACGCCGAGCAGGCGATCGCCAACATGGGCGTCGGCGGGATCGTCGACGCGAAACGGCTCGCGGAGGGCTTCGCCGAGTTCGCCGACGCCGGCACGACAGCCGAGCGCGCCGCCGCGGACCGCACCTGGGCGTACGGCCACATCGTCGTCGACGAGGCGCAGGAGCTCTCACCCATGCAGTGGCGGCTGCTCCTGCGGCGCGGTCCGAGTCGCTCGTTCACGATCGTGGGCGACATCGCCCAAGCCGCCGCAGCATCCGCCGCCGAGACCTGGGAGCATGCTCTCGCACCGCTCATTGGTCGGGGTGCCAAGGGCGACCGCTGGCGCCACGAGGAGCTGACCGTCAACTACCGCACGCCCGCGCAGATCACGGCGGCTGCCGAGTCGATGGCCCTCGCGCATGGGCTCCCCGTCACCCGGTCGGTCTCCGTGCGCGAGAGCGAGTGGCCGATCGAGTCGGTGCCGGATGCGGCATCCGCCGTTCGTCTCGCGCTGGAAGTCGAAGGCACGATCGCGGTCATCGCCGCCCGCGACCGCCTCCCCGGCCTGCACGAGTCGCTCAGGGCGGAGTTCGGCGACCGGGTCGGGCTTGGCGCGGATGGGCTCTCCGCCGACATCACGGTCCTGAGCGCGCAGGAGGCCAAAGGCCTCGAGTTCGACTCCGTCGTGATCGTCGATCCGGCCGCGATCGTCGCAGAGTCCGCGAGGGGTGCCGCCTCCCTCTACGTCGCGATGACACGGCCGACCCAGCGGCTCGTATTCGCGGAAGTCGGCGAGGCGCCGGCTGGGCTTTGAGGGCGATATTGGCCACCGAAGCCGGAGCGATTGCAACAGCCCCTTCATGTTGCAGGGCGGTTTGGAATGCCATTGACAAACAGTCATCTCAAGAGGATGGTGGAAGGCAAGTGGTTACCCGAGACCTTCTCTCTTAATTGGCAAACTTGAGGAGCCGGGAAAATGAACTACAAGCCAGTTTCAATGGCCGTTGCAGTTTTCGCGGCCACCTCGGTCGCTCTCTCGCTGGGAGGGGCGGCAACCGCGTCGATGCCTGCATCTTCGGAAAGCATCTCGGCCGAACTGCCGATCAGCAGCATCAGCGTCCAACAAGAATTCGAGCACCAACTCGAGACTTTCCTGCGGGCCCACCACGAGCCAGCGCCGCTGGCCGCGGACGCGACAATGGAAGAGCAGAATGGCTTTGCGAAGACCGCCTACGACTTCTGGAAGTCAGTGCCATGGGAGGCTGTCGCCGGGCAGTGGGGCTGCCTGCTAGGAAATGTCGGAGTAACGTATCTCCCCGCCGACAGGCACGGCGTGGTTACCGCAGCATACGGGACAATCATTCACTGCGGGAAGGGAGTTGCCGCGATTGACCCCGATCTGATCTCAGAGCCACGTACCAAGACGTCGCTTCTCTCAGAGCGGGCGGCGCAAGGCCAGAACCTCGGCCCGCTGTACCTTGAATGGTGTAGTACCCAAGGGAACGCGCAGCTGTGCTTGCTAAATCCTCAATATACGATCAAGGCAAGGACGCTCTGGCTTGGGGGCACGGTGACGGGCCAAGCGCGCCTCGGCGGCGTGAGCCCCAGTGGGCCGTGCCTGAATGGTTCGCTGGTCGCGATTACTCCGGTTGGAATCGGTGGTTATGGAACTATCTGGACCGCCTCAGCGCAGCAACTCGTCAACGGACGGTGGTCGAGCGCTTTCATCATTAGCGGTGGTGTCTACGGACGGTTCTGCGACTTCTTGTAAGCAGGGCGCCATCCGTTCGGGTCGACCCTTGGAAACGATGGAAAGTGATGTAGCTGATGAACGCGAAGAGAACGGGCGGCGTGGCGCTCGCTGTGGCCGCCCTGACCGGCGTGGTCCTCGCGACGGCACTCGTCGCTTTCGCCCGTAGTTCGCAAGATGTTTTGCCTATCCCCGATCGGGCGACCCAGCTCGACTTCGAGCAGCAGGTCGAAGATTTCCTCGCTGGCAATCCTGGCCCCGTGCAGACCCACGCGAAGGACGGAACCATCGCATCGCTGAACTCATTCTACGAAGCTGAGGTCCTGTGGTGGGACGCCATCCCTTGGGAAGCGGTCGTCGGCCAGTGGGGTTGTGCCCTGGGAAGCTACGAGGCGAGCTTCAACCCGGCAGATTCGAGTGGTGTCATCACTGCGGGGTATGGGGTCATTGCCGATTGTGGAAACGCACTTGACACGACCGGGATGGCGTGGGTAACGTCCCCTGTCACGCGTTCATCGGTCATTGATGGGCCTCCATTGCTGGGTGAGTAACACATCCTTCTCTCGCGCACTCGACTAACAGCCTTGCGCCGATCATCAGTCGAGGTGCGAAGGGCGACCGCTGGCGTTCGAAGAGCTGACCGTCAACTACCGCACGCCCGCCCAAATCGCGGTGGCCGCCGAGGCGATGGCCCTCGCGCACGGGCTTCCGGTCACCCGCTCGGTCTCCGTGCGCGAGAGCGAATGGCCGATCGAGTCGGTGCCGGATGCCGCATCCGCCGTTGGCCTCGGCCTCGAGGTCGACGGCACAGTCGCGGTCATTGCGGCGCGCAACCGCATCCCCGGTCTCCACGAGTCGCTCGCGAGGGAGTTCGGCGACCGGGCCGGGCTTGGCGCGGATGGGCTCTCCGCCGACATCACGGTCCTGAGCGCGCAGGAGGCCAAAGGCCTCGAGCCAGCCGCGATCGTCGCAGAGTCCGCGAGAGGTGCCGCCTCCCTCTATGTCGCGATGACGCGCCCGACCCAGCGGCTCGTGTTCGCCGAAGTCGGCCAGTTGCCCGCAGGACTCTAGCCGGGGTCACTCGCGCCCTGCAGATCAGAAAGCGCGGAAGAACGGCAGCACGCTCACGACGGCATAGATCGCGACACCGATGAGGACCACGATGGTACCCACCGAGAGGCCCCTCCGCAGGCGCCGACCCTGTGGGGCGACGATGTTGGCCGCCATCCGCGCCCCGAGCGGCGCACCGCTCGCCGCGGCAACGGCGCCACTCACGACCTTCGCGTCGGCGTAGAGCTCGGTGCGGTCGAGGGTCTTCTCTCCGACCGTGTCGATGATCCGGAATACGCGCGAGAGCGCTCGGGGGTCGGAGAGGTCGAAGGTTCGTGCCGAGTAGAGGAACATCCAGTCATCGATGATCTCGACGTCGAAGAGGCCCGCCTCGTCTATGAGCCTCGCCATGAGGTCGGGGGTGAAGACGTAGAGGGCATCGCGCTCGTACTCCCTGGGGCAGTAGAGCGTGAAGTGGCGGTCGAAGTCCCCCTCGAGGGAGAGTACCTGGCTGCGTGAGAAGCTCACCGGAAGGTTCGTGCCGAGGAAGTTGTTGGCCTTCGCGTCGAGGATCATGTGCGGAAGCATCCGGCCGAGCTTGACCGCCACGTAGCCCCAGTTGTGCGTCGTGCGATTCTTTCCCGACCCGGTCGTGTAGCGCAGGTTGCCGACATCGAGGTAGCGCTCACCCTGGCGGTAGAGCTGCTCGGGCACGACCCTTGCGTTACCGACGCCGAAGATCGCACCGGGGTAGGCGGGCACCGGGGCGTTCGCGACGAAGACGAGCCCGTTGGCCCGCGCGAAGCGGCTGAGGCGCAGCCATCGGGTCCAGGTCGCGCGCGCGGCGAGCCACCGCAGGGCGATGACCGCAGCAATGGCGACCGCCACGAACAGCGCGAACACGATCGAGCCGGACGAGTTGGCCGAGGCGCGGGACGCGAGACCGCTCGCAATGACGCCCACGAGCATCGCCACACCGACGAGCGCGAAGGCGGCGATGACGATCATGATGGCGGCGGAAGGCGCTGCTCCCCGCTCACGGCGGAACGCCTCCAGCTCGGCCCTTGTGACGGGCGACGTGAGAGGAGCGAAGTCGAGGGAGGTCACTCGGGAATCGTATCGGGCACTCCCGGCCGGACTTGCGTCCTCGTCCCGTGGCATCCTTGAGGTGTGACCATCCTGAGCGACGACCTTCTGGAGACCATCCGCTCGCGAGCGGCGGGCTACGACCGCGACAACGCCTTCTTCACGGAGGATCTCGACGACCTGCGTGCTGCGGGCTACCTCACGGCGCTCGTGCCGAAGGAGCTCGGCGGGCTCGGCCTCTCGCTGCGCGAGGTCGTCCACGAGCAGATCCGGCTCGCGGCAGCGGCGCCCTCGACGGCGCTCGCGGTCAACATGCACCTCGTCTGGAACGGCGTCGCGAAGACGATGCTCGACCGGGGCGACGCGGCGCTCGAGTTCGTGCTCCGCGAGTCGGCGGCCGGCGAACTCTACGCGCTCGCGATCAGTGAGGCGGGCAACGACCTCGTCCTCTTCGGCAGTACGACGGATGCCGTGCCCCAGCCCGACGGCGGGTACGAATTCACGGGCACCAAGATCTTCACGAGCCTCTCCCCGGCCTGGACGCGCCTCGGCCTCTTCGGGCTCGACAGCACGTCGACGGATGCGCCCAAGCTTGTCCACGCCGTCATCGCCCGTGACGCCCCGGGCATCACGATCATCGAGGACTGGGACACGCTCGGCATGCGGGCGTCGCAGAGCAACAGCACGCGGCTCGAGAAGGTCCGCGCCGAGCCGGCAAGGATCATCCGCCGACTCGATCCCGGCCCCAACCCCGACCTGCTCATCTTCTCGATCTTCGCCAACTTCGAGATCCTGCTCTCCGCGGTCTACACGGGCATCGGCCAGCGTGCGCTCGAGCTCGCCGTCCAGAACGCGACGAAGCGCACATCCGCGAAGAACGAGGGAGCAGCGAAGTCGCTCGATCCGGATGTCCGCTGGAAGATTGCGGATGCGGCCATCGCCTTCGATGCGATCCTCCCGCAACTCGATGCTCTCGCCGGCGACGTCGACGATCGCGTCGACCGGGGGGACCAGTGGTTCCGCGCCCTCGTCGGACTCAAGATCCGTGCAACCGAGACCGCCCAGTTCGTTGTGAACCAGGCGGTGCGGGTCTCGGGCGGGGCGACCTACTTCACCGGGAGCGAGCTCGGCCGACTGTACCGCGACGTGCTCGCGGGCGGATTCCACCCGAGCAACGAGGACTCCGCACACGCAACCGTCGCGACGGCGCTCCTCGGTCCGCTGCCGTAGGTCGAGTAGCGCCCGTCGGCCGAGACGGCCGTCGGCGCTGGCACGGCTGCGCCTGCAGCGAAGGCGAGAAATCGCCTTCGCCCCTAGCTCCAGCGCGCCCACAGACTCATCGCCCGGTGCGGCACTTGGTGCGGCTCTTCCGGGCGATGAGTTGTTCTACATCCAGAGTGCGCCGCATGGCGCGATCCGTCAAGACCCTTTACTGCACAGCACGACCGCGTCGTTGCGCTGTCGGCCCCCGAGCAGGCGTTACCACTTCTGGGGGTCCCGGCGCCCGGATCGAGAAGCTACCGTCGAAGCAGGCGCCCGGGGGTGGGCACATGTTTTTCGACGACATCGACCAGGGGGTCATCGCGTGCTGACGGAGGCGGTCGACCAGCTCTCGCCGACAAGCGCGCGAACCTACCCCATGGTCCGTGGACTGCTCGCCGAGCATGCGACGATGCCTCAGCCGTCTTTCCTCTCGAGAGTGCTCGGCCTGCATCCGATACCCACACCGAAGCGCCCGCTTTACCGTGCCGCAGTCGGGGAGGTCGCCGTGGCCGACGCGCTCGCCCAGCTCGGTGACGACTGGCTCGTCCTGCACGCCGTCCCGGTCGGCAAGGACGGCACCGACGTCGACCACATCGCGGTCGGCCCTCCCGGCGTCTACACGATCTCGGTACGCCACCACCAGGGCCAGGCGCTCTGGGTCGGCGGCGGTGTACTCCTTGTCGACGGCGAGCGGATGCCGTACATCCGCGGGTGCGAATTCGAGGCCGTGCGGGCGGCCCAGCTCATGTCGGACGCTGTGGGGGAGCGGGTCGAGGTCGCTCCCTGCCTCGTCGTCGTTGGCTCCAGGAGCATGACCGTCGCGCGACCGCCGCGCCGCGTCGCGATCGTCACACCGCGGGAACTGCGCCCGTGGCTGCGGAGCCTGCCCGTCGTCTTCACCGCTGGGCAGCTCGCACGGTTCCGTGCCGCGGCATCAGAGGCCGAGACGTGGCACGACGCTCGACGTCCCACCGCCGACCTCGTGGAGTGCCTCGGACGCTTCCGCGAGATTCAGGCAAGGGTGAACCAGGCCAGGCACCTCAGGCTCACCTGGATCACCGGCGGCCTCGTCCTTGTCTGGCTCGTTGCCATCATCGGTATCGGCGGCTTCACAACAGGACTGCTGTTCCGCTGACGCGGGACTGTCCGTTCTGCCGACCTCAGCGCGCCAGAAGCGCGACCACTCCGATGACGGCGACGGAGGCTGCGGCGAGGAACGCGACGAGCCCCCAGACAAGGAGTGCGCGGGACTGGTCGAACCGCTCGATCCTCGTCGCCTTGTTGTCGAGTTCGAGTCGCTCGCGCGCCTCCTCGAGAGTGCGGAAGCTGCCGATCCTGCGGCCGCGGCGGTTGGTCGTGCGGTACTTCCCGCGCGCCGTCCGGTCGATGCCACCGGCGACTTCGCCGTCGTACTCGGCGACCCAGCGGGTCGGGAGAACCGGAACCCACTGGGGGTTCTCGTAGGGCACCGTGGCCTTGTCGGCGGTCTTCTCGGTTGCCTTTTCGGTCGCCGTATCGGCGACCTTGTCGGTGATGGTGGTCATCTCACCTGCCTTCCTGGGCCCCCGCTCACGCGGTGACCCATTCCCCAGCTCCGCCACTTGTGCACGGGCCCTGATCTTCCCGTGTGAATGAACACGAGCAGTCCGCGGCGACGAGGCGAGTATACCGGCGAGGGCCGGGCGTTTCCGGCATCGTGGATGGCTTCGGGGCAATCGCACAGCGCATCCGAAGGTGTGAAGGAGTCGATAAGTCGATACCCGACCGGAAGGGCGAAACGCCTTCAGGTAACGATTCGCTCCAAACTTGTGCAAACCCTGTAACTGTGCAGCGAAGTGCACTACTGTCTATAGCGCAGTTGCAGTACCTCGCAGATCTTGATTGCCAGTGATCCGGAAACGGTGATCTGATCCTTTCGGGAGCGGACGATGAACACCGCGACGTGTGGCCTCGAGAGTCGGGGTCACCGAGCAGGACTCCTGAAGGAGAAGAAAATGGCAGTAGGCACCGTCAAGTGGTTCAACGCGGAAAAGGGCTTTGGTTTCATCGCCCCTGAGGACGGAAGTCCCGACGTGTTCGCCCACTACTCGGCTATCACCGGCAGCGGCTACAAGTCGCTCGATGAGAACCAGAAGGTCGAATTCGACCTCGCACAGGGCCCGAAGGGCCCGCAGGCGGAGAACATCCGCCCGCTGTAATCACAGCCTGAACCGGCCCCTGCACCTCACGGTGTGGGGGCCGGTTTTTTTGTCGGCGGATCGTGAGGGGCATCGGGAAGTCCTGCGTGTCCCGTGCGGTTGCAACCAGTGACTTCGACAAGGATGGAACGATGACCGAGACCGCGACGACCGATACCCTCAGCCCCGAAGGGCAGTTTGCGACCTTTCGCGAACGCCGCGAACACATGGTCGTGCAGCCGACGGGCAGTCTGGCCCTGGTCAACACGCAGTGGATCGACTCCGAGCAGACGGTGTGGAACGCGCCGGGGACCTGGGCGCCGTTGCCGGCTGGGGAGTCCGGGTTGAGCCTGACGGCGAGCGCGGCCGACGGCATCCGGCTTAACGGCGAGGTCGTCGACGGCACGGTCGTGGTGCGGGGCAAGGATGCCGATGAGCCAGGCGAACTCGTGTTCAGCGACACGGTCACCGGCTTCGTCATCGCGGGAGCGGAGGGCCGCTACGCGCTGCGGGTGTGGGACGCGAACTCGGAAGGCATCCAGAACTTCGGCGGGATCGACGCCTACCCGTACAACCCCGAGTGGATCGTCGAGGCCACGTTCCGGGAGCTTCCCGGCGCGACCATCCCCTTCGAGCACAGCAAGGACGAGGGCCGCACCCGCGAGCTCGAGGTCCCGGGGGAGATCACCTTCAGCAAGGACGGCACCGACTACGCGCTCGCCGCGATCAAGTCGGGCCGTGCCCTGCAGATCGTATTCTCCGATGCGACGAGCGGCGTCGACACCTACAGCGTCGGCCGCTTTCTCTACGTGGCTCCGGATGCCGCCGGCAATGTCATTCTCGACTTCAATCGCGCAGTGCTGCCCCCCTGCGCTTTCTCCTACGCGTTCAACTGCCCCATGCCGCCGAAGCAGAACCGCTTCGACGTGCCCGTCGAGGCCGGCGAGAAGAACGTGCTCGCGAAGGACGGTTCGCTGCTGCACTGATTCGCGCAGGTCGCCCTGCTCGGGCCCATTCTCACGAGCCCCCTATCCGGCACGCCCCCTTCCAAAATTCAGGCCTGGGCAGGCACGCTCCGGCGAGTTCCGCGCGAC
>DAITPJ010000030.1:0-12182 GCA_036833635.1 Terrimesophilobacter sp.
GGGACTTGAACCCCCACGCCCTATACGGGCACTAGCACCTCAAGCTAGCGCGTCTACCATTTCCGCCATCCGGACAGGATGTCTTCGGTGTGTACCGACTCACGAGAATAGCATGTCCCGCAGGACGGGGAGGGCCACCGGATGGGCCACCGGGTAGCGTGGGGACATGAGCTCTGAGCCCACTGACCTGCCGCCAGACGACGACCTCGACGAGACCGCGATCGTCGCGCGCGACCTCATCCGGTTCGACACCACGAACTACGGAGAGGGCAAGTCCAACGGCGAGGTCGAGGCGGCAGAATACCTCGCCGCGAAGCTCACCGCGATGGGGCTCGAGCCGGAAATGTTCGAGAGCGAGAAGGGGCGGGTCAGCGTTGTCGCGCGGGTGGAGGGTGCCGATTCCGGAAAGCCTGCGCTCGTCGTGCACGGCCACACGGATGTCGTCCCGGCCCAGCCCGACAACTGGTCGGTCGACCCGTTCGAGGGCGTCATCAAGGACGGGCTCCTGTGGGGGCGCGGGGCCGTCGACATGAAGAACATGGACGCGATGATCCTCACCGCGCTCCAGGACATCCTCGGCAGCGGCCGCCAGCCTGCCCGCGACCTCGTCATCGCGTTCTTCGCCGACGAGGAGGCCGGAGGCGTGCAAGGCGCTCACTATCTCGTCGACACGCATCCGGAGCTCTTCGCAGGGGCGACGGAGGCGATCAGCGAAGTCGGCGGTTACTCGATCGAGCTCAATGGGCAACGCTCCTACCTCGTGCAGGCGGGGGAGAAGACGCTTCTCTGGATCAAGCTCATCGCGCGGGGCGTGGCAGCCCACGGCTCGCGCTTCATCCAGGACAATGCCGTCACCAAGCTCGCCGAAGCGGTGGCGAAGATCGGCCGGCGGGAGTGGCCCATCAAGCTCACTGAGACGACAACCGCGCTGCTCGCCGAGGTCGCCCGCATTCTCGGAAAGGACCCGCAGCAGACCGGACCCGACGAGCTCGCGATCGCGACCGGCAACGCGGCAGGGTTCATCAGGGCCACGCTGCGCACGACGAGCAACCCGACACTCCTGAACGCCGGCTACAAGCACAACGTCATCCCGGACACCGCGGAAGCACTCATCGACATCCGAACGCTCCCGGGCGACGAGGATGCAGTCCTCGCCGAGATCGCCGAGCTCGTCGGCCCCGACATCGAGATCGTCGTTGTGCACCGCGACGTCGGCCTCGAGACGACGTTCGACGGGCCGCTCATCGACGCCATCACGGCGAGCCTCGGCCGGCACGACCCAGGGGCGCCCGTACTGCCTTACCTGCTCTCGGGCGGCACCGACAACAAGGCGCTCAGCAAGCTCGGCATCACGGGCTACGGCTTCGCCCCCTTGAAGCTGCCAGCCGACCTCGACTTTCCCGCCATGTTCCACGGCGTGGACGAGCGCGTGCCGCTCGACGCATTAGTCTTTGGCAGGCAGGTACTCACCGACCTGCTGCTGAACTACTAGCCCTGAACTGCACGAAGGAAGCCGACACGTGGGTCTGATCGAGGCGCTCATCCTCGGCCTGGTACAGGGCCTCACCGAGTTCCTCCCCATCTCCTCGAGTGCCCACCTGCGCATCGTTGGCGAATTCCTCGGCAGCGGCGCCGACCCCGGTGCGGCGTTCACCGCGATCACCCAGCTCGGCACGGAGACCGCGGTCGTCGTCTACTTCTGGCACGACATCACCCGCATCATCGGGGCGTGGTTCCGGTCGCTGTTCGGCCGCATCCCGCGCAACGACCCGGATGCCAGGCTCGGCTGGTTCATCATTCTCGGCAGCATCCCGATCGTCGTCCTCGGAATCGCCTTCCAGGACCAGATCGAGACGAACCTCCGGTCGCTGTGGATCGTCGCCTTCACGCTCATCGGGTTCGGCATCCTGCTGGGCATCGCCGACTGGGTGGGCAGGAAGGAGTTGCGCCTCAAGCAACTGACATGGCCCCATGCGATCGTCTACGGTCTCGCCCAGGCCGCCGCGCTCATCCCGGGGGTCTCCCGCTCGGGGGGCACGATCACGGCTGGCCTCTTCATGGGCTACGAGCGCCGGGCGGCCGCGCGCTACTCGTTCCTGCTCGCGATCCCCGCCGTGTTCGGGAGTGGCCTGTTCCAGCTTTACAAGACCGTCAAGGATCCGTGCCTGGATGCCGCCGCGGGTTGCGTCCCCGACATCTTCTCCGGATGGGAGATCGCGGCTGCAACGCTTGTCGCGTTCATCGTCGGCTTCGCCGTCATCGCCTTCTTCATGAGCTACATCTCGAAGCGCTCGTTCCTGCCGTTCGTGATCTACCGCATCCTCCTCGGGGGCGCGCTCATGGCGCTGCTGTCGACGGGCGTCCTACTACCGTGAGGTCGTGGAACGCACCAGAGGTGCCGCGCCTGCCCGGCAGTGGCGCGCATCCGCGGGTCTTCGACACGCCGTCGGGCGAAGTGCGTCCGATCGTTGCCGGCGACCCCGTGCAGCTGTACGTCTGCGGCATCACGCCGTACGACGCGACGCATCTCGGCCACGCGGCGACCTACCTCGCCTACGACACCCTGGGCCGCGTGCTGCGCGATGCCGGACACCGGGTCGAGTATGTGCAGAACGTCACGGATGTCGACGACCCGCTCCTCGAGCGCGCGAAGGCGACCGCGGTGGACTGGCGCGAACTCGCGGCGTCGCAGATCGAGCTTTACCGCAGCGACATGGAGTCGCTGCGCATCATCCCGCCCGACCACTACATCGGGGTCGTCGAGTCGATCGGGGAGATCGGTGCGGCGTGCGAAAGGCTTCTCGACGAAGGCTTCGCGTACTGGGTCGATGCTGCATCGACCGAGCCGGATGTCGCCCCAGACCTCTACTTCGACATCGCCGCCGCCGAGAGCCTCACCGGTTGGCACCTCGGACAGGAGAGCCGTCTCGACCGCGGGACGATGCTCGAGCTCGCGGCCGAGCGCGGGGGAGACCCCAACCGGCCCGGCAAGCGCGATCCGCTGGATCCGCTCCTCTGGCGCTCCGAGCGTCCGGGGGAGCCGGCCTGGGAGTCGCCTGTCGGTCGGGGGCGGCCGGGGTGGCACATCGAGTGCTCGGTCATCGGGGCGAAGTACCTTTCGGCGCCCATCTCCCTCAACGGGGGTGGATCCGACCTCGTCTTTCCGCACCACGAGCTGAGTGCCGCCCACTCCGCGGCGCTCACCGGCCGCGACTGGTCGCACTCCTACTCCCACGCAGGCATGGTCGCGCTCGACGGCGAGAAGATGAGCAAGTCGAGGGGCAATCTCGTGTTCGTCTCACGCCTCGTCGCGGATGGCATCGACCCCCGCGCCATTCGGCTCGCGCTCCTGGCGCACCACTACCGCTCCGATTGGGAGTGGATGCAGGGCGGCCTCACTGAGGCGACCACGCGGCTGTCCGGGTGGCAGGCGTGGGCCGCGACGCCGGCAGGCACAGACAGCCAGGTGCTCGAGCGCCTGCGTACCGCGCTGTGCGACGACCTCGACACCCCGCGCGCACTCGAGCTCATTGACTCTGAGGTCGCCTCCGGCACCTCTCCGAGCACCACGACGATCGACGCGATCGATGCACTCCTCGGCATCCGGCTTTAGAGTGCCCGAGCGCTACTGCCGGTCTCGCCCATCCGCCTTGCCGTCGCGGCGGCGGAGGTAGCGCTCGAACTCCTGCGCGATGGCCTCGCCGCTCGCCTCGGGCGAGTCGACGGTGTCACGGGCCTGTTCGAGTTGCTCGATGTAGCTCGCCATGTCGTCGTCGTCCTCGGCGAGGGCGTTGATCCCGCTCTCCCACGCGGCGGACTCATCGACGAGGTCCCCGCGCGGCACGACGACGTCGATGATCTCCTCGAGCCGGTCGATGATCGCGAGCGTCGCCTTGGGCGACGGCGCATTGTGAACGTAGTGCGGCACGGATGCCCAGATCGACAGGGTGGGAACGCCCGCTTCCTCTGCCGCCGCTGAAATGACAGAGAGTATGCCGACGGGACCTTCGTAGGTGCTCCTCTCGACGTCGAGGCGCTCGCGAACGGATTCGTTCTCGCTGCTCAGGAAGATCGAGATCGGCCGGGTGTGGGGCACGTCGGCGAGCATGGCCCCGAGGGTGATAATGCCCTCGATCTCGTGTTCACGGACGACCGTCATGATCTCCCTGGTGAACTGCTTCCAGCTTCTGGCCGGTTCGGCGCCGAGGAGAAGGTAGAGATTCCCCGCGTTGTCGGCGCTGCCGCCGGTGGCATCCGTCGGTCCGTAGACGGTCACGCTCGGCCAGATGAGCATCCGGCGGCCGTCCTCGCCCGTGGTCGCCATGGGGCGGTTGAACTGGTAGTCGAAGTAGGTCTCGGCGTCGACCTCGAGGATCGGCTCGACGGCGAGGGCGTCCCGCAGGGTGCGAACGGCGCCGGACGCGGCCTCGCCTGCGTCATTCCAGCCCTCGAAGGCGACGACGAGCAAGCGCCCTGGGAGCCTGCTGGATCCTGCGGCCACACTTCACCTCCTTGTCAAGGATAGGTGCACTCGGGCGGCGTCCACACGACTCGCAGCCTAGACTCGGATGTCGTGACCAGCCCAGCGCCCGCCGCCGTCCTGTGGGACATGGACGGCACCCTCGTCGATACCGAGCCGTACTGGATGGCGGCCGAACGCGAGCTCGTCACCTCCCACGGGGGCACCTGGACGGCCGAGGACGGACTCCTGCTCGTGGGCTCCGGCCTGCAGCATTCCGCGAACGTCCTGCAGGGGAGAGGCGTGGCCCTCGGCGAGACCGAGATCATCGACCACCTCACCGAGCGCGTGCTCGACCAGGCCCGCAGCGCGATTCCCTGGCGGCCGGGCGCACGCGAACTGCTGCTGGAACTTCGCGCGGCGGGAATACCCCTTGCACTCGTGACGATGTCGATGCGCCCTCTCGCCGAACATATTGCGGAGGCATTCGACTCTCCCATGTTCGACGCGATCGTCACGGGCGGCGACGTCGAGCATGCCAAGCCGCATCCGCAGGCATACCTGCGCGCTGCTGAGCTCCTCGGGGTCGACCCACGCGACTGCCTCGCGATCGAGGACTCGGTGCCGGGGCTCGCGTCGGCGGCCGCGGCAGGCGCCGTCGTGATCGGGGTGCCCGCGCACGTTGACCTGCCGGAGAGCGCCTCCTACGCGCTGTGGCCGACGCTCGCCGGGCGCACACTGGACGACCTGGTTGAACTCTTCTCCCAGGAGCGGGCTGAAGCCGTGGGGGAAGCCCGATGAGCGGCGACGCTATCCGGCGGCAGAGCGGCCCGTTCCGCGCCGGTGATCGGGTTCAGCTCACGGGACCGCGCGGCCGGCTCAACACGATCTCGCTCGAGGCCGGTGCCGTGTTCCACACGCACAGGGGTATCCTCGCGCACGACGCGATCATCGGTGCACCGGACGGTTCGGTCGTCACGAGCACGGTCGGCGACGAGTATCTCGCGCTGCGCCCACTGCTCACCGACTTCGTCATGTCGATGCCAAGGGGCGCCGCGATCGTCTATCCGAAAGATGCCGCGCAGATTCTTCTCGTGGGCGACATCTTCCCCGGCGCCACGGTCGTCGAGGCCGGCGTCGGGTCCGGCGCGCTCTCGCTCTCCCTTCTGCGGGCCATCGGTCCCCGTGGGCGACTGGTGTCCTTCGAACGCCGGGAGGAATTCGCGCGGGTGGCCGGAGGCAACGTCACGGCCTTCCTCGGTGCAGAGCCAGGCAACTGGGAGGTGCGCATCGGCGACCTCGCGGTCGAGCTCGACGACGCTGTGGAACCAGGCAGCGTCGACAGGGTCGTCCTCGACATGCTCGCCCCGTGGGAGTGCCTGGATGCGGCATCGACCGCGCTCACGCCGGGAGGGGTCCTGGTCTGCTACATCGCGACCGTGACCCAGCTCTCGCGCGTGGCTGAGGCGGTGAAGGCGACCGGATGCTTCACCGAGCCAGAATCGTCGGAAACCATGGTGCGCGGCTGGCACGTCGAGGGCCTCGCGGTACGTCCAGATCATCGGATGGTCGCTCACACCGGCTTCCTCCTGACGGCGAGGCGACTCGCCCCGGGCACCGTCCTGCCGCAGCTCAAGCGCAAAGCCAAGCCCGAGTACTCCGACGAGGATGTCGAGGCCTGGACCCCCGGCTCGCTCGGCCAGCGCCAGGCGAGCGACAAGCGGGTGCGCAAGGCGGCACGGCAGGCAGAGACGGCGGCACGCCGCGCGACCGGTCGGGAGGAGCATGGTGATGCATCCGCCTAGAATTATCGAAGCCCCCCGTACGAAGAATCGAGGACCCGTGCGCACTATTCCCGTGCTGTTCGTCGCCGCCGGCATGATCGTGAGCCTGACCTCCTGCGCCCAGGGACCCTTCGCGCAGGGCTGCGATTCTCCGGTGTCATCCGGAGACGCCTCACAGGTCGTCACGGCCGACGGCAGTTTCGGCACCAAGCCCACGGTCGACTTCCCGACTCCGGTCGTGACGAAGCGCACGGAGCTCAGCACTCTCATCCCCGGTGACGGGGCCGAGCTGCGGGAAGGGGACATCGCCGTCTTCAAGTACACGCTCCTCAACGGCTCGAGCGGCAAGGTTGTGGGCCAGGGAGACTATTCGGGGCTCGGCACCATCGTGACACTCGGTGATTCGGCTACGCCCTCCGTCACGGTGGGCCTCGAGTGCACGACAGTGGGCTCACGGGTGGCCATCGCGACAACGGCGGCCGGCGCAGGCCAGGCCAGCTCCGGATCCACCGACTCCTTCGTCTTCGTCGTCGACGTCATCGACTCCTTCCACGGCAAGGCGAGCGGTGCCGCGCAACTTCCACAGGCCGGTATGCCTGCCGTCGTCACGGCGCCCAATGGTGCGCCCGGAATCACGGTTCCCAAAAAGAAGGCCCCATCGGAGCTCGTCGTCAACGTCCTGCAGGCCGGCGACGGGGAGAAGGTCGAAGCCGGCGACCCTGTTGTCGTCAAGTACACCGCTGTCCTGTGGTCCGACAGCAGCGTCTTCGACTCGACCTGGAAGGACGGGCAGGCGAAGATCATCACCCTCACCACGTCGGACAAGGTGACCGAGGGGCTCGTCAAGGGACTCACCGGCCAAAGGATCGGTTCACAGGTACTCGTCGTCGTCCCGCCCGCGCAAGGATATGGCGATGCCGGGACAAACGGGGTCCCGTCGGGCTCGACCCTCGTCTACGTCGTCGACCTGCTCGGGCTCGCCGGGTAACGTGTCCGCGGCGAGTGCTCCCCAGCGCGTTCCCGTCGAGGAACGCCTCTTCAGCCTCGTCCTCGCCCTCCTGGCCACCGAGAAGGGGCTCACCAAGAACGAGATCCTCTCGACGGTGCAGGGGTACCGGCAGCGGTACTCGCCGAGCGGTGCCAACGCGAACCTCGAGCGACAGTTCGAACGCGACAAGGACGACATCCGGGAACTCGGAGTGCCCCTTGAGACGCTCGACGCGCCGGGGCAGGCTGGCAATAACCAGAACCTGAGGTACCGCATCCCGCGAGGGACCTACGAGCTTCCCCAGGATGTGACCTTCTCCGCGGAGGAGACCGCCCTGCTGGGGCTCGCCGCCATGGTGTGGCGCGAGGGCTCGCTCTCCGGCGAATCCCGGAGGGCCATGCTCAAGCTCAAAGCCCTCGGGATCGAGACGGCGGAGCCCGTACTCGCCTACGCGCCGCGGGTTCGCGTGCGCGACGACGCCTTCGAGCCCTTGAGCGCCGCGCTCGAGAAGCACCAGGTGGTTCGCTTCAACTACCTCAAGCCTGGCGACTCCGACGCGAGCGTGCGGACGATCGCACCGCTCGCGCTCGTGCAGTTCCAGGGGCGCTGGCACTGCTACGCGCTCGAACCCGACACTGGGGAACGCAAGACCTTCCTGCTGCGCAGGATCGTGAGCCAGGTCGCCACGACCGGCGCGACGTTCGAGGTCCCGGTGGAGGACTCGGCCGCCCGCGGCCTCCACGAGCTCCAGGAGGTCTGGGAGGAGCACATCGCCGTCGTCTCCGCCCGTCCGGACACGGACGCCGCCACTCGGCTCGCCAAGCGCCGCGGCGCGGAATCCGCACCGGACGGCCGTCTGCGGCTCCACTACGTCGATCTCAACATCATCGCCGACGAGCTCGCCGGCTTCGGACCGGAGGTCGTCGTCGAGTCGCCACCCGAATTGCGCAACGCCCTTCGTGACCGCCTCGCCGCGACGGCGGCTGCGCACTCCGCCGCACGGGGAGAAGGCGCCCATGGCTGACAACAGCGCACCGCTCCAGGCGCGCGACAAGCTCACATTCCTTCTCTCGCTCGTTCCGTACCTCATGGACCACGATCGCATCTCGGTGCAGGCTGCGGCTGAGCACTTCGGGGTGAGCGAGGGGCAGATCCGGGACTCCGTGCGGCTCATCGCCGTCTCGGGGATTCCTGGTGAGACCGCGGCCTACCAGCCTGACGACCTTTTCGACATCGCCTGGGACGACTTCGAGGACAACGACCAGATCGTGCTCACCAACCTTGTCGCGATCGACGACTCCCCACGGTTCTCCGGCCGAGAGGCCGCGGCCCTCATTGCGGGCCTCCAGTACCTCTCCGCGCTACCGGAGAACTCCGACCGCAGCGCCGTCGCGACTCTCATGGCCAAGCTCGCACGGGGAGCGTCGGCGGCCCCGAGTCAGGTCGCAGTGGCGGCGAACGAGACGGATGCGACGCTCGCCGCCATCCGGGACGCCGTCGCGACTGGTCATCAGCTCGAGTTCGACTACCTGAACTCCCGTGAGATCCGCGAAAGACGACGCGTTGACCCTCTGCGGGTCGAGTCCGTCGACGACGACTGGTACCTGCGCGGCTGGTGCCACCTTCGCGGCGCGCTGCGCACCTTTCGGCTCGACCGTATCGGCGATCCCGTCGTGACCGACGAGCTCCTGAGCTACCGGCCGGAAGACGTGAGCCTGCCTGACACGCTCTTCGAGCGGTCACCGGACGATCTCGAGGTCGAGATCGCTATCGCACCGTCCGCACTTCAGCTCATCGCCGACTACCTCCCGGAGGGCGCGGCCGCGCCGAAGACCACGGAGGGCGGGATCGTCCATACGACGATCCGCGTCTCGCATCTCCACGGCCTCAAGCGCCTCGTCTGCAGCCACCCCGGCGTGCTCACGGTCACCGCGCCAGAGGAAGCCAGGGAGGTTGTCGCCGAGTGGGCCTCCGCCGGCGCCGCGCCCTACGGTCCCGTTGGGCCGGAAAGTCGCGCAGCGACCGACTAAACTGTCGCCAGCGGCTCGAGCCGGCACGGAGCCACACGAGGAAAAGGATCGAAAGCATGCTTCAAGGATTCACGGGATGGCACGCCCTCATCATCCTGGTCGTCGTCCTGCTGCTCTTCGGCGCGACCAAGCTCCCGGCTCTCGCGAAGAGCGTCGGCCAGTCGATGAAGATCTTCCGGAACGAGATGAAGGCCCCGGAGTCCGATGACAAGTCCGGCGCAACCGACGATCCCACCTCGACGCCCAAGCCATAGCGCCCATGGCGGCCCGTGAGAAGCGAGGCGCCAACAGCGACCGCCGGATGTCGCTCGGCCAGCACCTCATTGAACTGCGCAAGAGGCTCTTCCGTGGCGCGCTCGGCGTGCTCGCAGGGGCCATCGTCGGGTTCGTCGTCTCCGAATGGGTCGTCGAGCAGATCGCGGGGCCCATCTCCGAGATCGCCGAGACGCGGAACGCGGTCCTCAACTTCTCGCAGGTGACCTCCTCCTTCGACCTGCGCATGCAGATCGCCATCTACGTCGGGCTGTTCCTGTCGAGTCCGATCTGGCTCTACCAGGTCTTCGCGTTCCTCGTTCCCGGCCTGACCGGCAAGGAGAAGCGCTACACGTTCGGCTTCTTCTTCACGGCGGTGCCACTGTTCCTCGCCGGATGCGCGGCCGGCTGGTTCGTGCTGCCGCATATCGTCACTCTGCTCAGCAGCTTCGCACCGGAGGATTCGGCGTCGATCATGGACGCGAAGGACTACCTCAACTTCGTCCTCAAGCTCGTGCTCGCGGTCGGCGTGGCCTTCGTGCTTCCGGTCTTCCTCGTCCTGCTCAACTTCATCGGAATCCTCTCCGCCAAAGGCATCATCAAGGGCTGGCGTGTGGCGATCCTCTCGATCACGCTCTTCACAGCCATCGCGACCCCGGCCGCGGACGTCTTCTCGATGTTCCTCCTCGCGATCCCCATGGTCATCCTGTACTTCCTCGCCGTGGGGATCGCGTTCTGGCACGACGCGATCGCGACAAGGCGACTGCGCCGGATCGAATCGGATCTGGGTTCGCCGGGCATCGCGTGATCGACGAGTTCCGGCGGCGGCTTCCGTTCGACCTCGACCCCTTCCAGGCCGCGGCATGCGAGGCACTCGACGAGGGGCGCAGCGTGCTCGTGGCGGCACCGACCGGCGCGGGCAAGACGGTCGTGGCCGAATTCGCAGTGCACATGGCCATGAACACGCCGGCCACCAAAGTCTTCTACACGGCGCCCATGAAGGCACTCAGCAACCAGAAGTACCAGGAGTTCGTCGCCGCCTACGGCCCCGATGAGGTCGGTCTTCTCACCGGCGATACGAACATCAACTCGCGCGCGCGCATCGTCGTCATGACGACGGAGGTGCTGCGTAACATGCTCTACGCGGATTCAGACCTGCTGCCGGATCTCGGCTTCGTCATCATGGACGAGGTGCACTACCTCGCCGACCGGTTCCGCGGCGCCGTGTGGGAGGAGGTCATCATCCACCTCCCGCCCGCCGTGCGCCTCGTGTCGCTCAGCGCGACCGTGTCGAACGCCGAGGAGTTCGGCGATTGGCTCCAGACCGTGCGCGGCGATACCGCCGTGATCGTCTCCGAGGAGCGGCCTGTGCCACTCGAGCAGCACATCCTCATGCGCACGAAGCTCATCGACCTCTTCGATAGCTCCGGCAGCGTGGAGACCCACCGGGTCAACCCCGAGCTCGTGCAGATGGCGCGCTACGGGGGCAGGACCCTCGGCGCTCGCCAGATGAAGGATGTCGGCCGCTACCACTCCCGGGGTGGGCGGCCGCAGGAGCTCCGCATCGACCGGGCCGCCGTCATCCGGTTGCTCACCGATCGCAATCTCATCCCGGCGATTTTCTTCATTTTCAGCAGGGCCGGATGCGATGCAGCAGTGACCCAGGTGCTGCGGGCCGGCATTCGGCTCACCACGACGGCCGAGCGGGATGAGATCCGCGCCTTCGTCGAAGAGCGGTGTCGGACGATCCCCGACGAGGACCTCGGGGTGCTCGGATACTGGGAATGGCTCGGCGGCCTCGAGCGGGGAGTCGCGGCGCACCACGCAGGGATGCTGCCGGCGTTCAAGGAGACCGTCGAGGAGTTGTTCCGCCGCAAGCTTGTGCGCATCGTCTTCGCCACGGAGACCCTCGCACTCGGTATCAACATGCCGGCGCGCACCGTGGTGCTCGAGAAGCTCGAGAAGTTCAACGGCGAGGCGCGGGTTCCGATCACGCCGGGTGAGTACACGCAACTCACCGGGCGTGCCGGTCGCCGTGGGATCGACGTCGAGGGTCACTCTGTCATCCAGTGGCAGGACGGCCTCGACCCGCAGGCGGTCGCCTCACTCGCCTCCCGCCGCACCTACCCGCTCAACTCGAGTTTCAGCCCCAGCTACAACATGGCCGTGAACCTCGTGGCCCAGTTCGGGAGGGAGCGAACCCGCGAGGTTCTCGAGACGTCGTTCGCCCAGTTCCAGGCGGACCGCGGCGTCGTCGACCTCGCGCGGAAGGTCCGCGGCCAGGAGGAGTCGCTCGCCGGTTACGAGAAGGCCATGACCTGCCATCTCGGTGACTTTCGCGAGTACTCCGGC
Source organism: Terrimesophilobacter sp. (assembly GCA_036833635.1). Lineage (GTDB taxonomy): Bacteria > Actinomycetota > Actinomycetes > Actinomycetales > Microbacteriaceae > Terrimesophilobacter. The sequence continues at coordinate 11,866 of DAITPJ010000030.1, forward strand.
ATCCGGCGCGAGCTCACCGACCTCGAACGCAAGGGGGCGGGGCGCGCGGAGTCCTCGAGTCGCTCGGAGCGCGACCGGCGCCAGCAGAAACTCGCCTCGCTGCGCAAGAGGCTGCGCCAGCATCCGTGCCATAGTTGCAGCGACCGCGAGGCTCATGCGCGCTGGGCAGAGCGCTGGTGGACGCTCGCGCGTCAGACCAACGAGCTGCGCCGGCAGATCAACTCCCGCACTGGGGCGATCGCGCGCGTCTTCGACCAGGTCACGGACGTCCTCCTCGAGCTCGGCTACCTGCGCGAGACCGACGGTGGTCTCGTCGT
>DAITPJ010000030.1:12282-23774 GCA_036833635.1 Terrimesophilobacter sp.
GACTTCGTGAGGATGGCCAAGCAGACGATCGATCTTCTGGACCAGCTCTCGATCGTGGCCGACGCTCCCGTCGACCGCACGGCGCGGGCGGCGCTCGAGGCCGTCCGCCGTGGGATCGTCGCGTACTCGAGCGTCGCGTGAGCGACCCGCTGCGCAATCTAGGCTGGACGGGATGAAACCTCCGCTCTGGCTCGCCGTCCTCGGCGCGGCGCTCTCCGGGCCGATCAACGCTGCTGCGTTTCCCGGGCGCGAGTGGTGGCCGCTCATCCTCCTCGGCACGGGGCTCATGATCTGGTCTCTCGCTGGGCGCCGGATCGGCGAGTCCTTCCTGCTCGGACTCGTGGGCGGTTTCACCTTCTGGGGTACCCATATCTTCTGGCTCACGATCTACCTCGGGCCGGTTCCCTGGCTCGCCCTCGCTGGGCTTCAGACGATCTTCTTCGCCCTCGGCGCCATTCTCATCGGCCTCGCCTGGACCTGGGTCCCGCGCTGGTGGCCGGGAACAGGGGGTCGACTCGGACTCCTCCCGGTCGTCCTCGGCGCCCTGTGGAGTCTTCGCGAGTCGGTCACGAGCGTGTGGCCGTACGGCGGTTTCTCGTGGGGGAGGCTCGCCTTCTCGCAGTCGGAGAGCCCGTTCGCCTCGGTCGTCGCCTGGTTCGGAATCTCAGGGCTCAGCTTCCTGCTCGCGTGGCTGAGCGCCCTGCTCGTGCAGGCCGTGCGGGAGAGCGGCATCCGGATCGGAGTCAGGGGCGTCGTGGCGAGCGCCGCGTTCTTCGCGGTCCTCGCGCTCCCGACCTGGCCGATCGTCGCGAGCGGCACTATCCGGGTCGCCGCCGTGCAGGGAGATTCGGATGCCGGCCTCTTCGCGCTGCGCACGCCCGGCCAGACGCTCAACGACCACATCGCGGGCACCGTACCGCTCTTCGGCGATGACGTCGACGTCGTCGTGTGGCCGGAGAACGGCTCCGACCTCAACCCGCTCGCCCACCCGGCTGCGGCCAGGGCATTGGATTTCATCACCGACGGCATGCGGGCGCCGCTCGTGGCGGGAACGATCACGAGCGATGCCGATGGGCATACCTACAACAGCCTTCTCCTGTGGGAGAACGGGAAGGGGGCCGTCGACCAGTACGACAAGATCCACCCCGTGCCCTTCGCTGAGTACCTTCCGGACCGTGCCTTCTGGTACCCGTTCGCGCCAGCCCTCTTCGATCTCGTGCCTCGCGACTACACGATCGGGACGCGCGACAACATCTTCGAGTTCGGCGGGGTGCGCGCGGGCCTTGCGATCTGCTTCGACATCGTCGACGATTCCCTCGTGGCGCGCATGGTGGACGACGGTGCCCAGCTCATCCTCGCCCCGACGAACAACGCCGACTTCGGTCGCACCGACGAGAACGTCCAGCAGCTCGCGATCGCCCGGTTGAGGGCCATCGAGACGAACCGCAGCGTCGTGCAGGTCTCGACGGTCGGGGTGAGTGCGATCATGGCGCCCGACGGAAGCACGATCTCCCGGCTGCCGATCTTCGAGCCGGGATCGATGGTCGAGGATGTCCCACTCAGCCGTGTCACGACCCTCGCGACCGTGCTCGGCCCCTCCGTCGACGTCGCCGTCGGCGGGTTCGGGCTCACGGCGCTCGCCATCGCCATGGTGTTCGCGCCGCGGGAGCGCAGAACGGGTCGTCGTGGCTGACACTCTTGTCATCGTTCCGACCTACAACGAGGCCCAGAGCCTTCCTGCGCTCGTCGGTCGCCTGCGCCTGCACCTCCCCGGCGCAGATGTGCTCATCGTCGACGACGGGAGCCCGGACGGCACGGGGCGCATTGCGGATCAACTCGCCGCCGGAGACAACAGCATCTCCGTGCTGCATCGACCGAAGAAGCAGGGGCTCGGACGGGCCTACCTCGCCGGCTTCCGCCGCGGGATCGGTGCGGGCTACGACTTCCTCGTCGAGATCGACGCCGACGGGTCGCACGATCCGGCTGACCTCGTCGAGATGCTCGCCCTCGCCCACTCGGGCGCCGACCTCGTCCTGGGGTCGCGGTGGGTTGCCGGCGGTGCGGTCGTCAACTGGCCTTGGCCCCGCAGGGCGATCTCGCGTCTCGGGAACGCGTACGCCCGCGCGATGCTCGGGTCAGGCATCCGGGACCTGACGTCGGGATTCCGGGTGTTCAGGTCCACTGCGCTCGACGGGATCGAGTTCGACACGGTCGCCTCGCAGGGCTACTGCTTCCAGATCGAACTCGCGTGGGCGCTCGAGCGGTCAGGACGCGCTGTCCTCGAGCATCCGATCGTCTTCGTCGAGAGAATCGCAGGACGATCCAAGATGCACCTCGGGATCGTCATCGAGGCGCTCATGCGCGTGACGGTGTGGGGCCTGACGGGCCGAAGACGCTAAGCGCCGATGCAGTGCTGGCGAAGACCGGCGCTACGCGCCGATCCTGTGCTCCCCGCGGCGTGCACGCAGGTAGGCGAGGCGCTCCTGGAGCAATTCCTCGAGTTCTGCGCGCGAGCGGCGTTCGAGCAGCATGTCCCAGTGGGAACGAGGAACCTTGGCCTCGGCGGTGTCGAGCGGGACGGGCTTCCCGTTGTCGCCAAGGAGTCGACCCTCCCGGCCGCTCTTCGGGGACTCCCAGATCGTCGGGATCTCAGCATCCGCGGCGAACGTGACCTCGAAGGTCGAACCGTCGTCGAGCTGGTAGGTACTGCGTCGCCGAGGGGAGAACGTGACGCCCTCCTCGCTCTGCAGACTCTGTGCTCCGAGGCGCATACCGCGCAGACTACGATCGGCCATGGTCTCGTCCCCTTAATTTTCTCCGCACGCTTCCACAAGTTATAAACCACCAAGCTGGGCGAATCCTTCCGCCGCGCGCCTTTCACAGCCGCCTCCCAGTGTCGGCGGCTATAGCGGCGGTCAGGCGCGCGAGCGGAGGACAGCCATCGCGAGGTCTGCGCGATCGGTCACGATGCCATCGACGCCGAGATCGAGCAGTCGAACCATGTCCAGGGGATCATTGACCGTCCAGACGTGGACTTCGACGCCAGCGGCATGCGCCATGCGGATGAGCGGGGGAGTGACGACCTGGACGCCCTTCCAGCGCTCGGGCAACTGGACTGCGTCGACCGAGCGAAGTATGCGTCGCACTCGCCCTCCGAGCCGCAGTTTCGAGGCGGCGAGCATCCTGGCGCCCGTGCCGAATGCGGCCGACGTGGCGACCCCGGGGAGCTCACGGAGCGCCGCGCGGCGTCGCGCCTCGCTGAACGAGGTGATGAGCACCCGGTTCATGGCCTTGAGCGAGCGAATCGCCTCGACCGTGGGAATGACCGCCCCGGCGGACTTCACGTCGATGTTGAAACGCGCATCCGGGAAGGCGTCGAGTGCCTCCGCGAGCGTCGGAAACGCCTGCCCGTGGCCGAGATCGACGCGGCGAAGCTCCGCCGAGGTCAACTGGTCGACGCGCACGTCCCGGTCGGCGACCCTCACGAGTTCTGCGTCGTGGCTCACGATGGCGACACCGTCCGCGCTGTCGTGCACATCCGTCTCGATGAAGCCGGCGCCAGCCGACAGCGCTTTCGCAAAGGCCAGGAGCGTGTTCTCCGGTGCCTCGAGCGCGAGGCCGCGGTGAGCGAGGACCCTCGGCGGCCGGCCAGCGAAGTACCCGCCGCCTGGCGACCCTCTACGCGCCGTGCGCACCCTTGGTGCCCAGGAATCCGCCGGTGATGCTCGAGAGCGCCTCGGTGAACTCCGAGGGGATGATCCAGAGCTTGCTGGCTTCTCCCTCGGCGATCTTGGGGAGCGTGAGGAGGTACTGGTATGCGAGGAGCGCGGGGTCTGGATTTCCGTCGTGGATGGCCCCGAAGACCGTCGTGATGGCCGAAGCCTCTCCCTCCGCCCGCAGGACCGCGGCCTTGGCGTAGCCCTCCGCCTCCAGGATGGCGGCCTGGCGCGCGCCCTCAGCGGTGAGGATGGCGGACTGCTTGGTGCCCTCCGCGGTGAGGATGACGGCGCGACGGTCGCGCTCGGCGCGCATCTGCTTCTCCATCGAGTCCTGGATCGAGACGGGTGGATCGATCGCCTTGAGCTCGACGCGTCCGACGCGGATTCCCCACTTGCCGGTCGACTCGTCGAGCACGACGCGAAGCTTGCCGTTGATGGTGTCCCTTGAGGTCAGGGCCTCCTCGAGGTTGAGCCCGCCGACGACGTTACGCAGGGTCGTCGTCGTCAACTGCTCGACCGCGCCGAGATAGTTGGCGATCTCATAGGTCGCTGCGCGCGCATCCGTGACCTGGAAGAAGACGACCGTGTCGATCGAGACGACGAGGTTGTCCTCGGTGATGACCGGTTGCGGCGGGAAGGAGACGACCTGCTCGCGAAGGTCGATGAGCGGCCGCACCCTGTCGATGATGGGGATGACGACATTGAGGCCGGGCAGAAGCGTCTTGTGGTATTTGCCGAGTCGCTCGACGACGCCGGCTCTCGCCTGGGGGATGATCCGGATCGCCCGGAACAGGATCGTGAGCACGAAGATCGCTACGACGGCGATCAGGAGGATGAGGAGCACGGAGCCGAAATCGTTCACTTGGGGTTGCCTTCCATGGGAGCGACCATCGCGGTCGCGCCCTCGATCGAGGTGACCACGATGCGGTCACCCACTTCCAGGTCCTGCTCCTGCGCAGGGAGGACTCTCGCTGTCCAGGTTTCGCCGACCGAGAGCTTGACCTGCCCCTGGCCACCGACGAAGTCCTTGGTCACAGACCCCTCCATGCCGATGAGGGCGTCAACAAGGGTCCTGCTCGGATCACCGCCGCGCTTGAGCCTGCGCAGCAGAGGAGGTCGCACCGCGAGCAGGAGCGCGAGCGAGAGGACGGCGGCGATGACGACCTGGGCCCACCAGGGGAGTCCGAGCAGGCCGGAGACGAGCCCTCCGAGGCTCCCAAGGGCGATCATGAGGAACGTGAACTCGAGCGTCGCCATCTCGACGATGAGGAAGATGAGAATGAGGCCCAGCCACAGGATCCAGGCGTAGTCGGTCAGGAACTCCACTGTCATCCGGCACCTCTCGTGTGTCGTGTCTGTACTGAAACTAGCATGGCTGAGTTGCTAAGGTCTGGGGGGTGAGCACACTCCCCGGCCCCCATGCCCTCGATGGAAAGCGCGCGCTCGTCACCGGCTCGTCTCGTGGTATCGGAGCCGACACCGTCGGATATCTCGCCGCCGCCGGCGCGCGCGTCGTCGTGAACTTCCGCAACAAGGAGAAACGCGCGCTGCAGCTCGCCGAACGGATCGAATCCGAGGGCGGGACCGCGATCACCGTCGGCGCCGACCTGACCGACCCGGCATCCGTCGCCGCCATGTTCGAGACCGTCAGGGACGCGTGGGGCGGCCTCGACATCCTCGTGCTCAATGCCTCCGGCGGCATGGAGACCGGAATGGGTGAGGACTACGCGATGCGGCTCAACCGCGACGCTCAGGTGGGCCTCTTGACTTCTGCCCTTCCGCTTCTCGGACCCGGCTCGAGGGTCGTCTTCGTCACGAGCCACCAGGCGCACTTCATCAGGACGGTCCCCACGATGCCGGAGTACGCGCCGGTCGCCCTGAGCAAGCGTGCGGGGGAGGACGCGCTGCGCGCCATGATCCCGCAGCTCGATGAGCTCGGGATCGAGTTCGTGGTCGTCTCCGGCGACATGATCGAGGGCACGATCACGGCCACGCTGCTCGAACGCGCCAACCCCGGCGCCATCAGCGCCCGCAAGGAAGCGGCCGGGCGACTCTACAACGTGTCGGAGTTCGCGGCCGAGATCGTGGCTGCGGCCGTCGAGCCCGTGCCAGAGGGCCACACGCGGTACATCGGCGACATCAGCGGCTTCGCACAGCGCTGACTCGATCGTAGAGTGATGGAGTGAAAGCCACCGACCTTCCCCTGCTCACGAGCGTCTCCCGTCCCACGATCCACCCGGGCGGAACATGGGCGGTCTTCGCGACCTCCGCGCCGAATCTCGCGGCGGATGCCTACGTGGGGCAGCTCTGGCGGGTCCCCCTCGACGGAAGCTCGGCCCCTCGCCGCATTACGCGCGGCTTCAGCGACGGTGCACCCCGCTTCAGTCCGGACGGGTCACGGATTGCGTTCCTGCGGTCGAACGGTGACGGACCTGCACAGCTCCAGGTCATGGACGCCGACGGTGGGGAGCCGGTCGCCGTGACCGACCAGAAGCTCGGCGTCGGAACCTTCACGTGGTCGCCGGACGGGCGACGCATCGCCTTCACCTCGCGGGTCGCAGAAGACGGGCGGTACGGCACCGTCAAGGAGCTCGGGTCGGCGGCCGAGCCGCCGCGACGCATCCGGACTCGCCGCTACCGGTCGAACGGGCTCGGCTACACGATCGACCGCCGCAACCACGTCTTCGTCGTCGATGTCCCCGAGACGACCGCGGAGCCGGTCTACCGGCCTGCCCCCTCGGCCTCGGATCCGACTCCTGAGGCACCCGCTGCGGTACCGGATGCCCGCCAGGTCACGTTCGGGGATTACGACGACGGCTACGTGCGCTTCTCACCCGACGGAGCTCGCATCGGATTCGTCTCCGCGCGGCATGCCGAACGCGATGTCGACCTCGCCACGAACATCCACGAGATCGATATCGACGTGCCGGCTTCGGAGCCCAGAGCGCTGACGGGCGCCCACGCCAGATACTCCATCGACGGCTTCGCCTACGCCCCGGACGGCACGATCTTCTTCGTGGCCTCGGACCTCGGTGAAAGTGGCCGCGACTTCGTCGCGCGTAATGGCGCGCTCTACCGGCTCGGAGGAGACGGGCCCGCCGCCCGGCTCACCGATCCGGAGGACGTCGACCTCGCCGACGGGGCGAACGAACTCCTCGTGACAGCCGAAGGAACGGTCCTCGCGCTCGACACCCGACTCGGGAACGTGGAGCTCGTCGCGATCGACGAGCACGGGACGCTCACCCGCGTCGCGGCCCCCGAGCCCGACCACGCCGCGTCGCTCGTCGTCTCAGGCTTCGACAGCGCAGCGGGGCAGATCGTGCTGAGCTTCAGTGACGCGACGACGAAGGGCGACATCGCCGTCGTTCGCGACATCGGTCTCGACAGTCTCTCCAACTTCTCCGCACCGCTCACGGTGGCTGGGATCGCCCCTGCGACGCCCCTCTCCGTGACGGTGCGAGACGGCTACATCGTGCACGGCTGGACCCTCACGCCTCCAGGGGCCGGGCCGCATCCGGTGCTCCTCAACATCCACGGCGGCCCGTACACCCAGTACACGGGAAGCGTCTTCGACGAGGCGCAGGTCTACGTCGATGCCGGCTATGCGGTCGTCATGTGCAACCCGCGCGGCTCGTCGGGTTACGGCCAGGAGCACGGTCGTGCGATAAGGGAACGGATGGGGACGCTCGACTTCACGGATGTTCTCGACTTCCTCGACGGGGCGCTCACCGCGAACCCTTCGTTCGATGGCGAACGGCTCGGGATCATGGGCGGATCGTACGGTGGCTATCTCACGGCATGGACGATCGCCCAGGATCATCGATTCACGGCCGCGATCGTCGAGCGCGGTTTCCTGGACCCCGTCGGATTCGTCGGAACCTCGGATATCGGGGACTTCTTCGGAGACGAGTACACCGGAACAGATCCGGAGAAGGTCAGGGCGCAGAGCCCGCAGGCCGTCGTGGACCAGGTCGTCACGCCCACGCTCGTCATCCACTCCGAGGACGACCTGCGGTGCCCCATTTCACAGGGGGAGCGGTATTTCGCAGCACTCCAGCGCAACGGCACGGAGGCCGAGCTGCTCATCTTCCCAGGGGAGAACCACGAGCTCAGCCGGAGCGGGCGGCCGCGACATCGTCTCCAGCGCTTCGAGGCGATCCTCGACTGGTGGGGGAAGCACCTCCCTGTGCGGCAACAGAGCGCGGGCTAGCCTCACCGCGCAGCATTTCCCGTCCTGAGAACGCTCACTCAGGTGCAGGGCCTCCCTCGGCGGGCCTGAACGTCACCGCCTCCCCGGCAACCTCGAGGCAGACATCCGTGCCGGGACGCGCGAGCAGCGCATTCCAGTGCTGGATGCTGATGATCGGCCCTGCCGCCGCATCCGTGCCGCCGGATCCGTGGAGCCGGATTCTGGCCGTGATCATCGGGCCGAAGTAGTCGGTTTCCAGCACGGTGCCGCGGACGGCTCCGGACTCGACGATGCGGATCTGCTCCGGCCTCAGCATCAGGAGTGCCTTTCCCTCGGCGCTCGGGCGTCGCACCGGAATCATTCCGAGCGCACATCGGGCCATGCCGCCGGAGACGTCCGCGTCGAGGATGACGGCATTGCCGAGGAACTCCGCCGTCTGCAGGTCGACCGGACGCGTATAGACGACGAAGGGGCTTCCCAGCTGGGCGACGACGCCATCCCTCATGACGCCGACCTGGTCGGCGAAAGAGAGCGCCTCGCTCTGGTCGTGGGTCACGAGCACGGTGGTCACCCCGGTCTGCGCGAGCGTCACGGCCACCGCTTTCCGCGTCGCCGTGCGCAGGCCCGCATCCAGCGCGCTGAACGGTTCGTCCAGGAGCAACAGGTCGGGCTCCCTGGCGAGCGCCCTGGCGAGCGCCACGCGCTGCTGTTGGCCGCCGGAGAGTTCGTCCGGGCGTCGTTCGGCCAGCGACGGCTCCAGCGACACCAGGTCGAAGAGTTCGTCAAGGCGATCGGCGAGCGACTGGCCACGAGCATGCAGCACCGGCCTGCTCAGGCCGAACGCGATATTCCCCGCGACGCTCAGGTGCGGGAACAAGGCACCGTCCTGCGGCACGTAGCCGATGTTGCGCCGGTGGGCGGGGACGAATGCCGTGGGGCCGGCGACTGTCTGGCCATTCAGGAGCACGGAGCCGGCATCCGGAACCTCGAATCCGGCAATCACCCTCAGCAGGGTCGTCTTGCCGCTGCCGGACGGACCCACGATCGCGGTTGTGGTGCCCTTGCCGACGGCCAGGCTTACGCCGCGCAGCACCGGTACCGGACCGAACGACTTCACGACGCCCTGGACGAGAAGGTGGTTCTCGTGGGACCCTGGGCCTCCCGCGAGGCGCGCGGCATCATCTGCCGGCGTCGGGGAGTCGAGGAGGGAGTTCACAGGCCGACCGCCTTCCGGGACTGCTGGTAGAACAGGTGGGTCATCGGCAGCGAGATCGCGATCATGAGAAGCGCGTATGGGGCGGCCGCCGCATAGTCCAGTTCGGTGCTGAGCGACCAGAATGACGTCGCGAGGGTGCGCACCCCGCTCGGCGCGAGCACGAGCGTCGCCGTCAGTTCATTGACAATGCCGAGGAACACGAGCGCCGCTGCCGCGGCGACGGCCGGCGCGCTCATCCGCACCGTCACCTTCAGGAACGCCAGCATGGGCGGGGCGCCGAGTGCCCGTGCCGCCTCCTCCAGGCCACGGGGAACCTGGGCCAGGCCGGAGCGCAAGGTCACAAGAGCACGCGGCATGAAGAGCAGCACGTAGGCCGCGACCGCCACGAGCGCCGTCTGGTACAGGGGCCGTGCCCAGGAGATCGCGACGGTCACGAGCGCGAGGGCGATCACGATACCGGGGAGGGCGCTCGCCACGTAGTTCGCGCTCTCCAGCAGCCGGCTGAGCACTCCAGCGTGCCGCACCACGAGCCAGGCCACCGGGAACGCCAGCACGCAGGTCACGAGCGCGCCGAGCAGCCCGTAGCCGAGGGTCTGCAGGAGCGACATCCCAAGCCGGTCCCAATCCCAGATCCCGGCGCCGCCGAACACGAGCCACCTCGCGATATTGCCGAGGGGGACACCGAGTGACAGAACCGCGAGAAGCACGATCCCCGTCACAGCAGGAAGTCGATACCGACCGAGCGCCCAGACGGTGGGACGGGAGGCGGCTCCCGACCCAAGGCGTGCATAGCTGGCGTTGCCACGCGCGCTGTTCTCGGCGAGGAGAAGCAGCAGGCAGAGGAAGACCAGAACGCTCGCGAGCATGTTCGCCGCGGCACTGCTGAAGGTGGCCTGGTACTGCTCCATGATCGCCGTGGTGAACGTGCTGAAGTTGACCATGGAGAACGCGCCGAACTCGGCGAGCAGGTGAAGCCCGACCAGGAGCGCCCCGCCGGTGACCGCAAGACGGAGCTGGGGGAGGACGACACGGAAGAACACGCTCCATGGACCCAGCCCGAGGGATGCCGCGGATTGCTCAAGTGCCGGATCGAGCCTGCGCAGGACAGCCGCAACCGGAACGTAGACGAGCGGGAAATACGAGAGAACGGAGACCAGCACTCCCGCCGGAAGCCCACGCAGCGACGGAATGGTGCTGACCCAGGCGTAACTGTTCACGAACGCGGGCACCGCAAGCGGAGCCGCGAGAATCAGGACCCAGATCCTGGCCAGGGGGAGACGCGTGCGTTCCACGAGCCAGGCGGCGGTCACGCCGACCAGGATGCAGAGGGGGACGGCGATCAGCACGAGCCCGATCGTGTTGACCAGCAGCTCCCCGATACGCGGGCGGAAGATCAATCGCACCGCGGTGTCCCAACCCGTCGTGATCGTCATCGTGACCACGAAGCCGAGGGGGATGAGCGTGCCGAGGCTCACGAGCACGGCCAGGGCAACGATGGCGGGCGGAAGACGGCCGGATCCGGCGTACCGCATGCGCGTTAGAGCAGCCCCGCGGCGACCATCAGCTCGAAGACCTTCTCGCTGTTGAGCTTCGCCGGATCGATCGAGGGCGGCTGCAGCTCGCTCAGTGGTATCAGCCCGTCATGCGGCGCGACGTCGCTGGCGATCGGATATTCGAAGTCGCTGCCCGTCGCGAGCAGTGTCTGCCCGGCCCTTCCGGTGATGAAGGCCAGGAACTCCTGGGCGGCCGCTGGATTGTCAGAGGATGTGAGCACTCCGCCTCCGGAGATGGACACGAACGCGCCGGGGTCCCGGTTCTTGAAGTAGTGCTGTTTGACGTTTCCGCTGTTCTCGCCGGTCTTCGCCTGGTCGCCGTAGTAGTAGTAGTGGTAGATCACTCCGCCGGCGATCTCGCCGGCATTGACCGCCTTGAGCACGGCGCCGTTCCCTTGGTAGGTCGTCGCATTCTCCTTCATCCCCTTCAACCACTGCGCGGTCTCCGCCTCGCCGGTCGCCTCCAGCACCGCCGATACGATCGCCTGGAAGTCGGCGCCGGAGGGGGATGCGCCCCACTTGCCCTTCCACTCCGGGTCGGCGAGGTCCATGAGCGACTTCGGGAGGTCCTCTTCGGAGAGAAGCTCCGGGTTGTAGACGAAGACGGTGGAGCGAGCCGCGACGCCCGTCCACTTGTTGCTCGAGGGCCGGTACTCGGCAGGAACCTGGTCGATGATGTCCTGGTCGAGCCCTGCCAACAACCCGGCGTTCTCCACCTGAGTCATCGCGGGGGAGTTCTCGGTGATGAACACGTCGGCGGGGGAGGCGCTGCCCTCCTGGATGATCTGGTTGCTCATCTCGGTGTCCTTGCCCTG
>DAITPJ010000031.1:0-10565 GCA_036833635.1 Terrimesophilobacter sp.
CGCGGCTACTCAATCAGCGGGGTGAAAGCTACGCGGCTACTCAATCAGCGGGGTGCGATCAGTAGACGAGGATCGGGAGCGGGAACGAGTGCGAGGGGTTCACCGTGTCGCTGCCCGCGTACTCGGCCCTCAGCCAGTGGATGCCGCGATCGAAGCCCGGAAGCTTCACCTTCACCCGCCCGTGGTCGTGTTCGCCGAGCGTCGCCGTCGCGATCACGGTGTCTCCGTCGTAGATCCGCACCTCGCCCGTCGGCTCGACGCCGCGCGCCGACACGATGACTGTGTACTGCACCGACTTGTCGTGTTTGACGAAGAGCCTGTTCGCGAAGGCGATGGTGTGGCTGTCGGCCTTCTCGACCGGCGGCGCCGTCACCGCAACGGGCACGTCGATCGAGGTGCCCGTCTCCGGCACGCTCACGGTCAGCACTAGCGTGCCCTCCGCATCCGCCGGAACGGTGATCGTCACGCTCGCGCGACCCACCTCGTCCGTCGTGTCGACGATCGTCGGATCGATCACGGCCTGGCCGAGAATCGTTCCACCCGCGCTCACGACGGCGGTTCCCGCGTTGGGCTCCCCGTTGCTGAAGAGCAGCGACGAGAGGTCGAGCGTGAGAGAGTCGCCCGGCTCCACCTCCTGAGCCGACAGTGCGACGCCGACCGCGCGCTGCGCGTAGTCGGGACTCACGACGGGGTTCGCCACGAAGTAGTCGACCATCGACTGCAGGTCCACCTTGCCGGAGTCGGCCGCGTTCGTGCCCTCGGCGAGGGTCGCGAAGTTGTCGCCGCCGCTAGCGAGGAACGAATTCACCGTGACCTTGTAGGTCGCGGCCGGGTCGATGAGCGCTCCGTTGAGGTACATCGCGTCGATGCGGTCGCCCACTGCCGCGGTCGGGTCGTAGGTGTACTCGAACCCTTCCGAGACGCCGAGCTTCAGGAACGGCCGGCTCGCCGCTGCCGGCTGCCATTGCTCCTCGAGCACCTGCTTGAGCTGGGCGCCCGTGAGGTCCATCGTCACGAGCGTGTTCGCGAACGGCTGCACGACGGCCGCCTCCTTGTAGGTGACGTTGCCGTCCGGATCGTTCGGCCCCGTGCCCGCGAACTTCAGGTCGGCGCGGAGGCCCCCCGGGTTCATGAGTGCGATCTGGGATCCGGCGTCCTGCGTCGCCCACAGTTGCACGTCGGCCACGAAGTTGCCGAGCGGCGACTCACCGCCTCGGTTCTCGGATGGCGTCGCCGTCTGCTTGGCCCGGTTGAAGTCCGCCGTGATCTCCCCGACCTTGACCGCTCCGAGCACGTCGGAGACGGCCACGGCATCCGCGACGATCTGGGCGACCTCAGGGTCGGGCGGGAACGCTCCGAAGAGCGGGAGAACTTCGGAGTCGATGCTCAGCAGTTCCCCCGTGGCAGGGTCGACGGACAGGTTCATGTGCCCGTACTTCTCGCCGTACTGACCCTCCGAGATGACCGGCCGCGAGCGGTCGGTTCCTGGGATCGGGATCGAGTGGTTGTAGGCCTGGTGGGTGTGGCCGGAGACGATGGCGTCGACGTTCTCGTCGACCCCGTTCACGATGTGGCCCATGGGCGTGTCGCCTGTCGCATCCTCGAGCGCCGGCGAACCGGCGCCCTCGTGCACGAGCAGGATGATGACATCCGCCTCGCCGTTCGCGTCGTTCCCGTCGCTCAACTGGTCGGCGACCCTGTTGACCGCGGTCGGGATGTCGCCAAAGGTCAGGTTCGCGATGCCGGCGGGGCTCACGAGCGAGGGCATCTCGGTCGTGACGGCGCCGATGAATCCGATCGTGACACCGTCGACGGTCGAGAGCGAGTAGCCGTCATAGGCCGGGTCACCCGTCGCCTTGTCGTAGATGTTCGCTCCGAGGTACGGCCAGTCTGCGGCGGGCAGGATGCGATTGTCGACGTCCGCCTGGCCCTGGTCGAACTCGTGGTTGCCGAACGCGCTCGCGTCGAGACCGATCGCATTGAGAGCGTCGATCGTGGGCTGGTCATCCTGGATGAACGACGTGAAGGTCGATGCCCCGATGTTGTCGCCGGCGGAGACGAACAGCGTGTTCGGGTTCGCCGCCCGGTAGGCGTTCACCATGCCACCGAGCACCGCGGCACCCGCCGCTGGAGCTGACGCCTCAAGGCGCCCGTGGAAGTCGTTGATTGAGACGATGTCGATATCGACGGGCGGGGCGACGGCGGTCACACCAACCTTGATCGGGTCGTGATCGCTCGAGCGGTACGGTGTTCCGGCCTCGGCCGCACCGAACGCGTAGCCCCGGTCCGACCACTCCGGCGAGTTGATCGACCAGACCCCGACCCCGGTGATCGATGCCGCGAGCGAGCCCGACGCGAAGGCGTGGTCGAGCGACCCGAGCTCGCCATCGAAGGTGTAGGTGTACTGGCCGTCAGTCTTCGCCGGCACGAGGTCGACGAACCCTGCGGCGGTGATCGCCTGGACCGGATCCTCCTGCGCGTACGAATTGAAGTCGCCGAGCATGAGGATGTCGGGACCCTTCGCCGCGTCGGCGGCGATGCCGTCTGCGAAGGTGAGAAGCCGGTTCGCCTGCTCAACCCGCTCGGCGTTGAAGAAGCCCTGGCCATCCGCGGGCTCGGCAGGCGGAGGCGTTCCGCCCGGTGAGCTCTTCGACTTGAAGTGGTTCGCGATGACGGTCACGGTCCTGCCGTCGATGTCGAAGGTCTGCGCGATCGGTTCACGCGCGATGTCCCAGACCGTCTCATCCGTGTCGGCGAAGCTTGCCCCGACCGGGGTTGCCGTCGCCGTCTTGTAGATGATGGCGTTGGTGATGAAGTCGGTCGTCGCTGCGGCATCCGCCAGCGCGGCGGGCGTCGGCACGTAGCTCCAGACGTCGCCGCCGGCCGCAGCGTTGAGGCCGGCGACGAGGTCGGCGAGCGCGGAGTCGACCGGCTCGCCCAGCTTGATCGAGTTCTCGATCTCCATGAGCGTCACGACGTCGGCGCCGAGCCCGTTGATGGCGGCGACGATCTTGGATTTCTGGATGTCGAATTCGGCCTGGTTCTCAGCACCGCGCGCGAGCGGGTTGTCGTCGGAGAACGTCGTGAAGTAGTTGAAGACGTTGAACGCCGCGACCGAGAAGTCGCCGCCGACCGCCGGCGGCGTCGCCGGGCGCGGGTTGGTCGCCGTGAACGTCGGCTTGTAGGCCGCAGGGCTCGCGTCGTTGATCGGGATTGTCGGCTGCAGCCGCCAGTCGTCGAAGCCCCAGCTCAGGATGTATGGGTTGGCCGGCCACTGCACGGTGTCGCCGTTGCGCACGACCGTGTCCGCGCCGAAGTAGGGCTGGGTGCCGGGGTGGTTCGCGTTCGTCACCTGGATGCTGTAGCCGTCGTCGAGGAGGAGCCGGTTCGCCCGGTTGGCGGCGGCGATCGCGTCGGCGGCGGGGCCGGCATCCGTCGTCTCCGTGCTCTTGACGGAGAGCGCGCCGGCGTTGAGCCACAGCGTGCCGAAGTTGAACAACTGGTGACTCGAGGAGACGAGGTAGGTGCCGGTCGGCGCGACGAGCATCGACTCGAGCGGCTCGCGCGCGTCACCGACGAGGCTTGCCGGGAGCGGCGTGGCCTCTGGAACTCCGACGCCGGCTGTCACGAGGACGGTGTTCGCCGCGGAGGTCGCCGTGAGCTGTGTCTGGTTGAAGTTCTCGCCCGCGACGCCGGTGACCTCGACGAGGTCTCCGATCGCGACCGCCGGGTTGGCCTGGTTGAGGTAGACGAAGATGCCATCCGAGGCGCCGGGGGTGGCATCCGTCGCCCCGCCGGACCCTTGCGTCTGGATGACGATGCCGCGGTAGTTGCTTACCCCTCGGTAGTCGGCCGTGACGACGCCCTGCACCGTGACCGTCTGGCCGGCAAGCGGTGTCGTCGCGCCCGTGCCCTGAACGTCGGCGATCGTGTGCGTCGCGGCCGCGAAGGCGGGGGCTGTGAGCAGTGAGAGCCCCATCGCGAACGCGGCGATCGTCGCGAGCGCCGCGTTCCTGAGGCTCCGGATGATGATGGGTGCCGGCTCCGACGCCGGCGTCGAACTCGTGAACATCGCGCGCTTACTCCCTTGACCGGGGTAAGCAGTGGTGGCCCCCATTTGGGGGTCGGGTGGGGGCCACCATCGACACTAACCGCTTGATCCCGACCTGCCAAGACCCCGGGCAAAATTCGTCGGAGGCTTACAGTAACGTGGGACTCTCCCTGCCTGATTGGTCTTCCCATGCTCACCGTCCTCATCGGCGTCTCCGCCGCGCTCGTTTACGGCTCCGCGGACTTTCTCGGTGGCATCGCATCGAAGCGCATGAGCCCGATCCGGGTGACCGCGATCGGAGCGCTCTCCGGGCTCGTCATCCTCATCGCGGCCGCGCCGCTCCTCGGAGGCCACTGGTCGTGGGAGGCCGTGCTCTACGGCGGGATCTCCGGTGTCACCGGCGCCGTCGCCATCACCCTCCTGTACGCGTGCCTCGCGATCGGACCGATGAGCATCCTGTCGCCGCTCACGGCGCTCGTGTCGGCGTTCGTTCCGCTCATGGCCGGCGTCATCCGGGGTGAGCGGCTTCCGCTGCTCGGCTACATCGCGATCGGTATCGCTCTCGTCGCGGTCGTGCTCGTCGGGTTCGTGAAGGAGGAAGGCGCCGTGCGCCCGAGCCTCAAGGCGCTGCTCATGGCGGTCGGCTCCGGCGCGATGATCGGCGCGTTCCTCATTCTCATCGACCTGACCCCGGATGACTCCGGTCTCGTTCCCTTGATCGCCAACCGGGCGGTCAACGGCACGATCATGTTCGCGGTCGTCGGCGCGCTCCTCCTGCTGGGGGCTCGGCGGCCTTCTCGCGTCAAGCTCCCAATTTCTCCGGTCGAGCTTGTCGAGACCCAGGAGCCAGCGTCGGTCGGCATGCTGAGCCGTGGCTGGCGGGCCGGCTTCTGGGTGGCCGTCGTATGCGGCATCATCGACGCGACCGCGAACGTGCTGCTGCTCCTCGGCCTTCGGATCGGCGAGCTCACGGTCATGTCGGTGCTCACGGCGCTCTACCCCGCCGGCACGATCATCCTCGCCGCGATCGTGCTGCGCGAGCGCATTGCTCCCGTGCAGGTCGTCGGTCTCGTGCTCGCCCTCGTGGCGGCCGGGATGCTCGCGCTCGCCTGATCAGCCGAGCTTGGGATGCACGAACCGGTCGGCCGCGGGCGCCAGCTCCCATTTGAGACGGTCGAAGAGGGCGACACTGCGGAAACCCGGCCAGTCGGACGGCAGCGCGGCCGGCTGCAGGCCGGGGTCGAGGTAGGGGATGATGCGCCAACGGTCGAGCGCCGTGACGTAGTTGGCGAAGGCGCTGCGCGGGTCGTCGATGGGACCCCAGCCGCCGAAGGCGTCAATGAAGGAGGTGTGGAGGCCGGCGATCTCATCCAGGTCCCACCAGCGGCGCGCCGCATCCGCGAGGGATCCGGCCGGCTGCGGGGTCTCGGTGATGAACACGGTCGCCGCGTGCCGCAGGCGGAGGTCGGTCAGGATCTCCTCGACCTCGTCGGTCAGGAAGGCTGGACAGATCCACAGACCGGTTGCGACGGTGCCGCAGCCGATCCAGCCGAGCCGCTTGCGTAACTGGTGCCGCGCCGCGCGCTCGCTCTCCGGCAGTGAGAAGGAGATGAGGCACCACGAGCCGCCGTCGCGCTGCTGGCGGAACCCGAAGATGCGGCGGTCACCGCGTTCGAGCATGGGAATGGCATCCGGATTGAGGCGGTAACCGCTCTCGCCGCCGACCTGCTCGGCGAGGAGTAGACCCTTGGCCTTGACGCGGGAGACCGCGGTGCGCGCGTGGCCGCTCGAGACGCCCACGGCATCCATGAGCCGGATGAGCTCGGCGATCGAGATCCAGCCACCGAGGCCACGCAGGTAGGAGCCGATGATCGTGCGCAGAAGCGACGTCGCGCTTCCCGGCCGCGCGTCGAAGTCGTCGAGGATCACCGAGGCTCCGCGATCACGGCAACTCTTCGGCGATGCCCTCGACGCCGAGCACGACCTCCGCGAAGCTCGTGGTGAGAGGCGAGAGTCCCAACCGTAGCCCGTTGGGGCGGCGGAAGTCGGGGATGATCCCCCGCCTCCACAACCGTGCGTTGACCTCGGCGAAGTCGTCGTGGTCGACCGTCACGTGGCTTCCCCTGCGCGCAGGGTCGCGCGGCGAGGCGAGCATTGCGCCGCGTGGCACGAGCAGTTGGTCGACGAGCTCGACTGCGAACGCCGTGAGCTTCTCGGACTTCGCCCGCACCGCCGCCATTCCCGCTTCGGCGAGAAGGTCGAGCATGTCCTGCATCGCGAGCATGCCGACAACGGAGGGTGTGCCGCTGATGAAACGCCGGATGCCGTCATGCGGCTCGTAGGCCGGCCCCATCTCGAAGGGTTTGCTCGTCCCCATCCAGCCTTGGATCGGCTGGCGGAAACCCGCCTGGTGCTCTGCGCGCACGTAGCCGAACGCGGGCGAGCCCGGCCCGCCGTTGAGGTATTTGTAGGTGCAGCCCGCGGCGAGGTCGACTCCCCAATCGTCGAGCTCGGTCGGGACGACCCCGACCGAGTGGCAGAGGTCCCACAGCACGAGTGCCCCGGCGTCGTGGGCGAGCGCGGTGATGGCGGGCGCGTCAGCGAGGAAGCCGGACCGGTACGCGACGTGACTGAGCACCACGAGCGCCGTGTTGGGGCCGAGAACGGCGGCGACCTGCTCTGGGGTGACCCCGGCATCCGGTTCTGGTGTGACCCAGCGCAGCGCCGTGCCGGTCTCTGCGGCGATGCCCTCGAGGATGTACCGGTCGGTCGGAAAGTTGTCGGTGTCGACGATGATCTCGCTGCGGTCGGGCCGCGCCGCGAGCGCCGTGCGGATGAGCTTGTAGAGGATGACGGTCGTCGAGTCGCCGATGAAGACCTGGCCGGGGGCCGCCCCGACCGCGACCTCGCCGATGCGATCGCCGATCACGAGTGGAAGCTCGTACCAGCTGTCGTCCCAGCCGCGGATGAGCCGGGCGCCCCACTCCTCGGTCGCGAAGCGGGCGAGGCGCTCTGCGCTCGCCTTCGTCGGGCGGCCGAGCGAATTGCCGTCGAGGTAGGCGACGACGTCCCCGGTGCGGACGAACTTCTCGCCGTAGGTGCGGAGCGGGTCCGCTGCGTCGAACTGCGTGGCGCGGGAATCAGTCATGCGAGGCGCTCCTGGAGGGTCACGGGGTCGATGAGTCGTGCGGTGGCGAGCCATGCGGCGGGGCCCTGGTCAGTGCCATCGTCGGCGTTCCCGTCGCGACCCTCGGAGATATAGCTGAGACGACGGCCGAGTTTCCCGTCGCCGACGGCCGGAGCGATCGCCGCCGCGAGGGCGTCGAGTTCGAGGCCGGCGTGCTCGAGCGCGAGCAGTTCGCGCGGGTTCACGCCGAGCGGCAGGGGCCCGTTTCCGAGATCCGTACCGTACCGGACGGCGCCACCGGCTGCGTGGAAACGACGCAGGTTGTCGCTCGCCACGACGAAGTCGCCGTTGAAGCTGCCCCAACCGTGGATGTCGAGCGTGCTGACCCAGGTCATCGTGTCGGCCATGGCCGTCAGCAGTTCATCGTCGAGCCGCTCGGACCATGGAGTATGGGCGAACAGGTCGACACCGGCAGCGAAGGCCCTCGCGGCCTGGCCGGCGCCCTCCACGTGGGCCGCGACCGGCACCCCTCTGCCATGTGCGTGGACGACGATCGCCGCGAGCGTTTGATCGTCCAGGACCGGCCCGGCATCCGTGTTGGCGACGACCTTGATGAAACTCGCCCCCGCGGCGAGCTGGCTGTCGACGGCCGCGGCCGCATCCTCGGGCCCTTCGACCTCGAGGACCGACCCCTGCGGCGCCCAGGCGCTCGTGGACGGGTAACCGCCCCTCGCGGTCAGGAACTGCCCGGCGATCGACACGGCAGGAAGTCCGGAGGTGCCGGGCCAGCTGCTCGCCAGGTCGAGCGTCCAGCCGAAGTCGTCGACAGCCGCGATGCCGCCCGCGAGCAGCTCGCTGCCGTCGATGAGGCCGAGGTGGACGTGCCCGTCGCGGAAGCCCGGGAGAACCGTTCCGGAAAGGTGCCCGCGAGGAGCCTGGTCGGCATCCGTGGCCAGCCGGAAACCATCCTCACCCGCGACGAGGGCGGAGTGTCCGAGCCAGCGGCCGGCCCAGCACTCGTCGACGGTGAAGACGGGACCGCTACCCAATCTCTGTCCTCACGGCGAAGAGTTCGGGGAAGAAGGTCAGGTCGAGCGCCTTCTGCAGGAACCCGACCCCGCTCGAGCCGCCCGTGCCGCGCTTGGTGCCGATGATGCGCAGTACGGTCTTGACGTGGCGGAAACGCCAGAGCTGGAAGTTGTCCTCGAGGTCGACGAACTCCTCGCAGGTCTCGTACTCGAGCCAGTGCTCCTCCGGGTTCTCGTAGATGCGACGGAACGTCTCGATGAGCTCCTCGTTCATCGCATAGCCCTGCGTGACATCCCGATCGAGAACGCTCGTCGGCACGTCGTGGCCGTGGCGGGAGAGGTACCGCAGGAACTCGTCGTAGACGCTCGGCTCGTGCAGGAGGCTCTCGAGGAGCTCGTGGGCCTCCGGATGCGACTCGAAGACTTTGAGCATGCCGGCGTTCTTGTTGCCGAGAAGGAACTCGATCGCGCGGTACTGGTACGACTGGAAACCGGATGCGTTGCCCAGGAATCCGCGGAACTGCGCGTACTCGGTCGGCGTGAGCGTCGCGAGCACCGACCATTGCTCGGTGAGCTGCCGCTGGATGTGCTTGACCCGTGCGATGCGCTTGAGTGCGGGCTGGAGATCGTCGTTCGCGATGAGCGCCCGCGCGGACATTAGCTCGTGCCGCATGAGCTTGAGCCACAGCTCGCTCGTCTGGTGCTGGATGATGAAGAGCAGCTCGTCGTGATGCTCCGGCGTGCTGATGGGCGTCTGGGCGCCGAGCAACCGGTCGAGCTGCAGGTAGGACCCGTAGCTCATCCGGTCCTTGAAATCGGTGACGATCTCGGATTCGATGGTGCGTTCGTGCGTCGTTGCGTCGGCCATCCGGCCACTTTATTACAGAATTGCGACGGTCGCCACGATTTCGTGACGGAGCGACCTACAGCGCCGCCAACTCTCCCAGGAGCTTGTCGCCCGGGCGCACGTGGTCGAATCGCGGTGCGATCTCGGCACGGCCGAGCAACTCGTCCATCTTGCGGCGACGCCTGTTGTTGACGAGCGTGACCACGGTGCCCGCCTTCCCAGCACGACCGGTACGGCCCGCGCGGTGAAGGTAGCTCTTGTACTCGTCCGGGGGGTCGGCCTGGATGACGAGCGAGATGTCATCGACGTGGATGCCGCGCGCGGCGACATCCGTGGCCACGAGCACCGAGACCCGGCCACTCGTGAGCTTCTCCAGATTGCGGGTGCGGCGTGCCTGGTTGAGATCGCCGTGCAGGCTGACAGCGGGGATGCCGGCGTCGTCGAGGTCGTCGGCGAGCTGCTCGGCGAACGCGCGGGTGCGGGCGAAGATGAGGGTCTTGCCGGTGCCTGACGCGAGCTTCTCGATGATCGCGCGCTTGTCGGACTGCTCGATGAGCAGCACGCGGTGGTCGATCGTGGAGTGCGCCTGGTCCTCCCCGGCGACCTCGTGGATGCTCGGGTTCACGAGGAACTCGTCGACGAGCGACGCTACACCCTTGTCGAGGGTGGCCGAGAAGAGCAGCTTCTGGCCGCCGGGAACCGTCTCGTTGAGGATGCGCTGGACCGGCTCGAGGAAGCCGAGATCGCACATGTGGTCGGCCTCGTCGAGCACCGTGATGGCGACGTCGGAGAGGTCGAGGCGCCCCTGCTCGATGAGGTCCTCGATGCGGCCGGGAGTGCCGATGACGATGTCGACGCCGCGCTGCAGCGCCGTCACCTGCCGGTGCTGCGGAACGCCCCCGTAGATCTGGGTCGTGAAGAGACCGACGCTGCGCGCGATCGGCTGGATCGTGCGGTCGATCTGCAGGGCGAGCTCGCGGGTCGGGGCCAGGATGAGGGCGCGCGGGTTGCGGCCGGGCTTTCGGCCCTTGGCCCCGCCGTTCTCCATGAGGCGCTCGACGAGCGGCGCGCCGAAGGCGATCGTCTTGCCGGAGCCGGTCTTGCCCCGGCCGAGGACATCCATGCCCTTGAGGACGTCCGGGATGGTCGCTGCCTGGATCGGGAATGGCGACTCTGCGCCAAGGGCGCTGAGTTCGCGCACGATGTTCGAACCGAGCCCGAGGTCGGCGAAGGTCACGCCCTCGACGTCGGCGGCCTGGATGGCGTCGGCCTCGAGGCGCTCGAGCACGACATCCTCGTGGGCGGTGAACCGCGTCGCGGCGTCGCGCTTCGGGTAGAAGTCGGAGTCGCGGCGGGGCCGTTCCTCGCGCTGCGGGCGATGGTCCCGGTCGAATCGCGCGGGAGGCTCGGTGCGATGATCGCGGGCGGGTCGCTGGTCTCGATACGCCGAGCTGCGCTCGGCACTCGACCGGCGGGGTTCGGCGCGCTCGGCACTCGACCGGCGGGGTTCGG
>DAITPJ010000031.1:10665-23243 GCA_036833635.1 Terrimesophilobacter sp.
CTCGACCGGCGGGGTTCGGTGCGGTCCGAGCTCGACCGGCGGTCACTCGTGCGGTCGGAGTCGCGACGCGGGCGGGTCTCGACAGGCTCGACCCGAGAAGAACGGTGGGTTCGCGGCTTCGTGCCACCGGGCTGCCAGTCGGGGCGACGATCAGCGCGGGGCGTCTCGGAGCGGCGGGCACGATCATCCGCGGTCCAGCGCTTCTTCGCCGGGGCGGTCGTCGCTTCCGCCGGGCGGTAGCCGCGGTGCTTGGGGCTCTTGCTTCCAGGCTTATGGGGCGAGGTCGCGCGCGCAGGACGCGCAGGAGTCTTCTTGTAGTTCGGCATGATTCTTTCCGGGTTGTTTCGATTGCATGGCAGGAAATGAACCTGCGGGAACCCGGGCAGCCTTTGGCCAGGACCGTTTCACATACGTGATTTTCCCCAGACACGCGGATGCCTACGGAGACATCAGGGGAACCGGCCCAGCAGACTTACAAACCCATTCGCGTAACGCGATGTCCAGAGCCGACTGATCCACATTACAGGATCGGAGGTCGAACGGCTACGTTTGAGCGAGACATGTTCCACGCCCGCCAACGCCGCACGTCCGCTCTCGCCGCGCTCGCCCTCTCGCTCCTGCTGGTCGGATGCGGAACAGTGGGGACCGACGACGAGGTGTCGGCAGACGGCGCCTTCGCACGGCCGGTCCCCGAGAGCTACCCCGGCATCCGGGTCATCGAGGATGTGCAGTACGGCGTCGCCGGAAGCGAGCCGCTCCTGCTGGACGTGTGCCACCAGCAGGCGGAGAACCCCTCCACCGCGGGTCCTCGCAGGGCGATCCTCGTCGTTCACGGCGGGAGCTGGCGTGCGGGGGACAAGGCGAGTACCGGATGGCGAAACGTGTGCGAGTGGCTCGCATCCGAAGGCTTCGTCGCGTTCTCCATCAACTACCGGCTCGCGCCGCTCTTCACCTTCCCCGCGCAGATCCTGGATGTCCGTGCCGCTGTGCGCTGGATCCGCCAGCCCGACCAGGCGACCCGATTCGACATCGACCCCGATCGGATCGGCGCGCTCGGGGGCTCCGCGGGTGGCAACCTCGCGGCATTGCTGGGAGTCGAGGGGCAGGGCGACTGGAGCATCGGCTCGCGAGTCTCGGCGGTCGTGGACCTGAGCGGACCCACCGATCTCACCTCGGAAGGCTCGAGGCGCACCGGATTCGAGTCCGCATTCCAGGCGCTCATCGCTCAGTATCTCGGCTGCGACGCCCTTGCCGGATGCGCGTCCGCCGAGCAGGCGTCGCCCATCTTCGCGGTCGACGAAACCGACCCGCCTTTCCTCGTCGTGAACTCGACGACCGAGCTCGTGCCGCTCGCGCAGGCGCAGGAGTTTGTTGAGCGGCTTCGCGCGCAGGGGGTCGAGACCGACTTCGTCACCGTCAAGGGGTCGCTGCACTCCATCGCCATGCTCGACCTGGACTTGAGGACGCGCATCGCGGGCTTCCTGCGGGCGAAACTGGGTGCGCCGCCGCCGGCCGCTGCCGCCGATGCGGCGCCCAGCCCTTCCGCCCCTTAATCCCCTTACGCCTCTCTGCGAAACCGCATTTTTCGCTGCAAGCGAGCGGGTTTGGAGCAGAAACTGCGGTCTCGACACAGTATCGACGCGGTCTCGACGCCGTATCGGCGAGGCTCGATGCGCCTAGGGAGCGGAAGGGGCGGCCACGGCTGCGAGCTTCGCGGCGCGGCGTTCGATGCGACGCTCCTTCGCCCCCTCGACGAGGTAGTAGAGCACCGGCAGCACCACAAGGGTGAGGAGCGTCGACGACACGAGTCCGCCGATCACGACGATCGCGAGGGGCTGTGAGATGAAACCACCGTGCCCCGTGAGCCCCACGGCCATCGGCAGAAGCGCGAAGATCGTCGCGAGCGCCGTCATGAGAATCGGCCGCAGACGCCGGCTCGCACCATGCACGAGCGCATCACCAACCTTCATACCTCTCTCCCGGTACTGGTTCACGAGGTCGATGAGCACGATTGCGTTCGTCACCACGATGCCGATGAGCATGAGCGCACCGATGAGCGATGCGACCCCGAGCGGCACGCCCGAGACCACCTGCAACAGGATGCCACCGGTCGCCGCGAACGGAACCGACACGAGCAGAAGCAGCGGCTGGCGCAGGCTCTTGAACGTCGCCACCATGACGACGTAGACGATGAGGATCGCGGCCAGGAGGGCCAGGCCGAGCTGGCTGAAAGCATCCGCCTGCTGGGCTGTGACGCCGCCGAGTTCCGTCGTGGCTCCGCCCGGGAGGTCGAGGTCGTCGATTGCCTCCTGCACTCCGATGGATGCCGTCCCGACATCCGCGAGGTTCGGGGTGACACTCACGGTCGCCGCGCGGAGCCCCTTGATCGTCGTGATGCTGGCCGGCCCCTCCGACTGCTCGACGCTCGCCAGTTCGGAGAGGGCGACCGGGCCGAGTC
This sequence comes from Terrimesophilobacter sp., assembly GCA_036833635.1. Lineage (GTDB taxonomy): Bacteria > Actinomycetota > Actinomycetes > Actinomycetales > Microbacteriaceae > Terrimesophilobacter. The sequence goes on from DAITPJ010000031.1 coordinate 13,124, forward strand.
GGGTGGGCACCTGCAGGTCGCGCAGCTCCTCGATGGTGGCCGGGGCATCCGCCGTCTGGAGGTAGATCGACACGGTCTTCTCGTCGATGACCGCGGTGCCGGCGAGGGCGGGCTGCATGGCCTGGGAGACCATCGCGCCGATCGCAATCTCGCTCAGGCCCGCTTCGGCCGCCTCGTCACGGTCGACCACGACGGCGATGTACGGCTGGGTCTCGGCGAGATTGCTTGTCGCCTCGGCGGTGACCGGGAGGTCCTGCACTGCCGTGAGCACGCTCTGCGCCGCGACTCGCAGGTCGTCCTGCGACGTCGCCGTGATGTTGACCTTGATGTCGGACGACGCGAACGAGGAGCCTTCGCTCGCGAGCGATACCGTTCCGACGCCACTCAGGTCGGCCAGCCGGTCCCGCACCTGCTTCTTGAGGGCATCCTGGTCGGCATCCGGATCGGTCGTGATCGAGTAGTTGATGCCGCCACCGCCGCCGAAGGCCGCCGCGAGGGAGCTGCCGCCACCGATCGAGAGCTGAATGGTCTCGATGCCGTCGATGTCGCGGAGCGCGTCCTCGACCTTCGTCGCCGCACGGTCTTGTGCGTCGAGGCTCGTGCCACGCGGCATGGACTGCGTCACGTTGAGGGTGTTCTGGCCGCTCTCGCCGATGAAGTTCGTCGTCATCCCGGGGATGAGCGCCCCCGTGCCGCCGAGCACGAGAAGGGCGGCGACGATCGTGACCACGGGGCGCTTGAGGGTCCAGTGGATGACCGGGAGGTAGGCGCGCTGGAGGCGGGTGGGGGTTTCGAGTTCGGCCTCAGCCGACACGGCGCCCTCGTGCTTGTGCGACTTCACATTGCCGAGGAACCAGTAGGCGAGCACGGGCACGATCGTGAGGGCGACGAAGAGCGACGCCGCGAGAGCGATCGTGATGGTGAGGGCGAAGGGCCGGAAGAGTTCGCCCGTGATATCGCCCACGAGCGCGAGCGGGAGGAATACCGCGACGGTCGTCACCGTCGAGGCGGTGATCGCGGCGGCGACCTCCTTGACGGCGGCGAGGATGGCCGTCGCCTTGTCCTCACCGAGTGTGAGGTGGCGCTTGATGTTCTCGATCACGACGATCGAGTCATCGACGACGCGACCGATCGCGATCGTGAGAGCGCCGAGGGTGAGGATGTTGAGCGAGTACCCGGTCACCTGCATCCCGATGAAGGTGATGAGCACCGAGACCGGGATCGAGATCGCCGTGACGAGGGTCGACCGGATCGACAGCAGGAAGATCAGGATGACGATGACGGCGAAGAGCAGGCCAAGGAGCCCCTCCGTCGTGAGCGCCTCGATCGACTGCTGGATGAAGGGCGCCTGGTCGAAGACGATCGTGAACTCGGTGTTGCTGCCGAGCGCAGCCTCGAGGTCGGGCAGCGCAGCCTGGACGGCCTGGGAGACCGCAACCGTGTTGCCATCCGGGGTCTTGGTCACCGCGATCGTGACCGACGGCTCTCCGTTGACCCGGGAGATGCTTGTGATCGGGTTGTCGACGAGCGCGACGTCCGCGACATCCGAGATCGTGAGCGCGCCGGAGGGCGAACCGAGAAGCGGCAGCCCGGCGATGTCGGCGACCGAGCGGATGCGCGAGCCGGACTGCACGGTGAGCGTCGCGTCGTCCTCGGTGATCGAGCCGCCCGGCAGCAGCACGCCGTTGGAGTTGAGGGCGTCCCGGATGGCCTGCACGCCCAGGCCGGCGGCGAACAGCTCGCCGGTGTCGGGGGTGATCGTGACGCGCTGCCCTGCCGCTCCCCGAAGGCTCGCCTCGCGAACGTCGTCGAGCTTCTGCAGTTCGACAATCGTCGACGACTGGAGCAGAGCCGTGAGGTCGTTCTCGTCGAGGTCGCTCGTGACGGCGATCTGGATGACCGGGAAGTCGTCGATGCTGCCGGTGAGGATGCGCGGGTCGGAAGTCTCGGGGAGCGTGCTCTTGATGCGGTTGATCGCCTGCTGGACCTTCTGCTCCGCGGTCGCGAGGTTCGTGCCGTAGCTGAAGACGGCGGTGATCGAGGAGAGGTTGGAGGTCGAGGTCGCCGTCGTGCTCTCGAGCCCAGGGACGCCCTGGATGGCGGTCTCGATGGGCGTGCTGAGGTCGTCGTTGACGACCTCGGGAGCCGCGCCAGGGTAGCTCGTGACGATGACCATCTGCGGGAAGGAGACCGAGGGGATGAGCTCCTGCTTGAGCGAGGTCAGCGCGAGGGCGCCGAAGACTCCGACGACGATCGTGACGAGGGCGATGAGGGCGCGGTTGCGCAGGCTGAAGACGGAAAGCAGGTGCACGAAGGATCTCCTGGTGATTGAACCGCCGGTGGCGGCGCACGAAAACGGCGCACGACCTCGTGCCTCCCTGAAAGTATTCCACTCGGCGCCTGTGAGCACGTACTCCGAGCGGAGTAAGTGGGTGGCCCCCTCAGGGAGCGGTTACTTTGAGGGCCCCTCCGCGCATCTCCAGCCAGGTCGTGATGCCGATCCGCTCGAGGAAGGCGCGGTCGTGGCTCACGACGAGCAGCGTTCCCTCAAAGGCGTCCAGCGCATCCACGAGTTGGTCGATGCTCTGGAGGTCGAGGTTATTCGTCGGCTCGTCGAGCAGCAGCAACTGCGGCGCGGGGTCGGTCAGCAGGATGCGCGCCAGGCACACGCGGAACCGCTCACCACCCGAGAGCTCCCCCGCGGGTCGCTGGACCGCGTCGCCCCGGAAGAGGAACCGCGCAAGCTGCGCACGAAGCGCCTTGGGGTCGGCATCCGGCGCCGCGGCGCGCACGTTGTCGAGCACGCTCGCGGCCTCATCGAGCGAGTCGAGCCGCTGCGGGAGATAACCGACCTGACGGACACGGAAGCGCACCCTGGCCGCAGGCAGGTGGTCGGGCTCGGCGCGCGCGATCGCCTCGAGCAACGTCGTCTTGCCCGAGCCGTTGTCGCCGACAAGCGCCGCCCGCTCCTGACCGCGCAGCACGATCGGTCGCGGAGAAGCATCCAATTCGAGCATCGTGCGACCGATCGGCACAGCCGTCCCCGGGAGCGAGATCCGGATGCTGCGGTCGTCTCGCACGCGCGCCTCGGCCTCCCTGACAGCTGCCCTCGCCTCGCCGACGCCGCGATCCATGAGGTCGCGATACTTGCCCGCCGAGACCTGCGCCTTGGCTTTCCTGGCGTTCATGACGATCTTGGGCATGCGCTTGTTCTCGAAATCCGTGCGACCTTTCCGCTCACGCCGAGCGAGCTTGACCTCGGCCTCGGCACGCTGGCGCTTCTCGATGCGCAACTCGTGCTCGGCCGCGCGCAGGGAACGATCGGCGGCGCGCTGCTCGCCGGCGGCGGCATCCTCGAACTCGGTGAACGTGCCACCGAACACCGCGAGAGCGCCCTCGCGCAGTTCGGCGATGGTGTCCATGAGGTCGAGCAGCTCGCGATCATGGCTCACGACGATGAGGGTCCCGCGCCAGTCGCGGACGGCCTGGTAGAGCAGCTTTCGCGCCCGCCGGTCGAGATTGTTCGTCGGCTCGTCGAGAAGGGTGATGGGGGCATCGGCGAGTCGGAGCCTGGCGAGCCCGGCGAGCATCGCCTCGCCACCCGAGAGGGAGCCGACCGTGCGGTCGAGCAGGGATTCGCCCGGGTTCGCGCGCCCGGGAAATCCCACCTGGGCGAGCGCGGCCTCAGCGCGCTCTTCGACGTCCCAGGAGTCTCCAAGGATGTCGAAGTGCGCGGGGTCGGCTGCGCCGCCCTCGATCGCACGAAGCGCCGTGACCGCGGGGCCGATCCCGAGCAGGCCAGCGAGCGTCTGTTCGCCGTCGTGGACGAGGTCCTGCCGGAGGTAGCCGACCGGGGCGGACGTAACGATCTCGCCGCGTGTCGGGGTGAGCTCACCCGCAATGAGGCGCAGCAGTGTGGACTTGCCGGAGCCGTTCAGGCCGATGAGCCCGGTGCGACCGCGGCTGAAGGCGGCCGTGAGGTCGCGCAGCGCGACGGTGCCGTTCGGCCAGGCCAAGACGAGATTCCGGATGTCGATGGACGGTGAAGCCGAGGTAGCCATGGTGGCCTCCGCGAAAGTCGGTTGCACCGACCGGGAGACCCTTCGCTACGCGTCAGGGGGCGGTCAGTGCCGGATGCGGGGTCGAGCCATGGGAGAGCTTCACGGGATTATTTTACATGCCGCGGGTTTGGGTTGCCCCCTTCGAGACGGTCGCGCCCGACCGCCGAGACGGCGGTCGGCGCTGGCGGCACGCGAAGGCCAGAAATGGCCTTCGCCCTATGTGCCGCGCGCTCCTCAGGGAGCGGTTACCTAGACGACCTCGGCGAGGTAGGAGTGCTCGGGGGCGGCGCTTCCGGCGAGCGACCCCCAGGCCGCTGCGAGCGCCTCGACCGCCCTGTCGGTCTCCTCGGCCGAGTAGCTGAACGGGATGCGCAGGAACCGCTCGAAGGCACCGTCGACGCCGAAGCGCGGCCCGGCCGCCACGAGCAACCCCTGCGTGCGCGCGGCCATCGTCAGGCGCGAACTCACCGGCTCGCCCAGATTCACCCACACGGTCAGCCCGCCCGCGACATCCGGAACCTGCCAATCGGGAAACCGCGCCCGCAGCGATGCGACGAGCCGGTCGCGGCCGGCCCGAAGCTGCTCGCGGCGCTGCGCGAGCACGGAGTCGAAGCCGGCGAGGATCCGCGCGGCGACGAGCTGCTCGAGGATGGGCGTGCCGAGATCCCCTGCAGGTCGCGAGCGCGCGAGGCGCTGGATCGTCTCGCGTTCTGCACGGATCCAGCCGATGCGCAGGCCGCCCCAGACCGTCTTCGCGAGAGAGCCCACCGTGATCGCCGGGCCGAACGCGGCGAGCGGCGGCAGCACGGGCAGGTCGTCGATCGCGAGCTCGGCCGTCGTCTCATCGGCTACCACGATGCAGCCGGCCGCCTCAGCCATCGCGAGCACGTGCCGACGCAGGTCCGCATCCATCGTGCGCCCGGTCGGATTATGGAAGTCCGGCATGAGGTACGCGAGCGCCGGATGACCGCGGGTGAACTCGTCCTCGAGCGCGGCGGTGTCCCAGCCGGCATCCGTCGTGACGTTGACCGTCGCGAGGCGCGCGCCGGTGAGACGGAACGCCTCGAACGCGTGCGGGTAGCTCGGCGATTCGACGATCGCGTTTGCCCCGCGCACGAGGAAGGTGCGCGCTAGCAGGGCGATGGCGTGCTGCGCACCCACCGTGACCATGAGCTGCTCGGCGTCAGTCGGCAGTCCGCGCGCCGTGAACCGCGCGGCAATCGCGGCGCGCAGCACCGGGAGGCCGTGCAGGTCGAATCCGCTGCCCCCGAGGTAGGCGGGGAAGTCGGCGGCCGCGAGTCGCGCGGCCTCGGCAAGGCCGCTCGTGGCGGGCGAGGTCGCCTTGCTGAAGTCGAGGTAACCGGCAATGGCGGTTTCCGCCGGTATCGTGCCGCTCAGCGGGATCCTGGCCGAGCTGCCCGAGCCGCGCTGGCTGTCGAGGTAGCCGGCATCGCGAAGCTCTGAGTATGCCGTCGTGATCGTCGTTCGGCTCACACCGAGCTGCGCGGCGAGCTCGCGTTCAGCGGGCATCCTGGTGCCGTAGGCGATGCGACCGTCGAGGATGAGCAGGCGGATGCGATCGGCCAGCAGCGCATACGCCGAGCCCACGGATGCGGTGCGCCAGTCGCCGAGAATCGTGGCGAGGGCGCGTGCCGAGACGGAGGCCATAGGGCCACTATAGTGAAATTGGCCTCTTGTGAGGAGGCCACTTTCGATATTGGATACCTACATGCCCCGATCGCTCGTCATGACCCGACGCTGGGTGCAACTGCTCCTCGGACTCTTCCTCTACGGTGTGGCGATCGCCATGATGATCCGCGCCGCCATCGGGATCTCCCCCTGGGACGTGCTCGCCCAGGGGATCTCGCTGCGGACCGGCATCCCTTTCGGGTTCGTCACGAACATCGTCGGGGTCATCGTGCTCTTCCTCTGGATCCCCTTGCGCCAGCGCCTGGGCGTCGGCACCGTGCTCAACGCGCTGCTCATCGGACCGAGCGCCGAGGTCGGGCTCTGGCTCATCCCGCTGCAGGACAACATCTGGGTGCGTATCGCGCTGTTCGTCGGCGGGCTGCTCCTGTTGGCCGTCGCGACCGGCCTCTACATCGGGGCGCGCTTCGGGCCCGGCCCGCGCGACGGCCTCATGACCGGCATCAACACCCGGTTCGGCGTGCGCATCTGGATCGTGCGCACCTCGATCGAGGTCGTCGTCCTCGTGATCGGCTGGATCCTGGGCGGCAACGTCGGCATCGGGACTCTCGCCTTCGCGGTGCTTGTGGGTCCGCTCGTGCACATCACGATGCCGATCCTGCGCGTGCCGGATCTGCCCCCTAAGCCGGAACCGGCCGCCTCGCCCGCAGCGAGCCAATGAGCACGAGACCGAACACGACGAGCGCGAGGCCGACGAGGGCGCGACCGCTCAGGATCTCGTGGAGCACGAGGACGCCGAGCAGGGTCGCCGTGAACGGCTCCCCGAGTCCCAGCGTCGCGACAGTCGACGCACTCAGCGCCTTGAGACCGTTCGCGAGGAACAGGCACGCCACGGTGATCGTCACGAGCCCGAGCCAGAGCGCCATGACGACACCATCGAGCGTGGCGAGCCACCCCAGGTCGGTGAGCAGGAGGAACGGAATCGCACCGACTGCCGACCAGCCGAAGATGAGCGCGACCGAACCCAGCGGGGTCCAGCCGTCGATGAGAAGCTGCTTGGCGGAGAGCGCGTAGACCGCGTAGCAGGCGCCGGCGCCCAGCGAGAGCAGAAGGCCCGTCGCATCCGCCGAGCCGGCCTCGCCCGCGCCTGAGAGCAGCACGATGCCGACAACCGCGATGACGGTCGCGCCGAGCCAGGCGAAGCCGGGGAAGCGGCGGAACAGTGCCCACTCGAGGGCGCCAGTGATGATCGGGCCTGAACCGATCGCGACGACCGTGCCGACGGCGACCCCGTTGATGCTCGTGCCGAGGAAGAAGGCGGGTTGGTAAGCGACGATCGCCGCGGCCCCGGTCGCCACGACGGGCCAGGCGCGCCGACGGGCGAGTGCCGCCGGAACCTGCAGGTCGATCTCGAGCGAGTTCGGGATGTGGAGCGTGAGCATGTCGGAGGTCGGCGCGCCGGGCACGGGGTCGCGGAGCGCCGTGGCCGATCGTCGCGAGAGGACCCAGGCGACGAGCGCGAGCGCCGCACCGCCGATGACGATGCGCGCGGAGCCCACCGAGAGCGACGCTGCGGCATCCGGGCCAAGAGCCTGCGCCGTGCCGGTCGTACCGAACAGTATCGCCGCGATGAGGGCGAAGACGACGTGGCGCACAGCGCAATCGTCGCACACTGCAGCCGCTCCGATTTCCGCTGATTGAGTGGCGCGACGCGAAGCGTCACGCGTATCGAAACCCGAGTCTTCGCGATCTGGTTTGGATACGCCTCCACCCGACCAGCGGAACCGGTTACAGGTTGCGGTCGGCGTAGACCGCCATGGCGTCGCGCACGAATTCGGCGCCGGCCTGGCCGCCGTAGTTCGCGCCGAAGCGCGGGTCGGCGACGTACAGTTCGCCGAGACCCGTGAAGTACTCCTTCGTTGGGCCCGTCGTTCCGCCACCCGGCGTCCCCGGGATGCTGCGCAGCCAGTCGAACTGGCGCTGGGCTAGCGCCTGCGCCTCGCCGCTCGCGGGGTCGGTACCGGCCTGCGCTGCCGCGAGCCAGTCCTCGCCGAGCTTCTGCGCCACCGCCTTCCAGCTGGCCTTCTGCTCCGCCGTCTGCGAGCGCCACCATGCGTCGCTCTTCGCGTACGCCTCCGTGCCCCAGCGCTCCTCGACCTCCTCCTTGTACTGGGTGTGGTCGAATCCGTCGAACATCTCCTCTGCCATTAGTCGCTCACCTCCTTCCATTTTCGTGATCGTCTTCTCGACGGCGCCGATCTGGCGGTCGAGCCTTTCCTTCTCCTTCTGCAGCCAGTGCAGGTGGGTGAGCAGGGCATCCGCGTGCCGGGTCTGCCCCGCAAGCACCTCGGCGATGGCCGGGAGTCCAAGGCCGAGCTCGCGCAGCAGCAGTATTCGCTGCAGGGTCGCGAGCGCGTTCTCGTCGTAGTGGCGGTAGCCGTTGCTCCCGATGCGACTCGGCTTGAGCAGCCCGATGTCGTCGTAGTGCCGCAGCGTGCGGCTCGTCGTTCCCGACAGCCGCGCGATGTCCTGGATCGACCAGTCCATGTCCGCCTCCCTCCGTGCTCGTCTACGAGGCTAAAGGTTGACGCAACGTCAATGTCAACTTTCATTATTCAGGAGGTTGTGTGACGGGTGATGCGCGGTTCTCAGTAGGTCTGTGTGATGCAGAGTTGCCGGCCATCACTCCTGCAACACAACCTCCTGAATAATGGAAGGCAGGTCAGGCGCAGAAGGCTCGGATGGCGCCCTCGAGCACGTCGGCCAGCTGCTCGACGGATGCCGTGGTCGCCCACTCCGTGTCGGCGTGCGCGCCGCCGCCCTCGACACCGACGAGCAGGCACGGGATGCCTGCCTCGAGGATGAGGCCTGCGTCGGTCCAGAATGGCTCGCCGCGTACGGATGCCGCGCCGCCGAAGACGCGTTCGGCGCTTTCCGTGACGGCGCGCACGATGGGCCAGGACGGATCCGCCTCGAAGGCACCGCGCGCGACGAGGCGGCGCAGCTCGAACCGGAGATCGGGCGTGGTGGTCGCGAGACCGTCCAGGATCCCCCTCAGCTCGGCCTCCACAGCATCCGGGTTCTCGCCCGGAAGCGTGCGGCGCTCGACCGTGAGCGTGCACGAGTCGGCGACGGTCGCGGCATCCGTCCCGCCGGCGATCATGGAGACGCGGACGGCACTGTGCCCGAGCAGCGGATGCGGCGATGCGGCATCCAGGCGCGCCCGGAAGTCGTCGAGTGCGCGCAGCACGAGCCCGGCGTGGGCGATCGCGTCGACGCCCTGATGGGGCATGGACCCGTGCGCGGCGCGCCCGCTGAGTTCGATCTCGAACCATGCGAAACCACGGTGCGCGAGCACGAGGTTCAACTCGCTCGGCTCCGTGACGATCGCGGCGTCGGCGGTGAAGGCGGCGAGCGCGTCCTCGGTGCCCCGGCTGCCGAACTCCTCGTCGGCGACGAGGGTCACGATGATGTCCCCGCCAAGACCGGAGCGTGCCGTGCGCGCCGCGGCGACGAGGATGGCGGCGACCCCGCCCTTCATGTCGAAGGCGCCGCGCCCGAAGAGCCTGCCGTCGCGCACCCCGGCCGCGAAGGGATCGCCGTCGTAGCTCGAGACCCCGACGGTGTCGAGATGGCCGTTGAGCATGAGCGACCGGCCCCCGCCCGTTCCTCGCAGGACTCCGACGATGGTCGGGCGAGCCGCGGTGCCGAGCCGGTGGACCTCGAAACCGTGCGCGCCGAGCCAGTCGGCGCACCATCCGGCGATCGCGGCCTCGCCGGCCGCGCCGACGACGAGCTGCGGATTGACGGAATCGATTCGGATGAGGTCGCGCGCGAGCGCCACGGGGTTGAGGTCTCGGGGCCCGACATCGGCCGCATCCATGGTCACCCCCCGAATCTACCTTTCATCATTCAGGAGTTTGTGGGACATGAGTGGCGGATGCCGGTGGTCCATCGCCTGCCCATCCAGTCACTCCTGTCCCACAAACTCCTGAATGATGAAAGTCGGGGTTGCGCTCGCGGGAAACGCGATATATCTTGATTAGGGCAAGACGCGATATAGCGCGAGTTGAGCATCCGGGGATGCGCGAGAAGGGAGAGTCCGATGGCAGTCGAGAAGTGGCTCATCGATGGCGAGAAGGTCATCGACATCGACATGGTTCGCAAGCTCAAGGTCGGCCTCATCGGCGGCCAGGTCGACATTGTCGGCCATGACGAGCCCGGCGCCCGCGTCGAGGTGCATTCCGTGAGCGGCAAGCCCCTCAAGGTTTCGATCGACGGGGACACGCTCGAAGTCGACCATCCGCAACTCAGCTGGGACAACTTCATCGAGGTGTTCACCTCGTTCCGCGGCAATGCCCGCGCGCACGTGAGCATCGCGGTCCCCCGCGACGTCGCCCTCAAGTTCGGCG
>DAITPJ010000032.1:0-21288 GCA_036833635.1 Terrimesophilobacter sp.
TCGGCCGCGAGGCGATCGACGAGCTCGAGCGCGGTCGCGGGACCCGTCGCCATGGCGACAGCGACGGCGCGGTTGAGCTCGACGACCGGGCTCGGCGCCACCCGCCCGAGTACCTCGTAGAGAAGCACGATGCCCTTCCAATCGGTCGCTTCAACACTCGGGGCAACCGCGTGACACTCGGCGATCGCCGCCTGGAGCGCGTAGGCGGACCGGCCCCTGCCGAGTGCATCCGCCTTCGCCAGCGCCGCGCGTCCGCGGAGGATCTGAGCGCGGTCCCAGCGCGAACGGTCCTGGTCGGCGAGAAGTACGGGCGTGCCATCCGGTCTCTCGCGCGCGGCGAACCGCGACGCCTGGAACTCCATGAGCGCGACGAGGCCGTGGACCTCAGGTTCGCGCGGGAGCAGGCTTTGGAGCACCCGCCCCAGGCGCAGGGCTTCGTTCGCGAGGTCGGCCCGAACCCAGCGGCCGCCTGAGGTCGCGGCGTACCCTTCGGTGAAGACGAGGTATACGACCGCGAGCACGGATCCGAGCCGCCCACTCCACTCGGCCGGATCCGGGGACTCGAAGGGCACCTTCGCGGCAGCAAGAGACTTCTTCGCCCGGACGATGCGCTGCTGGATCGTCGCGACCGGCACGAGGAACATCCGCGCGATCTCCTCGGTCGTGAGACCGCCGACGACGCGCAGGGTGAGCGCGACCTGCGCCTCCCGCGAGAGCACCGGATGGCATGCCGTGAAGACGAGCCTGAGCACGTCATCCGGAATGGGCTGCCACTCCGCGTCGGTGCTCTCCGCAAGGTCGTGGGCGATCGCGCGATAGCGATCGTCGAGACGCTCGCGGCGCCGCCATCCGTCGATCGCCTTGTTCTTGGCCACCGCCGTGAGCCACGCCCCCGCGTTGACCGGCACACCCGCCTTCGGCCACTGGGTGAGCGCGTCAGCGAGTGCCTCCTGGGCGAGGTCCTCCGCAAGATCGAGGCTGCCCACCATCTTTGCGAGGGTTGAGACGATCCGCGCGCTCTCGATGCGCCAGACCGCGTCGACCGAGCGGCGGATGTCGGGCGGGAGCGGATCACCGATGCGTTTCGTGCTCATGTCAACTCCCCGCTCCCGCCCCGACCTACTTGCCCTCGGCCGCAGCGCGCCACCCCTTCTCCTTCTGGATGTACTCGTTGTCGGCGAACGCGGCGAAGTCGCTCTCGTCGGTCACGCGCCGGACTTCGAGCTTCGAACCCGGACCCATCGGGCAGCGCCGTGCCCACTCGATGGCTTCCTCACGTGTTGCGACCTCGAGGATCCAGAAGCCATTGAACAACTCGTGTGTCTCGCCGTAGGGGCCATCCGTGACGGTGGGCGGCTCGGTCGAGAAGTCGACGACGAACGCGGTGCTCAGGTCGTCGGCGAGGCCGTCGCCGCCGACCATCACCCCCGCGTTGATGAGCTCCTCGTTGTAGGCGCCCATCTTGTTGATGATCTCCTCGAAGTCGGCGTTCTGGTACGCCTTGACGGACTCCTCCGTCGCTCGCATGATGAGCATGAACTTCACTGGTCTCTCCCTTCTTCGGATCGCTCAGGATCTCTGCGGTGAGGCGCCGAAAGGCATCCTCTAACTATTGCGTCGAACGGCGCCGAGCGAAATCGACAGGTGCTGTGAATTCGCGTCGGAGGCTGCCCTCTCGCGAAAAAAAGTCCTATCGCGCGCAGGGAATTGCGCCCTAGGCTAACGCGCATGTTGTATCTCACGATGGTGTTTCTGCACGTCCTGGGCGTGATCGTTTTCGTCCTCGGACACGGCGCGTCGATCGCAGTCGCCTTCCGGTTGCGCAAGGAGCGCGACCACTCCCGGATCGCGGCCATGCTCGACGTCTCGTCCTGGAGCACAGGGCTCATGTACCTCGGCCTGCTCCTCACGATCGTGCCGGGAATCGTCCTGGGTTTCCTCGGAAGTTATTGGGGAACCTGGTGGCTCTGGATTTCGATCGTGCTTCTTGTGATCGTCATGGGGGCGATGTACGGGGTCGCTTCCCCGTACTACCTGAAGCTGCGGGCGGCAACTGGTGCAACCGTCGCGCCGGGGGCCAAAGCGAAGCTCGAAGGCCTCAACTCGGAGGGTGCCGTTGCGTCACTCGCCGCGTCCTCGCGCCCCATGATGCTCGCCCTCATCGGCGGCGTCGGCCTCGTCGTTATCCTGTGGCTCATGATCGCCCAGCCGGGCTGAGCGACCCGAGCCGAAGCGAGGATTGTCGAGGCGGATGCCTGAATTGTCCTCGGGGGTTACTCCGTGGATAGGATTAATGCGACCGGATGCGGCTATGCCGGCTCCCGCACAGCGTGGGAGCTCGAGACGCGGCCGCTCCCCCGGCCGGACCTCATGGAGATCGAGACGCGCCCCGCGCCGAGCGATCGCTTCGTCCGATATCTGGCGGAGCGGACCGCGATCGGCAGGCGCGCCAGGGCCCTCTCCGGAGTGCTGCGCCGCCGCGTCATCCCGAACCACTGGTCGAACATGTTCGGCGTCGTGTCGATGGCCTGCGTCGCGGTGTTGTTCCTGACGGGCCTGTTCCTCATGTTCTTCTACGCGCCGTCGAGCGCAATCATCGAGTACGACGGCAGCTATGCTCCGTTGCGCGGAATCGAGATGTCACGGGCTCTCGACTCGACACTCCACATCTCCTTCGACGTGCGCGCCGGGCTGCTCATGAGACAGGCGCACCACTGGGCGGGGTTGCTCCTGCCCGCCTCGCTCATCCTGCAACTGCTGACGACGTTCTTCACCGGCGGTTTCCGGCATCCGCGCCGCGGAAGCTGGGTTCTGCTCTTCCTCATCTTCGTCGTCGCGCTCATCGGCGGGTGGAGCGGATACGCGCTTCCGGATGACATGCTCTCCGGCACCGGGCTGCGGATCGTGGAAGGCATCGTCCTGGCGATCCCCGTGGTCGGGACCTGGGCATCCAGCCTGCTGTTCGGAGGCCCGTTTCCCGGCGAAATCCTGGCTCACCTCTACCCCGTCCATGTGGCGGTCGTGCCCGTGCTTCTCGTCCTGCTGCTCTCGCTGCGCATCTGGATCGCCTACGAGCAGCGCCCCGCGCAGTTCCCGGGCCCGGGTCGCATCCACGAGAACGTCGTGGGTGTCCCCATCCTGCCCAATGCTGCCGTGAGAGCCGCCGGCCTCTTCTTCGTCGTGGTCGGTGCCATTGTCGCGATTTCCGCGACGGTCACGGTGAGCCCGATCTGGCTCTACGGTCCCTCCTCGCCAGGTGATGCGTCTGCCGGCAGCCAGCCCGACTGGTACACGGGGTTCCTCGACGGGGCGCTTCGGCTCGTGCCGCCCGGGTGGGAGTTCGTCTGGCTCGACCGGACCTGGACGCTCGCGATCCTCGTTCCGCTCGCGGTCGTCACGCTCTTCCTCCTTCTCGTGGTCGCCTATCCGTTCATCGAGGGCTGGATCACCGGGGACCATCACGAGCATCACCTCCTCGACCGTCCAAGGAATGTGCCGACGAGGACGGCCATCGGCGTCGCCGGGATCGCGTTCTACGGCGTGCTGTGGGGCGCCGGGAGCGCCGACCTGGCCGCTACGCAGCTCCATCTGAACCTGGAGGCCGTGGTGAATGTCCTCCGGGCCGGTGTCGTGGTCGCTCCCCTCGTCGCCTTCTTCGTCACGCGGAGGGTTTGCCTCGCCCTGCAGAAGAAGGACCGCGAGCTCCTCCTCCACGGCGTCGAGACCGGCCGCATCGTGCGGATGCCGGGCGGCGAATACATCGAAGTGCACGCGCCGCTCGGGCCGTTCGAGCGCTGGCGGCTCATCGACGTGCTGGAGTACGCGCCCATGGTGCTGCGCCCGGATGCCGACGGCAGGACCTCGTGGACGCAGCGTCTGCGCTACCGGCTGTCCCGCCTCTTCTTCGAGGACCGGATCCGACCCGTGACCCCCGCCGAGCTCGAAACCGACACCTCCCATCCGGCGGGCGACTAACGCACTGTGGCGCTTGCGAATCGTACGATCACGCACTTTAGTCTTGCCTTATATAAGGCAACTCTGCTAACTTGTCGGTATGAACGCGTTCGACATTCTCGGCGATCCGGTCCGGCAGCGGATACTGGAGCTGCTCCTCGATGAGGAGCTCTCGTCGGGTGATATTGCGGTGGTCATCCGGAAGGAGTTCGGCATCAGCCAGCCCGCCGTCTCGCAGCACCTCCGGGTTCTGCGCGAGGGCGGCTTCGCGAACGTGCGCGCGGAGGGCGCGCGACGACTGTACGCCATCGACTCCGCTCCCCTGCAGGAGCTCGATCGATGGCTGCAGCCGTTCCGGGCCTTCTGGAATCAAAGACTTGACGCGCTGGGCACGGAACTCGCCCGAGGCCGTCGCCGTCACCACCCCGAAACACCATCAACGAAGGAGTGACCGTGTTCGACATGCTCGACGAACTTGCCGCAATCCACCGTAGCGTCGCTCGCGACAACGGGACTGGGACCGTTTCGGTGTCGCTTTCCCGCACCTACCCGGCGGTTGCCGTGGACGTCTGGGACGCCCTGACCAGCTCGGAACGGCTCCCCCGCTGGTTCTATCCGATCAGCGGCGACCTCAAGGTCGGCGGCAGCTTCCAGCTCAAGGGGAACGCGGGCGGGGACATCCGTCGCTGCGACAAGCCGACCCTGCTGGAGGTGACGTTCGGCGGGCCGGAGAGCATCGTCGAAGTGCGCCTCGTTGAAACCGACGGCTCGACGTCCGTCGAGCTCACCCACAGCGTTCCGCTCGCCATGGCGGGCAGTGGTGCCGGCGCCCTCTTCGTGGGACCTGGCTGGGACGGCGCCCTGCTCGGACTCGGAATCCACCTGCACGGCGAACTCGTCGGCGATCCGCAGGAGGCAGCCAACTCCCCCGAGGTCATCGAGTTCAACAAGGGTTCGATCGCGAAGTGGACGACCGCAGTCGAGTCTTCGGGCACGGCCAACGCGGAAGAGATCGCCGCCGGTCGCGAGGCGGCCACCGCCCAGTACACGATCGTGCCCGGTCACTAACTCGCCGCTGCACAAGAGTGCCCACAACAGTTCACGCCGAGAGGATTCCCCCGTCGTGTCGTGGGTAGCATCTGGACCATGCCGCTCCCGAGCCCCGCGAAACGCGGCTCAGCCCCGACCGAGACGATCGAATGCCTCGACGGTCACGTGCGTATCCTGGCCGACACCCAGCTCGCAAAAGTCCCAACCGGCCGCCCGGTAGTCCTCGGCGTCCAGCGCATGCCGGGCGTCAACCATCCGTGGAGTGGCCACCAGCTTCGCGAGCTCGACGGGGTCTGCATCGCAGAACTCGTCCCATTCCGTGAGCAAGACGACGACGTCGGCGCCGACGAGGGCGTCATGCAGGGATTCGGCATAGTCGAGGTCGGGGTAGACCCGGTGAGCGTTGGAGATCGCTTCCGGATCGTACACACGCACCCGAGCGCCTTCGAGGTACAGCATCCGCGCGACGTCGAGTGCCGGGGCATCGCGCACGTCGTCTGAATTGGGCTTGAACGCGGCCCCGAGGGCTGCGACGGTGGTGTCCCTCAGGTCATCACCCGCGAGCTCGCGCACGAGGTCGACGGTGCGGACACGCCGACGGAGGTTGATCGCATCCACCTCACCCAGGAATGCGACGGCCTGGCCTGCTCCGAGTTCGCGCGCGCGATGTCGGAATGCCCGGATGTCCTTGGGCAGGCATCCGCCGCCGAAGCCGAGCCCCGGCTTGAGGAATCGTCCGCCGATCCTGTCGTCGAAGCTCAAAGCCTCCGCGAGAACGTTGACGTCGGCACCGGCCGCTTCGCAGACCTCGGACATCGCGTTGATGTAGGAGATCTTCGTCGCCAGGAAGGAGTTGGCGGCGACCTTCGTGAGCTCCGCGGTAGCGAGATCCGCGACGACGACCGGCGTGCCGGCCCCGATGAGCGGGTGAAACACTGAGCGGAGGGTCTCCTCCGCCCACTCGGAGGACACCCCGAAGACGAGTCGATCGGGGTGGAGAGTGTCTTCGACGGCGAAGCCCTCGCGAAGGAATTCCGGATTCCACGCGAGTGCGAGATCGTCGCCAGCGGGCGATTGGTCCTGAACCACCTGCTCCAGCCGCGCTGCCGTCCCGACCGGGACGGTCGACTTCCCTACGAGCAGCGACCTGCGGTCGATGCGGGAGGCGAGTTCGGAGAATGCGGACTCGACATATCGAAGATCGGCCGCATCGGAGTCCGACGCCTGCGGAGTACCGACACACACGAAGTGAACGTCGCCGAAGGCTGCAGCTTCATCGAAGCTGGTGGTGAACCGCAGGCGTCCGGACTCGAGCGTCTCCTGCAGAAGCTCCGGCAGCCCGGGTTCGAAGAACGGCACGCTGCCGGCCGCCAGCGCCTCGATCTTGCTCTCGTCGACATCCACGCCGAGGACGTCGTGCCCGAGCGCGGCCATGCACACGGCGTGCGTCGCCCCCAGATAGCCGGTACCGACCACCGTGACACGCGACTGCTGCCCGGCAGGTGCGTCGAGCGTTCTCCTGTTCATCATGTTCATCACCTTTTCCTTTTGATCCGGCCCGGTCGGCCGGTCGTCGATTCAGTCGGTACAGCTCACGTTGGAGAGCCCAGCGGCGGCTCCGGATACGACGTTGTCGCAGGCCAGGACATTGTCGAGACGTGGTTGGAAGACGAACCCCGCCCCTGGACCGTCGACCTCGGCGGTATTGCGCGTGAAATGGTTGGCGCGCCCCCAGCCTTCGAGGATTTCGTGGGTCTGGAAGCCGTCCTTCGGCGACGAGGTTCCGACGTTCCCAGAGATGAGCCAGTCGTTTCCCTTGACGTCGACCCAGGAGTCGGCCTTCACCATCTCCGAGCCGTCGAAGTGGTTATCGGCGATCGCTCCCCCGGAGGTGCCCTCCTTGATATCGACCGCCTCGGCAGTGGTCTTCGAGATGGTGTTGCCGACGATGCGGTTTCGATCGCTGCGATCCGGATGGCAGTCGCTGATGTCGCACCAGTTGTCCTGCGCGGTGCCCACGTAGATCCCCTCGCCGAGGGAGGCCTTACGCAGGCCGGTGGATGAGATCCGGTTGCCCACGACGAGATTGTCGACGCTGAAGCGACGAAGATGGATCCCTTCATCGCCGACGCCCTCGACGACGAGCCCCCCGAGAACGACCCGCTCGACCCGGTCGGCCATGATGCCCTTCTTGCCGTTTCGAACGGTGAATCCCAGCACTCGCCAGTAACGCACGCCATCGAGGTGGAGCACGTACCCGCCATCGACTCCGCCTCCGTCGAGAATGGCGCCCGGACCGCCGCAGAGGTAGATCGGACGGTCAGCGCTCCCGTCTTCACGCGCGGTGAACGACCCGTGGTAGACGCCGTCGGCAAGGCCGATGACCGCGCCGGGCGCGGCCTCCTCGAGCGCGACGTGCAATTCATCGGCCGAACTCACCTCGACCGTCGCCGGGGGGCAGGTCGGCACCGCATCCGTCGTGCTCTGCCCCGTCGGAGCGGGGCTCTCGGCCTGGCTTGCAGGAGCGCACCCCGACACAAGCGCGATGAGTACGACCGTGACGACCATCGGCGGTCGCAGGCTCATGGTCGCAACACCTCTGCGGCCTCGCGAGTGAACACACCACGACTCATCGACTGGAGCGGCGCGCGCTCGGGCTGCGGGATGCCTCGCGGTCCCCTGCCGAGGCGCCAGAAGACGGCCAGGGAGACGGCGGCGAGAATGACCGACCACAGAATGGTGAGCGGCTGGAAAATCGTCGCGAGCATCTGCTGCAGGGAGCGACTGGCCACCCAGCCGTCGACGAGGTTGTTCTCGATCCTTGCGTCGAGGGCACGCGCGGAGTCGATCGCCGTCTCGCCGGAGCCTGCACCCGAGATGTCGTTGTCGAAGACCTGGCTGTTCCTCATCGAGCCCACGACGGTGATGCCTGACGTCCGTGCACCCTCGATCGTGTTGTCCAGGAGCGACACCTCCGAACTTCGGGCGTAGATTCCGACGCTGGCACCGGTGATCCGATTGCCACTCGCCCGAATCCCGGTGGCGTGGTCCCGAATGGCGATGCCGTGACGGACCGTGCCGTTGACGATGTTGTCGATCATGGCCACCTCTCGCGCGCCCTTGCTCAGGACGATGCCCATATCACCGCCGCGCACCTGCGTGCCCGAGATGGTGGCGCCAGTACCTCCGAGGACCTCGATGCCATACCGAGCGTTGTCGGCGAAGGTGCCTCCTCGAACGGCGTATCCGCCGAAGGATGTGACGTCGTCGCCGCTGGTGTTGGGGCCATCCGCAAGGGGCAGTCCGTTGAGGGTCAGGCCATTGCGGCCATTCCCCGTGGCGGTCAACTCTTTGAATGTGATGTGAACTCCCGCATGGGAGACGACGATGCCATCGACGGCATTCTGCGACGACGAGCTGTCCTCGACGGAGGCGGAGTCCACCCCCTGGTCGAAGACGATGCCATCGACCAGGCTGCTGGTCACCGTGGATCCGGTGATCGCGACGGACTCTGCGCGGGCGGCATAGATCCCGTAGGCGTTGCCCGTGACGGTGACTGCGCTGAGCTTCGCATTCACCAGGTCCGGAGCGCCGGCCTCCGTGATCGGCATGGCGGCAGGACCCGCATCGTTCGGCACGGCCTCCCCCGGCTCGACACGGGGATGCTCATCACCCATGAAGGCCAGGCCGCCGGTCGGGCCGCTCCAGAATCCAAGCTGTGTGAAATCGGCATTCGCGATTCCCGACACCCCGCGGTTGACCTGCACATAGGCCCTGCCGTCGGCCGTCGTCAGGTCGGCGCTGCCAGTCCCGGGATCCCAGCTCGTGACCTGCACGCGGTGCTCCGGCGTCCCCGAGATCTCGAGAGTGCCGCCCAACGCCACAAGCGAGCTGAATCCGGATGCATCGCTGGCAAGCAGGACTTTCTCTCCGGCACCGACGTCGAGCGTGGCACCCTCGAGAACAGCGACGTGCTCCTTGACCAGATAACTGCCATCGGCTGTGACACCGATGCAGTCCGATGCCGTCGATGCGACTTCGGCAAGGGTATAGGGCTCGCTCCGCGCTGGGAGGACAAGGGTGGCACGAGGTTCGGTGAGAACCCGGAACGGCAGGCCAGGCTCGATGCCGGCACCTATCGCAGTCGCAGCGGCCGCACGCACATCGACGATGCGTGCCTTCTCCGCGGAGACGATCCCGGCCTCGGCCCCAGGATCCCCGGAATAGGCCTCACCTGTTATCGGGCCGGTCGGCCCCTGGTGGATGTCGCGGGCATCCGGGTTGACGCCGGTGACCATGGGAAGCAGGAAGGGAGCGAGCACCACGGCGATCGCCACCACGATCGCGCAAATGCCGATCACCGCGACCAGGCCCCGTACGAAGCGCCTCACCAATCTCATGAGGCGACCGCCTGACGGGACTCGACCCTGAGAGTCCGAGCACTCTGGCCGTCGCCCCCGATTTGCGTGGCCCCTCGGGTGAGCCAACCCTGCTTGTTCATCGTCACGAACGCATAGGCCTTGATCGGGAGCGCGATCGCGATGACGACGAGCGTCATGAGCGGAAGCAGCAGCAGGTCACGCGGGTGGCGTTTGAGGTGCGAATAACCCCGGATGCCGCGTCCCAGCACGACCCAGCCGATCGCGAGGCTGATTCCCAGCGGCGTGAACTCCAACCGCGCGAAGAACAGGTACGCGAGACTCATGCCCATCGTGGCGGGAGTCAACAGGATCTGCAGCACCGTGAGCTGTGTGATGATCGGCTGGCGCCACAGCCACCCCTTGGCAATCGCGGTCAGGTAACAGCGGAACGAGTTGCGGCTCCAGCGCACCCTCTGCTTGACGAAGGCGCGGAGGGTCGAGGGGAACATCGAGAGGGCGCGAGCCGATGACTGGTGCACGGTCTTGTAGCCGGCCGCCAGGATGAGCCAGGTGAGACGCCCGTCGTCGCCTGCGACGCACCGGCGGCCAAGGAAGAACTCGTTCTCGAGCTTGTCCAACACTGCCGCGACGGCCCTGCGGCGGTACACCGCCGTCCGGCCGGAAACGCACGGCACGGCACCGGCACGGCCCATCGCAGGAACGTAGTCGTAGTACCGCAGGTTGACCATCCAGTCCGCGATCCGCCTCCAGGCACTCGTCGAGCGCTGGTACACGTTCTGCTGCGTGCTGACGCCCCCGACCATGGGGTCCACGAACGGCATCTGGACGGCCGTGAGGAGCCCCGGCGTCCACCGCGTGTCCGAGTCGACGAGCACCAGAATGTCGTTTCGCGCGGCCCGGATGCCCACTCCGAGCGCCGAGCGCTTGCCGACATGCTGGTAGAGGATCGGTGTGACACGAGCGTCGCCGAGCGCCACGATCCGGTCGTAGGCCTCGAGATCGAGAATGTCCAGGACGATGATGATCTCTCCAGGGTCCTGTTCGCGCCAGGTTTCAAGGCAGCTGAGGAGGATGTCGGGATCCTCGTGGTACGAGGGAACCACGACCGAGGTACTCGCCCGGTAGCCGGACACGATGGGACGGGCGCGACGCGACATGAGCAGGCGGATGAACCACAGTCCCCACACGATGGTGCCCGCCACGGCAATGGGAATGAACGGTGCGAGGGCCTCCGCCATGACGCGGAGCTGATCGAGAACGAGCCCCAGTTGGCCGACGATCGAGTTCCAGGTCTGCTGCCAGTCGATCGATGCCCACCATCGAGGGAGCGACTCAGACCAGAACTCGACCGCGTGGGTCCAATCGGGATGGGCCCAATCCGGGTCGATCCAGTCGGGATCGGTCCCGAAGGACCCCATGGCGACAGGCACCGGGGAAAGGTCGAGAACCACGGGGACTCCTTCCCGTCCGCTTCTCCGGCCGACGACCGGATCACACCTCCATCAGGAAAGAAATCATGCTAATGAGGCGTCTCCGGGCGGGTCTCCTTTCCCGCTGACCTCCCAGAGCGCGTTCAGGAGTCTTTAACGTGACGAATGCGCAAGCTCTCGCGAAAAGTGCCGATCAGAGAGGCGATTGGAGGAGATGATCCGGCGAGGGTGATGAGAGGATTCTCATTGCGGACGACCAACGCGAGAGGGCCCCGGTCAACCGACCGGGGCCCTCTCGCTGCTGGGAATCAGGCTTCGCTCATCGCAGCCTTCTCGGCCTGGCCCTTGGCCGCGTAGTACGCGGCACGTGCAGCGATGCGACGAGTCTGCTCGGCCTGGCCGGCGTCGAGAACGTCCTGCGGCACCTCGACGTCGGGCACCCGGCTCACGCCGTTGTACTTCGCGATGTAGGCGTCGAGCTCCGGCCCGGACTCCCACGACGTGATGAGGCAGTAGCGTGCCTGCGGGCTGTTGAGCGCCGTGGCGTGCCAGAGCCTCTGCGTGTCGACGATGAGCTGGGCGCCGGCGGGAAGGGCGACGCGGTACTCGACGCTCGGGTCGGTGCGGTTGTCGCGCAACACGAAGTAGCTCGTCGCGTCGTCGGTGAGGTTGAAGAATCCGCGAACGACCCAGCCGGTGCCATCCGGGTTCAAGCGGTTGTTGTCGTCCTGGTGCAGGTTGTAGAGCGCGTCGGCGTAGGTGTTGGGCTGCAGCTCGATGACGCGACAGCGGCCGACATTGGCGCCCGGCTCCATCGCGCGGCGCACGAGATTCGGAGCCTTCTCGACCTGCGACGGGATCCACACGCCGTCCTTGTCGGTGCGCGGCGGGGTGTGGTTCCAGAAACCGTTGACCTCAATCTCGCCCTTCGCGCTCGCGAGCGGGGCGAACCGGGTCTCGCCGGAGGACTTCCAGTCGACATATTCGATGTCGAGCCACTCCTGCGGATCGCTGGCCTGGTCGTACTGGTCGAGGACGACGTAGCCGGTCTCTTCGAGCGCGGCGGACTTGATGTAACCCATGGGTGGATTGTTACCTTTCTTCGGGGCCAGCACGTTTTAACAGGCCCAACTTAGGCAAGCCTAACATCGGGCATCCCCGTAAACTGGGAGTCCCGGCGGCCCTAGGAGCGATGCACACAGATGGTCAGCGCCACGAATATCGATGCGACCGCGGTCAACACGATTCGTTGGCTCTCCTCGACCGAAGCGACCATCGTCGTGCCCGTCTACCAGCGCCAATACCGCTGGGACATCGGCGGATGCGAGCAGCTGCTGTCCGACATCCGGGCCGCAGCGGATTCCGGCCACCAGTACACGCACTTCATCGGCTCGATCCTGTCGACCGCCAGTACCGAGAACGCCGCTGACGAGCTCGTGCTCATCGACGGCCAGCAACGAATCACGACGCTCATGCTGCTCATCGCCGCTATGCATCACGCCGTGAGGGAGGCCGACCCTGCGTTGGCGACCGAACTGCTGAACGTGCTCGTGCCTGCCGCCGACCCGACGAGGACCAAACTCCGCCCGAACCAGGCATGGGCCGAAGTGTTCGAGGATGTGGTGCTCGAACGCAGGCTGAACGACGCAGTGCGCGACACGCGGTTCGACGACAACTATGCCTTCTTCCGCAGCCAGGTTCCCGCACAGGAGGTTCCCGTGGTGTGGCGCGGGCTGCAGCGGTTGGAGCACGTCTCGATCACTCTCGACGCCGACGCGAACGCGCAGCAGATCTTCGAGAGCCTGAACTCGACCGGTGAGCCGCTCCTCGACCACGAACTCATCCATAACTACGTGCTCATGGGGCTCTCCCACTCGGAGCAGAACGAGATCGAAGGCGCGTACTGGGAGCCGATCGAGCACAACACCGGGGAGTCGATCGCCGAGTTCTGGCGGCACTACCTCATCCTCACGACCGGTCGTGAACTCGATGTCGCGGGGGGTCGGGGCGTGTACGACGCGTTCCGGCATCGCTTTCCGCGGCTCGACCTTCCAACTCTGCGCACGCACGCCGCGGAGTGGCGGGAGTACTCCGAGATCTACCGCATCCTCCTCGACCCCGCAAAGGCCCCATCGCCACTCCTCGCCACGCAACTCGGCTACGTCAACACGTTCGGTCGCGGCATGTATCCGCTCATCCTGCGTGCCTACCGCGACTACCTACTGGGTGCCGTCGAGGAAGCGACGCTCATCCGGAGTCTTGAGCACGTGCAATCGCTGCTGCTTCGCAGGACCGTCGTCGGATTGAGCAACAACCGCCTCGTGGCGCGGCTGTGCCGGGCTCGCGAGGACGGGCCGGAGAGCCTCGTCACGGCGATCGCCCGGATCACCCCATCCGACGAGCGAGTCCGCGTTGCGCTCAAGTACGGTGCACTCCCCCACGCCGCCTACGTGCTCGCCCGCCTCGCCGACGTCGACAACCCGGGTGACCTTGAACTCGAGCACGTCGTCCCCCTGTCGCCCGGCGATGCGTGGAGCGGCGACGGCGTACGCCCGTGGGCGAGCTACAGCGAGGACGAGCAGAACAGCCACCGCGCTCTCACGCAGACGCTCGGGAATCTCACCCTCCTCGAACCGCCGCTCGCCGACCGCGTGCTCGACGCCTCGTTCCCGGCGAAGCGAGAAATATACGCCACGAGCGCGATCGCACTCGCGCGCGAACTCGCGTCCGTGCCCGCGTGGGGCACCGCGGCGATCGCCGAACGCACGGCACGGCTCACGGGCGACTTCGTGCGGATCTGGGCCGCACCGGCGACAGTGCTCATCGATGACGACGGGCTCACGCCGATCCTCGACGCGCAGCACAGGCGCGGCTGGCCGCGCGGCTGGGAGCGCGAGTTCGACTACGTCGAGTACCGGGGCGAGCACTGGGAGGTGCACGACGTCAAGTATCTCTTCAACCGGATCTTCCGGCGGCTCTGGGCGGATGCGCGCGAGTCGGTCGTGGTTTTCAGCGCCCGGCGCGGCGGCCCGATCTTCGAGACGCAGGCCTGGAATGGCCATTGGGACGCCCTTGACGATGCACATTTTCTCTACATGGGGTGGGATTCGAAGTACATGCTCACCGCAGTGCAGGGCGTGCTCGAGCAGGCCGGCATCGCATCCGAGGTCTTCGTCAAGTACTCCTACATCGGCGAGGTCATGTAGCCCTGGCTTGGCGCGTACCATCGTGATCAGGCCGGCCTGGGCTGGACGGATTGGTGAGGGAAGCATGACCGTTTCCGACGATCGAATCGCCGAATTCCACCGCTTGCACTCGAAAGGGTGCTTCGTGATGCCGAACCCGTGGGACCGTGGGAGCGCGAGGGCTCTACAGCAGCTTGGTTATCCGGCACTGGCGACAACGAGCGCGGGGTTCGCATGGACGCTAGGCAGACCAGACAATCACGCCACGGTTGACGAGGTTCTCGCTCATCTTCGTGACATCGCCGGCGCCGTCGACGTCCCGGTGAATGCCGACTTCGAGGGCGGGTACGCTGTGGAGCCGGATGCGGTCGCGGCGAACGTGAGGAAGGCGACGGCTACGGGAATCGCGGGCCTCTCCATCGAGGACTCCTCTGGCGACCCCGAGGAGCCGCTCTTCGACTTCGAGCTGGCCGTTGCGCGCGTCCATGCCGCGCGCGAGGCGATCGACGAGAGCGGAACAGGGGTGCTGCTCACCGGCCGCTCCGAGGGGTTCGTTTCCGGTCGACCCGACATCGACGAAACGATCCGGCGACTGCGCGCCTACGCCGATGCCGGAGCCGACTGCCTTTACGCTCCCAGGGTCGACTCGGTCGACCACATCACAGCAATCGTCACCGCGGTGGCGCCCAAGCCGGTGAATCTCCTGATCAACTCGCCCTTCATGACCGTCGCGGAGGCCGCGCAACTCGGCGTGCGCCGGATCAGCGTCGGCGGTACGCTCGCGCGCACCGCCTGGGACGGATTCCTGCGGGCCGCGAAGGAGATCGCGAACGACGGGAGCTTCACCCGCTTCGACGACCTGCCCAATGTCGACGGACTCCTCGGTGAGTGAGGTCAGATTCGCGCGGAATCGTGCCCATCCCCCAGGCCGGCGTCCCGCGCCATGGCGACAGCCCCGGCGCGGGAGGCCACGCCGAGCTTCGACGTGACACTCGAGACCACATTGCGAACCGTCTTGTCCGAGACGATGAGGTCGCTGGCTATCTCGGCGTTCGTCCTCCCGCGAGCGACGAGCGACAGCACCTCGTGCTCGCGCGGAGTGAGCTGAGGGAACACTCTGGCCTCGCTTCTCGCGCTGATCCCGGAACGGAACTCGTCGGCGAGGCCGGATGCGATGAAGAGATCCCCGCGCTGCACGGCTTCAAGCGCGCGCTCGATGTCATCGTGACCCGCCCCTTTGAGCAGGTAGCCGCGCGCGCCGACCCGCAGCGCGGCGAACAGCGAGGATCGATCCTCCAGCATCGTCAGGATGAGCACCGCAACCTCGGCATTGTCGGCGAGCATCCGCCGTGTCGCTTCGATGCCGCTCATGCCGGGCAGGTGCAGGTCCATGATGACGACGTCGGGCATGGTGTCGCGCACGAGGGCGATCGACCCCTCGCCGTCACCCGACTCGCCGACCACCTCGACCCCGATCTCGGCGAGAAGGGACCGCAGCCCGTCCCGGTACACCGGATGGTCATCGCAAATGACGACTCGCAACCCGCACCTCCTCAGTGACCGGGAACGACGCGTGCACCGTCGTTCCGGACCGACTCGATTCGATGGTCAATCGCCCGCCGATCTCCGCGCTGCGCTCGTGCATCGCCGGCACTCCGACGCCCGCACTCGGCGAACTGACATCCCAGCCGTGTCCATCGTCCGCAACGGCGACATCGAGCCATCCCTCGTGCGAGGCCAGGGCGACGCGAACCTCCGTCGCGTCACCATGACGGAGCGCGTTCGTCACGGCCTCGGTCACGACCCGGTACACCGCGACTTCGATTCCCGGTGCAGTAGTGGGCAAGTCGACGTCGGCTCCGAACGTCACGACGGTGCCTTCGGGTGATGACCGCAGCCGGCAGAACTCGTCCAACGCACTGACCAGGCCGAGTTCGGTGAGTGCAGCGGGCCTCAGATCTTCGATGATGCGGCGCACATCGGTCATCGCATCCGTCGCCGTGCTGCGCAGCCGATCCAGCGTCTCGTGCAGCGCATCCGGTGCCCGATCGAGCCGGAGCATGGCCACGTCGGCGTGCATCGCGACCGCAGCGAGCATGGGCCCGAGGCCATCATGGATGTCGCGGCGCAGGCGATGCCGCTCCTCCTCCTGGGCGAGAACCAGCCGTTCTCGCGAATCGCGAAGGTCGTCGACGAAGCGTCGGGATGCGAGAGTCGCCGCTATCGGCGAGAGGAACGCGCCGACAAGTCGTTCATCCGCGCTCGTGAACTTTTCGCGCGGAGACCGTCCGCACAGGGCCAGTCGCCCGCAGGACTGTCCGAGATGCAGAAGCTCCCACTCGGCGACGGACTTCGCCCAGCTCGGTCGCGCGCCGGCAACAGCAACGAGCGCGCCGGCTTCGTCGTGGATCGCGACCCACGGGAGTCGCAGCGATTCCTGCAGACCCAGGGCCGCGGCAGCGAGGGCTGCGTCCGGATCCCGCGCACTTCCCATCCGCTCCCCCGCCTTCACCACCGCGGCGACCGGATCGTCCCGCTCGCCATAGAGCGCGCGGCTGGCGAGTTTCTGCAATCCGATTCTCGCAGGCTGAAAAGCGAGGGCGACAACGCCGGTGGCAAGCAGGGATTGGGGCAGAGCGCCCTGGCTGCGCAGGAGACCGCTCAAACCCTCGACGACGAGGGCGTATCCGACGACGACCAGAGCGGTGAGCCCCACGAAAATCACCGACCTGCGGACGATGATCTCGAGACTGTAGAGCCGGAACCGCAGCACGGCCACGGCAACGGCGAGAGGCAGGAGCGGGAATGCGACGAGTTGGATGACCGGGGCCCAGTCGGGGATGGTGACGGCGAGGAAGAGCGCGAGGACGACGAGCGCGCTCGCGACGACGACCGGTGCCAGCTGCCGGCGCGCTTCACCCGTCGACACGCGAAGTCGGAGGATCAGGCTCGTCAGCGACGCGATCCCAGCGGCAACAGTGATGCTCGCGAAAACGGCGAAACCTGGACCCGCGGCGGCAACTCCGAGCGGATTCGCGACCGACGCATCCGGACCGAGCTCGATCGCCTCGGTCAGTGCGAGCGAAACGGTCATGCCGCCGATTCCCGCGATGGCCAGCCACAACACAGGGCGCCACCGCCGCGACGGCAGCTTCCCGGTCGGGAAGAGCAGAATCACCACGGTCAACGGGAGAAACATGCCGGGCGCCCATGACCACTCCGAGATCCAGCCCGCCACCGTGCGGGCAGGCCACTCGTGGACACCCGCCGCAAGTGCGTATTGGCCCGTCGCAACGGCGACCCCGTGGCTCGCACCGATCACGATGAACAGCCATCCGAGCGGATGCCTCGGCATTCGAACAGTGATCGCGGCGGCGAGAGCGGACCAGACGATTGCCAGCAGGACGTCCTCGAAAACGTGGCCGGCCACCGCGCCAGCGGCATCCGTCACGAGAGCGAGAACGAGACCGGTGAGTGCGAGGGCCACCGCGGGGATCGCGGTGTAGGGCGCCAGCCGTTCGGGGGACGTCCGGGACTCCGGGTTGGCCTCGACGCCGCTCATGAACCGAGACTGACGGAGGCTCGGTTTGATGTCAAGGTCGGCGTCGAGGGCAACATCAGACTGTCTTCGCTCGCCGAGCGACGAGTACGCCCATCGCCCAGAACGCGGCGATCATGGGGAGGCTCGTGAGGATCGAGATCGTGCCCATACCGGCGAAGGAAAAGGAGAGCAGGGCGCCGGCGATCAGCAGGAGCGGCTGCCAGATCGGGATGGTGCGTGCGACCAGCAGCCCCACCGCCAGCAGGAGCATGCCCACGCCGAAGACGATGACGACGAAGTAGGAGATGGGGAGGGCGACGGGGCCGAGCTCATCCAGGGCAAGAACGACTGAGCCGCCCGCTTCCGGGTCGACGGATGTCGCCGCATGCGTCGCGTAGCCGAGAACCGCTTCGGAGAGGCCGTTGCACCAGGATCCGACGATGGCGACCACGCCGCCGGCGAGGACCAGCCACCACGCACGCGCCCGGCGCGGGACGAGAGACCAAATGCCGACGATCGCGGGCACGAAGAGGAACGCGCCGGCGGCCGTCAGCAGTCGTGAGGCCAGGAGGGCATCCCGGTGCTCGACCATCCCTTCGAAGGCGCCGGCGAAGTCATCCGGAAGTACGGGCAGCACGGCCTGGCCGGCCATGAAGAGCACGGGCGCAGCGAAGATGGCGAAGAGTATCCAGAGCTGTCTGAGTCGGAATCCCACGGGCTCGAGAACGGTGCGGGTGGGCGTGATGGTGTCAGTCATGATGGCCTTTCTGTTCGAGAGAGCGTGCTTTCGAACAGCGTCGGACGCCCCATGTCCTGGCCGCCAGAGACGCCGGTCCCGACTTCACGGGACTGCCGTGCGGGACCCGGCCCGGCCCGCCGCAGGGTGTCGTTTGGTCCCGGATTCCTGAAAACCCACTGTGACTGCAATCTCAGCGCTCCGTACTTTGGCCGGGAAAGGACGTGAACAAGGCAGAACCGGCCAGAGACTTCTGCAAGAGGAGAAGCATCAGGACTACCGTGAAAGCACCCCGCCGGAGATGGGTGCCATTATGTGCACCGCTAGTTGAGGGAGAGATGATGGCCACTTTCGGAGGTCGCCGGCGCGACGACAACCCTGCGCTCCCACCGGGGCAGCACGTGACGGACTCTTTCCCCGTACTGTCGGCAGGCCCAACCCCTTCGATCGACGCAACGGACTGGGAGTTCTTCATCCAAACCGAAACCGGACAAACCCACCGGTGGAGTTGGAACCAATTCATCGCCCTCCCATCCGAGGAAATTACGGTGGATATCCATTGCGTGACGAGCTGGTCCAAGCTCGGCACCAGTTGGCGCGGAGTGTCATTGGACACCCTGTTCGCCGACGTGGAGACAGGTTTCGATTTCGTGATGGCTCATTCGTACGGCGGTTACACCACCAACCTTCCACTAGAGGAAATCCTCGATGGGCAGGCATGGATCGCCTACGAATTCGATGGGAGCGAACTTGAGGCCGAACACGGCGGCCCAGCACGCCTTCTCGTCCCGCATCTCTATTTCTGGAAGAGCGCCAAATGGGTGCGAGGGCTTGTCATGCAAAGCGATGACACTCCCGGCTTTTGGGAAGAGAACGGATACAACCTGCACGGCGACCCGTGGCGAGAAGAGCGCTACGCGTGAGCCGCCCGGCCGTCGGCTGGCTCGCCGGCAGTCTCGTACGTGCACACCCGCTCACCGCCTCTGCGCGGAGCATCACCTTCGCTGTGCCGAAGTGGCCAGGTAACGATGCCGGGCAGCACGTCGATGTCAGGCTCACTTCACCCGACGGATATCAGGCAGTCCGCTCGTACTCCATCGCCAGTGCCGGGTCGGGCGAAGAGATCGAACTGGCCATAGACCGCCTGCCGGACGGCGAAGTCTCCCCATTCCTCGTCGATGATCTTGAACTGGGAGACACGGTCGAGCTCCGGGGCCCACTCGGCGGATGGTTTGTCTGGCGGCCGGGACAGAGCCGGCCCGTCCAACTGATCGCCGGTGGCTCCGGTGTAGTCCCATTCGTCGCGATGACCCGTACGCACACCAGCGCCTCCAGTTCCGTACCAATGCAACTGCTCTATTCCCTTCGCACAGCTAAGGACGCGTTCTTCCGCGACGAGCTCTCGCGGCCCACAGCGACTGCTCAGACGACCTGGCACTACACGCGCACTGTGCCGCCAGGATGGTCTCGATCGGCCGGACGGCTGACCGTTGAGGACCTTAGGAGGGAGACGTTGCCACCAGATGAAGCACCGGTCAACTACGTTTGCGGGCCCACCGCGTTCGTCGAAACTGTCTCCCGTGCGCTCACTAGCCTTGGACATGCCCCCGACACCATCCGTACCGAGCGATTCGGAGGAACCTGATGGATCATCTCGACGGCAATGTTCTGGCTGGGCCCATCAGCGAACTCTTCGCCTTCGAACCTACGACGACACAAGGGCAGTGTCAGTCTTGTGCTGATATTGCAATGCTGGCTCAAGCCGCGGTGTATGGCCCCCCTATGGGCTTTGTCGCTCGCTGCCGCAACTGCGACAACGTCCTCGTCGTCATTGTCGAAACCGGCGGACGGAAATTTCTCAGCATGCGCGGACTGCGTTGGCTGCGGGTCCTTGAGGCCGAGAGCCGCTGAAGGCTTGTAAACCTAGAATGCCGTGCAGGCAAAACTGGAAACTTGGAGGTTCCCGATGAAGGCGATCGTGGTTACGGACAGGACCGCGAGTGCGGCCGGGATGACACTGGTGGATCGCCCCGAGCCGTCGGCAGCCATCAATGATGTCATCGTCGAGATTCATGCGACGGGGTTCGTCCCGACCGAGGTCGAATGGCCCTCGACCTGGACCGATCGTGCCGGCCGGGATCGAACACCGTCGGTCCTCGGGCACGAGCTCGCCGGCGTGGTGACCGCCCTCGGGTACGGCACGACGGGCCTGTCGGTGGGCCAGCGGGTCTTCGGCCTATCCGACTGGCACCGCGACGGCACCCTGGCGGAGTATGTGGCGATCGAGGCACGCAACCTCGCGCCGCTGCCGGCTGACGTCGACTTCACGGTTGCCGCGAGTCTTCCGATCTCGGGCCTGACTGCTTGGCAGGGGCTATTCGTGCACGGGCGTCTTCAGTCCGGGCAGAGCGTCCTCGTGCACGGCGTGGCCGGCGCGGTCGGATCCATGGCGGCGCAACTTGCGCGTGAGGCCGGCGCCCACGTCATCGGCACCGGACGCGCCGCCGACCGGGAGGGGGCCTTCGACTTCGGCGCACACGAGTTCGTCGACCTCGGCAATGACGTGTTGGAGGATGTCGCGAGGGTCGACCTCGTCCTGGATGTGATTGGTGGTGACGTTCAGAAACGCTCCGCGGCGTTGGTCCGGCCCGGAGGAACACTTGTGAGTGCGGCGGGGCCGGTCGAAGCTCGCCCCCGCGATGGTCTGGCCATCGACTTCGTCGTCGAGTCTGATCGTGCACAACTGGGCGAGATCGTCCAGCGGGTGCGGGACGGGCGGCTGACGACGAACATCGGCAAAATCGCGGATCTCGATGATGCTGTCGCAGCTCTCAACCCGACCGAACGACGTCACGGGAAGACGATCATCCGCATCCGCACATAAAGGCGGGTGCAGCTCCCCCAGCACAAGACAGCGATGAGGGACAGCCCTTTCGGGCGGCCCCTCATCACAGAGTCGGGCTGACAGGATTTGAACCTGCGACCCCGTGACCCCCAGTCACGTGCGCTA
>DAITPJ010000033.1:0-20787 GCA_036833635.1 Terrimesophilobacter sp.
CCCGTACCGTCTTCCGTGGCGATCGCCGAGACGACCGGGATGCCGCCCACAGCGAGCACGGCGCGCACGGCGGCGACGTCAACCCCCGTGACCTCGCCGACGCGTCCAAGGTCGACCGGTTCTCCGTCGACGACGGTCCCGGTGCGCCGGGCTGAGAAGAGCCCGCGCTCGCCTGCGATCGGTGCCGCGATTGCGGTCGCCGAGCCTCCCGCGGCCTCGATGCGCGCGGCGAGCTCGGCGCCCAGCCTCGTGAGCACGTCCCGCACGACGGCCATGGCATCCGTTGTCGTGACGCGAAGGCCGCCGCGGAACTCGCTCCGGATGCCGCGGGCGACGAGCTCCGCGGAGATCTGCGGACCGCCGCCGTGCGTCACAACGGGGTGCAGCCCGGCGCGCCGGAGAGCCACGACGTCGTCCGCGAAGGCGCGGGCTTGCTGCTCGTCGACCATGGCGTTGCCGCCGAACTTGACCACGACCGTTTCGCCGCGGTGCGCCTCGAGCCACTGCCCTTGTGTCACGTCATGCTCCGGCATCATCAACTCGAGTACGCGCTGTTCTCGTGCACGTAGTCGTGCGTGAGGTCGTTGGTGAGGATCGACGCACTCGCCTCGCCCGCAAACAGGTCGAGTTCGAGCAGCAGCGCTCTCGGTGTGAGGTCGACGCTCTCCCGCGGCGCATCCGGTTGCCCTGCATGGCACACCCGCACCCCGTTCATCGACACGTCCACCCGGTAGGGGTCGAACTCCGCTGCCGTCGTGCCGATCGCGGCGAGCACCCGTCCCCAGTTCGGATCGTTGCCGAAGACCGCCGCCTTGAACAGGTTGCTCCGCGCGATCGAGCGGCCGACCTCCTCCGCATCGGCCTCGGATGCCGCACCGCTCACGACGATCGTGATCTCGTGGCTCGCGCCCTCTGCGTCCGCCATGAGCTGCCGGGCAAGGTCAGCGCAGAGCGCCGTGAGCGCCTCCTGGAACTCGGCGGGGTCGGGCCGGATGCCGCTCGCTCCCGAGGCTAGGAGTGTCACCTGATCGTTCGTCGAGGTGCACCCGTCGGAGTCGAGCCGGTTGAACGTCGTGCGGACGGCCTCGCGCAGGGCCGCATCGAGCCCGACTGTGTCGAGCAGGGCATCCGTCGTGAGCACGACGAGCATCGTCGCAAGCGCCGGCGCGAGCATGCCCGCCCCCTTTGCCATGCCGCCGATCGTCCAGCCGCTTCTGGCCTGAATCGCCACTTTCGGGACGGTGTCGGTCGTCATGATCGCCTGGGCAGCATCCGCCCCGCCCTCGGCGGAGAGGGAGGAGGCGGCCTGGGCGACCGCCGCGAGCACCCTGGCGCGGTCGAGCTGCTCGCCGATGAGCCCAGTCGAGCACACGAGAACGTCGCCCGCGGAGACACCGAGCGAGTCAGCCACGGCCTCCGCCGTCGCGTGCGTGGTCTGGAAGCCCTCCGGCCCCGTGAAGCAGTTCGCACCCCCGGAGTTGAGCACTATCGCGCTCACCGCGCCATCCGCGATGACCTGTTCCGACCATAGGATCGGGTTGGCCTTCGCCCGGTTGCTCGTGAAGACCGCCGCCGCCGCGCTCGAGGGGCCGCGGTTGACGACGAGCGCGAGGTCGAGCCCTCCCGAGGCCCTGAGCCCGGCCGCCACGCCCGCCGCTTCGAAACCCACGGCCGCCGTGACGCTCATGGTGCGACCCCGTTCACGGGAAGCCCGAGGTTCTCCGGCAGGCCGAGTGCGATGTTGGCGGACTGGATCGCGGCTCCCGCCGTGCCCTTGACGAGGTTGTCGATGGCCGACATGACGACGACGCGCCCGGCCGACTCGTCAACCGCGAGGCCGAGCAGGGCGACGTTCGAGCCCACGACATCCGCCGTCTTGGGAAAGCGACCTTCGGGCAGCAGTCTCACGAACTCCTCCCCCGCATACGCCGTCTCCCAGGATGCGCGGACCTCCTGGGCACGCACACCAGGCGCGAGCCGCGCGGTCGAGGTCGCGAGGATGCCCCGCGCCATCGGCACGAGCACGGGGGTGAACGAGACGCTCACGTTGCGGCCGCCCGCCGCGGTCAGGTTCTGGCGGATCTCCGGGGTGTGGCGATGCACGCCTCCGACGGCGTAGGCGCTCGCAGACCCGGCGATCTCGCTCGCGAGCAGCTCGGGCCTGAGCGCCTTGCCCGCACCGGATGTGCCGACGGCGAGCACGGCGACGAGGTCGTCCGCCATGACGACGCGGTCCCGGATGCCGGGCGCAAGTCCGAGGGTGATGGCCGTCACGTTGCACCCCGGCACGGCGATGCGGTGGGCTCCGGCGAGGTTGTCGCGCTGGGTTCCCCCCTCGGCGAGCACGAGCTCGGGGAGGCCGTATGCCCAGGCCTCGTGGTAGTCGCCGCCGTAGAACGAAGCCCACTCGGCGGCATCGGTGAGCCGGTGGTCTGCACCGCAATCGACGACGAGCGGGACCGAGCCGAGGCTCTCGGTGATAGCGCCGGACTGGCCGTGCGGGAGCGCCAGGAACACGACGTCGTGC
This sequence comes from Terrimesophilobacter sp., assembly GCA_036833635.1. GTDB lineage: Bacteria > Actinomycetota > Actinomycetes > Actinomycetales > Microbacteriaceae > Terrimesophilobacter. Next base: position 2,528 of record DAITPJ010000033.1, read on the forward strand.
CCGGCGAGCGTCGCGGGGCTGGTCTCCTCGAGAACGAGGTCCCCGTGGGATTGCAGGTGCGGGTGCACTTCCGAGATCAACTTGCCTGCGCTCCGGTGCGCCGTGACGGTGCGCACCTCGAACTCGGGGTGGGCGGCGAGGAGGCGGAGAAGCTCTCCCCCGGCGTATCCGCTCGCGCCGGCAATGGCTACGGCTAACGACATGTCTCAATCCTCTGGAGCGTGCGACGGATGGCTTGAGGCGGCGACGCGGCGAGGCTGAAGGTACGGTCAGCGCTGCGGCGTCGCCGAGAGTCGGCGCGCGCGGCGTCCGCGGAACGTCTCAAGGCGAGTATCGCCGAGCACTGTCCTGCGGTTGAAGTCCACGAGGCAACCATAATGCCCCTCTGCTGCCCGGGCGAAATCGATGACCGACTGTGACGCGACCTGAGTTAAGGTTGGACCTACGGAGCGCCCGGATCAGGGGCGCCGAAAGGAAAGCAGGAGTCATGGCCTCACCATTCGATGACCTACTGAAGCAGATCCCGATCGGGGATATCGCCAAGCAGGTCGGGGTCGACAAGGATGTCGCGGAGTCCGCTATCGCGCAGATCCTTCCCACGCTCGTCGGCGGCATGGCCGCGAACGCCCAGGACTCCGACGGCGCCGCCTCGCTCACGAAGGCTCTCGCGTCCCACGAGGGCAAGCTCGGCAGCCGCACGTCCCTCGACAACATCGACACAGAGGACGGCGAGAGAATCGTCAGCCACGTGTTCGGTTCGAAGACGGACCAGGTCGTCGAGGCGGTCTCGAGCACGAAGGGCGTCGGGCAGGACATCATCGCGAAGATCCTGCCGATCGTCGCGCCCATCGTCCTCGCCTGGCTCGCGAACAAGTTCTTCGGCGGCGACAGCAAGGCCAAGGAGACCAAGAAGCCCAAGGCTCCCGAGAGCTCGGGCGGGATCGGCGACCTTCTCGGCGGCCTGCTCGGCGGCTCCGGTGGCGGCGACCTTCTCGGAGGTCTCCTCGGAGGACTTCTCGGCGGGAAGAGCTAGCAGCTACTCCCGCAGCACTGCACCGAACTTCGCGGCGGCGGAGGCGACCCCGGCCAGCTTGGCCTCGGTGGCCTCCGCCGCCGTCAATGTCCGGTCGTGGGCACGGAAGCGCAGGGCGAAGGTCAGGGACTTCGTTCCGGGCTCGATTCCCGAGCCGCGGTAGTCGTCCACGAGTTCGGCGTGCTCGAGCAGGTCGCCCGCACCCGAGACGAACCCCGCGAGGACGTCGCCGGCCGGCACGGCATCCGAGACCACGAGCGAGACGTCCTGGGTCGCGGCGGGAAGCGTCGCGATCGCACTCGGTGCGACCTCGCGTGGCGCACGGTCGATGAGCAGGTCGAGATCCAGTTCAAGCACCGCGACCCGCCCAGGCAGGTCGAGTTCACGCGCCAGTCGTGGGAGCACCTCCCCGGCGACGCCGACGACCTCATCGCCGAGCAGGAGCTGCGCTGTGCGTCCGGGGTGGAGGCCGGCATGGGTGGTCGCGCGCACGTCGAGTGTCGCGCCGACGGCGGCGGCGGCCTGGTGGGCAGCGGCGAGCGCGTCACCGAGTCCAGCCTCGACAGCGGCCTGCCCCGGATGCTTGCGGATCACATTCCCGAGGAAGAGCGCGGCGACGTGCCGCGGCTGGGAAGGGATCGATCCGTCGAGCGCGGCGAGCACGGCATCCGGGGGTCGCTCGGCCCCCGAAGGAAGCGGTACCGTCGCGACCGACACGGCAACCTCGGGCAGGAACACCGTGCCGAACTCGAAGAGCGCGAGGTCGACGAAACCCCTGGAGAGGTTGCGCTGCGCCACGGAGACGAGCCCGGGCAGGAGCGTCGTACGAAGGAAGGGGGCCGCACCGTCGAGCGGATTCGCGAGCTCGAGTGCCGGAACGGGCTCCCCGAACTGCGCGAGCTGTGCCTCGGAGACGAAGGAGTACGCCATGACCTCCGTGAGGCCGTTCGCCGCGAGGACGTTCGCTACCGAGCGGCGCAGCCGCTGCTCGCGGGTCAAGCCGCGCCCTGGCGGCGCGGTCGGAAGCACAGAGGGGATGCGGTCGTAGCCGAGGATGCGGGCGACCTCCTCGGCGAGGTCAGCCTGGTCACGGAGGTCGGGTCGCCAGGTCGGCGGAACGACGCGGTAGCCCTCCTGCGTCGTCGTGACCGCCGCGCCGATGGCCTCGAGCGTACGGGCGGTCTCGTCCTCGGTCATGTCGGCCCCTACGATCGCGTTGACGAAGCCGGTGGCGAGGGCGATGGGCTCGCGCTCGGCGACCTCTCCGACCTGCCAGGTGTCGGCATCCGCCGTTCCGCCGGCAAGCTCGACGAGCAGTTGTGTCGCGCGGTGGGCCGCGGCGCTCGCCACGGCGGGGTCGACACCGCGCTCGAAGCGCTTCGATGCCTCACTCGGCAGCCGGTGCCGGCGGGCAGACCGCGCGATCGACACGGGGTCGAAGTTCGCGGCCTCGATGAGCACGTTGGCGGTCGACGCGCTGTTCTCTGTGCGCGCACCGCCCATGACGCCGGCGAGCCCGATCGGCCCGTCGTCGTCGGTGATGAGGAGATCCTCCGGGTCGAGCGTGCGGTCCTGGTCGTCCAGGGTCGTGAGCGTCTCGCCCTTGGCTGCCCTGCGCACCGTGATCCCGCCGCGGATGCGGTCGAGGTCGTAGAAGTGGAGCGGCTGGCCGAGCTCGATCATGACGTAGTTCGAGATGTCGACGACGAGCGAGATCGATCGGATGCCCGCAAGCCCCAGCCTCGAGATCATCCAGGCGGGCGTGTGGCGGGTTGGGTCGACGCCGCGGACGACACGGGTGACGAAGAGGCTGCAGCCGGGGTTGTCGCGGATGGGGGCACGGTCGTCGAGGGTGACTGGTATGGGGTTTGTCGCAGCGCGGGTTTCGATACGCGTGTCGCTTCGCGACGCGCTACTCAACCAGCGGGCGGGTTCTGCCGGGTCGCGGAACGCGGCCCCGGTCGAATGCGAGTACTCCCGCGCGATACCGCGGATCGACAGCGCGTAGCCGCGATCGGGGGTCACGTTGACCTCGATGGCCCAGTCGTCGAGACCGAGCAGCGCCACGGCATCCGTGCCCACCTCGGGGTCGAGCCCGAGCTCGGCAAGGCGCAGGATGCCGTCGTGCTCGTCCCCGAGCGCGAGCTCGCGCGCCGAGGCGATCATGCCGTCGGAGACGTGCCCGTAGGTCTTCCGCGCAGAGATAGGGAACGGCCCTGGCAGTACCGCGCCGGGCAGCGAGACCACGACCTTGTCGCCGACGACGAAGTTGTGGGCTCCGCAGACGATCCCGCGGACATCGCCGCCGCCGACATCCACCTGGCACCACCGAATGGTCTTGCCGTTCGTCTGCGGCTCGTCCACGAACTCGAGCACCTGCCCCACGACGATCGGCCCCTCGAGTTCGAACGAGTGGTGGTCCTCCTCCTCGAGACCGACCCTGACGAGGGCGGCATGCAACTCGTCGGGTGTGATCGCCGCGGGCACGTCGACGAATTCCCGCAGCCAGCTGACCGGGACGCGCATCAGACCACCATCCCGAACTGCTGCGAGAAGCGGATGTCGCCCTCCACCATGTCGCGCATGTCCTTCAGGTCGTTGCGGAACATGAGCGTGCGCTCGATGCCCATGCCGAACGCGAAGCCCTGGTATTCGTCGGGGTCGATGCCGGCAGCGCGGAGCACGTTGCGGTTGACCATGCCGCATCCGCCCCACTCGATCCAGCGCGCACCGCCCTTCGCGTTCGGCTGCCAGACGTCCATCTCGGCGCTTGGCTCTGTGAAGGGGAAGAAGTTGGGGCGCAGGCGGATCTTCGCCTCGGCGCCGAACATGAGCCTGGCGAAGTGCTCGAGCGTTCCGCGCAGGTGCGCCATCGTGAGCCCCTTGTCGATCGCGATGCCCTCGACCTGGTGGAAGACCGGGGTGTGCGTCGCGTCGAGCTCATCCTTGCGGAAGACCTTGCCTGGCGCGACGACGTACACCGGCAGCTCGCGCGTCAGCAGACTGCGGATCTGCACGGGCGAGGTCTGGCTGCGCAGCACGAGGTTCGAGCCTTCGGGCTCGACGAAGAAGGTGTCCTGCATCGTGCGGGCGGGGTGGTCGGCATCCGTGTTGAGCGCGTCGAAGTTGAACCACTCGTTCTCGAGCTCAGGGCCTTCGGCGATCTCCCACCCCATGCCGATGAAGATGTCGCCGATCTGCTCCATGAGCAGGTTGAGCGGATGGCGCGCCCCTGGCGACCAGCGGCTCGGCACGGCCGTCACGTCGACGGTCTCCGCAGCCAGCTGGGCGGCCTCCTCGACGACGGCGAGCTCAGCCTCCCTTGCCTCGAACGCCCGGGTGACGGCGGCGCGCGCCTCGCCGACGAGCCTGCCGGCGACCGCCTTCTGGTCGGCCGGCACAGTACGCAGTTCTGCGTGCAGCTTCGCGAGCGGCGAGGCCTCCCCCACGTGGCGGGTCCGCGCAGCCTTCAGCTGGCTCACGCTCGTGGCGGAGGCGACGGCCGCGACAGCAGCGCTCTTCGCCTCGGCGACGGATGACTCGGTGATGGGGCTGGGGTCAGACACGAGACCCAAGTTTAGTGGGGAGGTTCGGGGGTGCCGTATCCGCGGCCGGGGAGTGTGATCGCGCGGGTTCCGTCGATGCCGGTCTGCCGCGGAGTGTTTGGGAGGGCCTTGCCGAGCCGAGGACCGCTCCGCCTCGCCACGAAGCGAGCGACCCACGACATCGTGAGGTTCAGGGCCAGGTAGATCGCGAGCCCGATGACGAACAGGGTGAACATGTAGCGGCTGCCGAAGAAGTTGCGGTTGTTGCTGATCGTTCGCGCGAGCTCCGGGTAGCTCACGATGAACGCGAGCGAGGTGTCCTTGAGGAGCACGACGAGTTGGGCAAGGATGATCGGCAGCATCTGGCGGAATGCCTGCGGGAACTCGATGAGCGCCCACGTCTTCATGTCCGTCAGGCCGAGGGACAGGCCCGCTTCGCGCTGGCCACGTGGAAGGGACTTGACCCCAGCTCTGAGCGCCTCACCAATGATGGCCCCGTTGTACGCCGCAAGCCCGAACACGCCCGACCAGTACGATCCAGCGCTGAACACGAGGAACACGAAGAAGATCATGAGAAGTACAGGGATGCCCCGCACGAACTCAAGGATGATGCCCGTGATGGCGCGGACCACCGCGAAGCGCGACGTGCGCCCGAACGAGAACAGGATGCCGATCGCCACCGCGAGTATTGCAGCGACCGCCGCCATCTGGAGCGTCGCGAGCGTGCCGTTGAGGAATGACAGCCACAGGTCTTCTCGCGCGACGATGTCCCAGCGGGACGGGTCGAACATGCCCGGCTGCGCGGCACCGTTCGCATTGACCCGCGGCGCCGCAAGTGTCAGATACATCCACACGAAGAACGCGATGATCAGGATGATGGCGCCGATGGAGGCGATGACCGACCAGCGGCGCGTCTTCGGCCCGGGCGCATCGTAGAGAACGCTCAGGCTCACCTCATCACCACCACTCGCTTTTCAATGGCCCCGGCAATGAGACCAAGCGGAACGGTGATCACGAGGTACAGCAGTGCGGCGTAGACGAGCACCAGGATGACGCTCCCCGGGTTGTCTCGCGTGGCGGCATCCGTCTGCTTGAAAAGTTCGTCGACGAAGAAGATGCCGGCCACCGAGGTGTTCTTCGTGAGCGCGATGAAGACGTTGATGAGTGGCGGCACGACCATGCGCGCGGCCTGGGGAAGGACGACGAGCGACACGGTTTGCGTGAAGCCCATGCCGATGCTGCGGGCGGCCTCCGCCTGTCCAACGGGAACACCGTTGAACCCCGAGCGGATCGCCTCGGCCACGAACGGGGACGTGTAGGCGGTGAGGCCGATGAGGGCGAGAGGGTAGTAGTCGAGATCAGAGCCGAGGATCGGAAGCACGAGCGCGCAGAACATGAGCACGAGGAGAAGCGGGACGTTACGCAGCACCTCGGTGTAGACCGTCGCGAACATCCGCAGGGCAGGCACGGGCGAGATCCGCATGGTGGCGACGAGCACGCCGACCACGAAAGCGCCGATGCCGGAGATGGCCAGCAGCTGCAGGGTCATCAGGAAACCAGCAAAGTACGCCGGCGTGACGTCGATGATCGCGTCCACTCATCACCTCCTCGTGTTTTCGAGCGGATGCCGGCCCGCGCCTGGCGGGCCGGCATCCGTACTTGTCGAACTAGTTGGTGTAGCGGTTCACTGCCGGGGGCTCCGGCGTCTTCAGGACCTTACCTGCGGTCGCCTCCCAGGCGGCCTTCCAGCTGCCGTCGGCGTAGGACTTCTCCAGCACGTCGTTGATGAAGTCGCGGAACGCGTCATCATCGTGGCCGAGGCCGATGCCGTAAGGCTCCTCGGTGAACGGGTTGCTGATGACCTCGAACTCGCCGGCGTTCTGGTCGGCGAGGCCGGCCAGGATGACGTTGTCGGTCGTCACGGCGATGACCTTGCCCTGGCGCAGCGGCTCAAGGCAGTTCGAGTAGGTGTCGGTCGTGATGAGGTTCACGCCATACTCGGCGATGTTCTTCTCCGAAGTGGAACCCGCGACACTGCAGACGTTCTTGCCTGCGAGGTCCTCAGGGCCGGTGATGCCCTCAGGGTTTCCGTCGAGCACGAGGATGTCCTGTCCTGCGTTGTAGTACGGACCAGCGAAGGAAACGACCTCCTTGCGGGCGTCATTGATCGTGTAGGTGGCCACAACGATGTCCACCGTGCCGTTCTCGATGAACGGTTCGCGGTTCTTGGAAACCGTCTCCACCCACTCGATCTTGTCCGCCGAGATGCCGAGCGCGCTCGCGATGAGCTTGCCGATCTCCACGTCAAAGCCGACCGGGTCACCGCTCGGGCCCTTGAGGCCGAAGAGCGGCTGGTCGAACTTCGTGCCGATCGTGATGGTACCCGCGTCGGCGAGCTTCGCCATCGTGGTCCCTGCCTCGAACTCGGGGGCGGCCGCTGGTGGCTCGGGGGCCGGGTCACCACCGCCCGCACACGCGCCGAGTCCGAGGACGCTGGCGGCGGCGATGGCAGTGATCATCAGACTTTTCCTGATTCTCATGTCTCTCTCCTTGTTGCTGTGGTGCTCACACACTGATCTAGTGCGTAAGGATTTTCGAGAGGAAGTCCTTCGCTCTCGGCGTCTGGGGGTCGGTGAAGAACTTCTCAGGGGTGGCCTCTTCGACGATCTCGCCGTCGGCCATGAAGAGCACACGGTTGGCCGCCTTGCGGGCGAAGCCCATCTCGTGCGTGACGACGACCATGGTCATACCGTCGTGCGCGAGCTGGACCATGACATCCAGTACCTCGGAGATCATCTCCGGGTCGAGAGCGGAGGTCGGCTCGTCGAGAAGGATGAGCTTCGGGTCCATCGCGAGCACGCGGGCGATCGCCACGCGCTGCTGCTGGCCCCCGGAGAGCTGGGAGGGCATCTTCGCTGCCTGGTTGGCGACGCCGACGCGATCGAGCAACTCCATCGCGTGCGCATCCGCGACAGCCTTCGACTGGCCGCGAACCTTGCGCGGGCCGAGGGTCACGTTCTCGAGAACCGTCTTGTGGGCGAAGAGGTTGAATGACTGGAATACCATTCCGACATCAGCGCGAAGCCTCGCGAGCCCCTTGCCCTCCTCGGGCAGTGGGACGCCATCGATCGTGATCGTGCCGTCGTCGATCGTCTCGAGTCGGTTGATCGCGCGGCAGAGAGTGGACTTGCCTGAACCACTCGGTCCGATGACGACGACGACCTCGCCGCGCCCGACAGTGGTCGTGATGTTTTTCAGTACATGGAGGTCACCGAAGTGCTTATTGACCTTGTCGATGACAACGAGGGGTTCACCACTGCGTGAGGGCTCCATGGGGACAGACTTTCACACGCCGGCTCTGAGGGTCAAACTACACCGCACCTCGTGACCGAGACGTGACAAGCGCTTACACAAAACAGGCCCTGCTTACCCCGTCTCGCGCTGCGCGAACGCCGACTCGTAGAGGCATACGGATGCTGCGGTCGCCAGGTTCATCGACTCGGCGTGGCCATAGAGCGGCACCGAGACAACGCGATCCGCGAGCTTCAATTGGGCGTCGCTCAGGCCGCGCGCCTCATTGCCGAAAAGCCACGCCGTCGGGCGGGAGAGAATGCCCTCGGCACGGGTCGCCGGCAGGTGCTCCCCCTTGATATCCGCCGCGAGAATCTGGAGACCCGCCGCCCTCGTGCGCTCGAGCACAGCCTCGAGCTCGACATCGACAGCGATCTCGAGGTGGAAGATCGAGCCCGTCGTCGCGCGTACGACCTTCGGATTGTAGAGGTCGACACTGCGCCCGCTCAGGATGACGCCATCGGCGCCCGCAGCATCCGCAGCCCGGATGATCGTGCCGGCGTTGCCCGGATCGCGGACCTCCTCGAGGACCGCCACGAGTCGGGGACCCTCGTGCCCGGCGCTCTCGCCGGTCGGCCGGAGTATGTCCCTCACCGACGTCGGGAACTGGTGGCAGACCGCGACGATGCCCTGTGGGGTCACGGTGTCTGCCATCGCCTCGAGCACCTGTTCCGTGACGAACTCGACGTCGACCCCCGCGTCGACAGCCGTCTGCGCGATGTCGGTGAAGCGGTCGAGCGCGGTCGGCGTCGAGTACAGTTCGACGACGAGTTCAGGCCGGTAGGTCAGCGCCTCGGCGACGGCCTGCGGCCCTTCAAGCAGAAAGAGCCCGGTCTGCGACCGGGCGTCTTTCTTGTGAAGCTTGGCGACAGCCCGGATCCGTGGGGAGCGTGGGTTGTCGATCATCTGATCAGTCTAGGCAGCATCCCTGGGAGCACTCGTGTCCTTCGGGAGGGCGGCCTTCGCCGTCGCTACGATCGACGCGAACGTCGCCGGCTCATTGACGGCGAGCTCGGCAAGAATACGGCGGTCGACCTCGACGCCAGCCAGGTTCAGACCCTGGATGAGGCGGTTGTAGGTGAGGCCGTTCTCGCGGGCTGCAGCGTTGATGCGCTGGATCCACAGGCGGCGGAAGTCGCCCTTGCGCGCGCGACGGTCACGGTAGGCGTAGACGAGCGAGTGGGTGACCTGCTCCTTCGCCTTGCGGTAGAGGCGCGACCGCTGGCCCCGGTATCCGGATGCCCGCTCGAGGATGACGCGACGCTTCTTCTGGGCGTTGACCGCCCGCTTTACTCTTGCCATTTCCTGTATTCCTTACGTCGTGGTCTCTAGCGACCGAGAAGCTTCTTGATGGCCTTGACGTCGGCCTTGGCCACGGGCTCGTCCTGGTTGAGGCGGCGCTTGCGCTGGCCCGACTTGACCTCGAGGTTGTGGCGCATCCCCGCCTGCTGCTTCATGATCTTTCCGCTTCCGGTGATCTTGAATCGCTTCTTCGCCCCGGAGTGGGTCTTCTGCTTAGGCATCCTTTTCCTCTTTCCTGCTGTCGTCCTGCGCTGACTCGGCCGGCTCCTCCGGTCGGGAGCGGGCGGGCTTCGCGGCGGCCCGGCGGGCATCCGCCTCTGCCTTGGCGGTGGCTTTGTTCTTGTGCGGTCCGATGACCATGACCATGTTGCGTCCGTCGATCGTCGGGGTCGACTCCACGGAGCCGAACTCGGCGACATCCTCTGCGAACTTCTGCAGCAGCCGCACTCCCTGGTCGGGCCGTGACTGCTCACGACCGCGGAACAGGATCATGGCCTTGACCTTGTCCCCGCCCTGGAGGAAGCCCTCCGCGCGCTTGCGCTTGGTCTCGTAATCGTGCTTGTCGATCTTGAGGCGGAACCGAACCTCCTTGAGGATCGTGTTCGCCTGGTTGCGCCTGGCCTCCTTGGCCTTCTGCGCCTCTTCGTACTTGAACTTTCCGTAGTCCATGATCTTGGCCACGGGCGGCTTCGAGTTTGGGGCCACCTCGACGAGGTCGAGATCGGCCTCCTGGGCGAGCCGCAGGGCAACCTCGATCTTGACGACGCCGACCTGTTCACCGCCTGGGCCGACGAGGCGGACCTCGGGCACTCGGATTCGGTCATTCGTACGGGGATCGCTGATAGGTAACTCCTCTGTCGTGACGTCTTCGGCCTCGCCGAACGACGGATGCCGCGCGGCGGCGAGAGAGGAAAGTCACCTGTCGAGCGCCGCGACTTCGCACGGCGACATCAACACGGCACCCTGGTCTACCTTCCCGGGGACCGGGACGGCGGGGCACCTACAACCCGGTAACCTTGAGAGTGCGGTCGCGGGTGGGAGAATCTCCACTTTCGCGCTCGGGACCTTGGAGGCCCCGGAGCCCGCATGAGTCTAACAGAGGATGAGTCCATGAGCGAGCCGACGGTCGACGACGCGACGAGGGACATCTCCGAGGTTCCCGCCGTGGAACTCATCAACACGGTTGCGGTGCACCTGCTGAGCGCCGCGGCCGTCAAGTGCGGCCTCGCCGACGACCCTGGCACCCAAGTCGACCTCGATGAGGCCCGCAAACTCATCAACGCCCTCGCCGGCCTCGTGACCGCCGCGGCTCCGGAGATCGGCAACCACCACGCGGCACCGCTGCGCGACGGCCTGCGCTCGGTGCAGCTCGCCTTCCGCGAGGCCTCCCCCATCCCGGATGCGCCAGGGCAGGGGCCCGGGGAGAAGTACACGGGGCCGGTCAACTAGCTTCTCGCACTCACCCTGCGGGCTTGACGGCGATCTCGAGCGAGTCGACTCGCTCCGCGATGAGCTCGCTCGTCGCCCAGCGCGCCGAGAGCCGCGAGATCACATCATCGAGCTGGCTTGCGTCGAGTCCTGCGATGACTGACAGCTCGATGCGCAGCTCCGGGCCGCGCAGGCGCGCCTCAGGGTCGCCCGAAGTCAGCACGAGCGCCGTCACAGCGGCCTCGTCGGCGATCGAGGTCGCGAACGCGGCAGCGACGTCCTCATCGAGGTAGCTCGGCGTCCACTCCCGCTCCTGGGCGATCGCCCACAGCGCAGGTCGTCGGAGGGCGAACTCGGTCGGTGACGTCGGGTCGAGCACGACGAGGTCGGTGCCCTCGCTCGCGGCGGCGAGCGCGACGCGGGGACCCACAGCCGGCACCGGGCGGGCCTTCGTGTTCCAGGCGCTCATCGCGGCGACGGAACTGAACACGGGCAGGACCGTCCGGCCATCCGGACCCTCGACCGTGACGATCGAGAGCTCCTGGCTCTTGTCGAGCTGTCTGCCTTCTGCGTTGACCCCGGCCTCACCGAGTTCGGCGAGCAGCGGGATGAGGAGGCGTGACGCACGGAATGCCTCAACGACCTCTGCCTCCCCCGCGCCACCATTTCGGAAACCCGCGATCGCCGCGAGCAGTTGCGGAGGCGCGCTGCCGTCGTCATCCGGGCTGGGATTGGGCTCGAAGTGCCGACCAGCCCACGGCTGCCCGGCCGAGTCGGCAAGTGGATCGTGTTCCGTCATCGATGAACAGTCTGGCTCATTGCCGGTCAGTCGGAGGCGACGTCGAGAGCCTCCGCGAGCGTGAACGCCTTCGTGTAGAGCGCCTTTCCGACGATCGTGCCCTCGAGCCCGAGCGGAACGAGTTCCCGCAGGGCGGCGATGTCATCGAGGCTGCTGATGCCGCCCGAGGCGATGACGGGCTTCTCCGTGCGATTCGCGATCTCGCGAAGGAGGTCGAGGTTCGGCCCCTGCAGCGTGCCGTCGCGCGTGACGTCGGTGACGACGTAGCGGGCGCATCCGGCCTCCTCGAGACGGTCGAGGACCTCGTACAGGTCGCCGCCTTCCTTCGTCCAGCCGCGCGCGGCGAGCGTCGTCCCGCGCACGTCGAGACCCACCGCGATCGCCTCGCCGTACTCGGCGATGACGTGTCCTGCCCATACCGGATTCTCGAGCGCGGCCGTGCCGAGGTTGATGCGCTTGGCGCCCGTCGCGAGGGCGGCCTCGAGGCTCGCGTCGTCCCGGATGCCTCCGGAGAGTTCGATGTTGACCCCGCGAGCCTGCTTGATGACGCGCTTGATGGTGCCGTGGTTGTTGCCGCGGCCGAAGGCGGCATCGAGGTCGACGAGGTGGATCCATTCCGCGCCCTGGCCGATCCAGTCGAGCGCTGCGTCCACGGGGTCGCCGTAGCTCGTCTCCGTGCCCGCCTCGCCCTTCGTGAGCCGGACCGCCTTGCCGCCCGCGACATCCACCGCGGGAAGGAGAACCAGCTTCGGCGTCGTGTTGAACTCGCTCATGAGGGGTCTTTTCTGGTGCGGGGGCAAGTCTCAGATACTAGTCACCTTTGAGGGTCGCCGCCCAATTCGCCAGAAGCCGCAACCCAGCGGCGCCGGACTTCTCCGGATGGAACTGGGTCGCCGAGAGCGGCCCGTTCTCCACGGCGGCGAGGAACCGGCTGCCGTGGGTCGACCAGGTGAGCCGCGGGGTAATGCGAGCGCCGTCGACGGGAAGCGTCCACTCGAGCGCACCGTTCGAATGCACGAAGTAGAAGCGCTCATCGCGAACTCCGTCGAACAGCACGGAATCCTCCGGCGCCTCCACCCGGTTCCACCCGATGTGCGGGAGGACATCCGACTCGAGTCCCGTCACGAGCCCAGGCCACTGGCCAAAGCCCTCTGTGTCGACGCCACGCTCTCGACCTCTCTCGAACATGACCTGCATGCCGACGCAGATGCCCAGGACCGGGCGGCCTCCCACCAGTCTCCTGTCGATGAGTTCTGCCGCGCGCACTGCATCGAGGGCCTGCATGACCGCGGCGAAAGCTCCGACACCGGGCACGACGAGACCGTCGGCCTCTGCGACGCGACGGCGGTCGGCCGTGAGCTCGACGCGTGCTCCGACCGCCTCGAGTGCTTTCGCCGCCGAGTGGACATTGCCGCTCCCGTAGTCGAGAACGACGACGGATGGCCCCGGCATTGTCAGAGGGCGCCCTTCGTCGAGGGCACGCCGGTCACGCGCGGGTCGATCGAGACCGCCTGGCGCAGCGCGCGGGCGAACGCCTTGAACTCGGCTTCGGCGATGTGGTGAGGGTCACGGCCGCCGAGCACCGTGATATGCACAGTGATACCGGCGTTGAATGCGATGGCCTCGAACACGTGGCGCACCATCGAGCCCGTGAAGTGGCCTCCGATGAGGTGGTGCTCGAAGCCGGCAGGCTCCCCCGAGTGCACGAGGTAGGGGCGGCCGGAGACGTCGACGACCGCCTGAACGATGGCCTCATCGAGGGGCACGATGGCATCGCCGAACCGCGAGATGCCGTTCTTGTCGCCGAGTGCCGCAGCGATCGCCTTGCCGAGGACGATGGCCGCATCCTCGACCGTGTGGTGGACATCGATGTGGGTGTCGCCGTGCGCCCGCACCGTGAGGTCGATGAGCGAGTGCTTGGAGAGCGCCGTGAGCAGGTGGTCGAAGAAGGGGACGGTCGTGGCGACGTTCGAGACCCCGGAGCCGTCGAGGTCGAGGGAGAGCTCGATGCTCGACTCGCTCGTCTCGCGTCTGAGCTCCGCCGTGCGGTGCGTGGTCATCTCGCCAGCCTATTTGATGAGCAGGTGGGCGGGCGCGAGCTCGGCGAGCGCACTCAGAAAGGCACTCGTCTCTCCCTGCGTGCCCGCGGTCACCCTGAGGTGGTTCGCGATCCCGACATCCCGGATGAGGATGTCGCGCTCGAGTAACGCCTCGAAGAGTGCCGGCGGATCGGCGACTCCGCCGAAGAGCACGAAATTGGTCCAGCTCGGGTGGGGGGTGAAGCCGAGGGCAGGGAGCTCGGCGACGATGCGGTCACGCTGGTCGGCGATGTCAGCGACCGTTGCGAGCAGGGCATCCGCATGCCCGAGCGCGGCAGTGGCGGCCGCCTGCGTGAGCGCGGAGAGATGGTAAGGGAGCCGCACGAGGCGCAGGGCGTCGACGACGGCAGGATCCCCGGCCAGGTAGCCGAGCCGCACACCGGCGAAGGCGAAGGCCTTGCTCATCGTGCGCGAGACGATGAGCCGCTCGCGACCTGGGAGGAGGCTGAGCGCCGAGGGGGTTCCGGGCGGGGCGAACTCGGCGTAGGCCTCATCCACGAGCACGATCCCGGGTGTCGCGTCGTAGGCGGCCTCGATCGTCTCGAGGGCGAGCGGCGTTCCCGTCGGGTTGTTCGGCGAGCAGAAGAAGACCAGGTCGGGCCGTGCCGCAGCGATTTCCTCCACGGCCGTCTCGGGCGAGATCGCGAAGTCGTGGTCGCGGGCGCCTTCGATCCACGCCGTGCCGGTTCCGCGCGCGAGGATCGGGTACATCGAGTAGGTGGGAGGGAAACCGAGAACCCGGCGGCCGGGGCCGCCGAAGGCCTGAAGCACCTGCTGGAGGATCTCGTTCGAGCCGTTCGCCGCCCAGGTGTTATCGCGTGAGAGCCCATGGCCGAGATACCCGGCGAGAGCCTCACGCACGTCGGTGAACTCGCGATCCGGGTAGCGGTTCGCCTGCCCCACAGCGCCGGCGAGAGCCGTGACGATGTCGCGAGCGACGGCCTCGGGTATCGGATGCGTGTTCTCGTTGACGTTGAGGGCGATCGCGACGTGCTTCTGGGGCGCCCCGTATGGCGAGATCCCTCTCAGGTCGTCGCGGAGCGGAAGGCCATCGAGTGATACCACTCTTGCCATGCTACGGGAGCGCGCCGAACGGGTCGCCGACTGTTACTTCGAGTAGGCGCCGGGGACCGCGAGCCGCTCACCGGGGTGGACGACCGAGCTCTCCAGCCCGTTGAGCCGCATGACATCGGAGATGACGTCGCGCGGGTCTGCGCCGGGGGCGATCGACTCCGCGACCTGCCAGAGCGACTGGCCCGGCTCGACCGTGACGTACTCGAAGTCGGCGATCGAGAGGTCCCCCGTGGCCGTCGCCGCCGTGCCGCCGATGGCGAAAGCCAGCCCCATGGCGAGGAGCGGGGCGATGAGGATGGTGGTGAGAACCGCGCGCCCGCGACGCGTGATGTGCAGGCGGGGCGCCGGGTAGGTCATGGTCGTCATCGTGTACCTCCTGTGAACTTCCGTATCCGGCGCTCGGCCGGGAGCGCCGGATACGAAGCTATGTACCGAATGTATCTTCGAATCGATCGAAAAGCAAGCCGATCTTCGACATGAGTCGCGATGCGGGTCGCAACACACTAGAAGAGATGTTTGCCTTTGAGCCTTCCGGAAGATACAGTTTCGAGTGTCGGTGGACAGTCGATCACCCACCACCGACATTCCACGACGGGAGCGACATGGATCACGAAGAAAGCCAGCAGGCGAGCGGGCCATCCGAACCGAAGGTCGAACTCGGTCTCGCACGACCGGGCACTCGCCGACGCAAGAGCCTGAGCGACAAGCAGCTGGCGATCCTCGAGGTCATCCAGCGCTCGGTCGCGACCCGCGGCTATCCGCCGAGCATGCGCGAGATCGGCGACGCCGTCGGGCTCGCGTCGCTCTCGAGCGTGACCCACCAGCTCAACCAGCTCGAACTGAGCGGCTACCTTCGGCGCGATCCGAACCGCACGCGCGCCCTCGAGGTCCTCATCGAGGTTCCGACCGCGGACGACGGCTCTGAGTCCACGATCCCGGTCGGCGATGCGGCCATGGTCCCGCTCGTCGGCCGCATCGCTGCGGGCGTCCCGATCACGGCGGAGCAGCAGGTCGAAGAGGTCTTCCCCCTCCCCCGCCAGCTCGTCGGCAAGGGCGACCTGTTCATGCTCAAGGTCGTCGGCGAGTCGATGATCGACGCCGCCATCTGCGACGGCGACTGGGTCGTCGTGCGCCAGCAGAAGAACGCGGAGAACGGCGAGATCGTCGCGGCCATGCTCGACGAGGAGGCAACGGTCAAGGTCTTCCAGCGCCGGGACGGGCACACCTGGCTTCTGCCGCGCAACACCGCGTTCGCACCCATCGTGGGCGACCAGGCCGAGATCCTCGGCAAGGTCGTCGCGGTACTGCGCTCGGTCTGAGGCCGAGTGCCCTAGGCGGGAACCGTACGGAAGTCGCGCACGGTTGCCTCGAGTTCGGCCGTCACGAGCGCAATGACCCTCGTGCCGGCCTCCTCGTACTCCGTCGAGAGGATCGTGCCCTGGTCGTGCAGGGCGGCGACGATCTCGCCGCGGTCGTACGGGATGAGCAGTTCGACCCGGATGTCCGGCCTCGGGATGAGCGCCGCGATCCGGCCGAGCAGATCCTCGACACCGTCGCCCGTGCGCGCGGAGACGAACACGGCATCCGGTTCGAGGCCGCGCAGTGCGAGCCTCTCGCTATCGCCGATCAGGTCCGACTTGTTGAACGCGACGATCTCCGGGATGTCCCGTGCGCCCAGATCGCCGATGACATCGCGGACTGTCGCGATCTGGCTCGCAGGGTCCGGATGGCTCGCGTCGACGACGTGGACGATGACATCCGCCCTCTCGACCTCTTCGAGCGTGGAGCGAAACGCCTCGACGAGCTCGTGCGGGAGGTTGCGCACGAAACCGACCGTGTCGGTGAGCGTGTAGGCCCTTCCATCGGCGGTCTCGGTGCGGCGGACGGCCGTGTCGAGAGTCGCGAAGAGCGCATTCTCGACGAGAGCGCCCGCGCGCGTCACGCGATTGAGGAGCGAGGACTTTCCCGCGTTCGTGTAGCCGGCGATCGCCACGGATGGGACGGACTTGCGGCTGCGATTCGCGCGGTTCGCCTCGCGAGCGGGTGCGAAGCCCTTGATCTGCTTGCGAAGGCGCGCCATTCGCGTGTGGATGCGACGGCGATCGAGTTCGATCTTCGTCTCACCCGGTCCACGGGAGCCCATTCCGACACCAGAGCCGACCTGGCCACCGGCCTGGCGGCTCATCGACTCACCCCAGCCCCTGAGTCGAGGAAGCAGGTACTCGAGCTGCGCGAGCTCGACCTGGGCCTTGCCCTCGCGGCTCTTCGCGTGCTGGCTGAAGATGTCGAGGATGACGGCCGTGCGGTCGATGACCTTGACCTTGACGATGTCTTCGAGCGCTCGGCGCTGGCTGGGTGCGAGCTCGGTGTCGGCGACGACCGTGTCGGCGCCGAGCGAGGCGACGATGTCCCTGAGCTCATGGGCCTTGCCCTTGCCGAGGAACGTGCTCGGGTCGGGGTGGCTGCGGCGTTGGAGCAGACCGTCGAGCACGACCGCGCCGGCCGTCTCAGCGAGCGCCGCCAGTTCGCGCAGCGAGTTCTCGGCCTCCGCGAGTTCGCCCTGGCCGTGGATGCCGATGAGGACGACGTTCTCAAGGCGCAACTGGCGGTATTCGACCTCGGTGACGTCGGCGAGTTCGGTCGAGAGACCCCCGACCCTGCGGAGGGCCTGTCGCTCCTCGAGGTCGAGCTGGTCGCCGTCGGCCGTGCCGTGGCCGGCCGCCGCTCCCTGCAGCGCGAGCGCTCCGGCGCCGAAAAGCGCATGGCTGTCCGCCCGGGCGTCGGCAGCGGCCAGCACTCGGTCGATCGCATCCGCACGTGGGCGGTCGCGTGGTTCAGGTTCAGTCATCGGGTTAACCCTAGCCTTCCGGTTTTCGGTAAGTTTCTCTCCATGGCCGACGAACACTACTTTTCGTCATCCCCGGCAAGTGCGCTCCAACTCCGCCCCGTGCAGGTGACCCTTCTCGACACGCTCTACACCCTCACGACCGCGAACGGGGTGTTCAGTCCCGACCGCATCGACGCGGGGACCCAGGTCCTGCTCTCCCATACGCCACCGCCTCCACCGAGTGGCCATCTTCTCGATCTCGGCTGCGGTTGGGGCCCGATCGCGCTGAGCCTCGCACTCGAATCCCCTCGGGCGACAGTCTGGGCCGTCGACGTCAACGAGCGGGCACTCGACCTCGTGCGTCGCAACGCACAGGCACTTGGCCTGGTGAATGTCAACGCCTGCCGGCCGGAGGATGTTCCCGACTCCATCGAGTTCATGACCATCCGTTCGAACCCGCCGATCCGGGTCGGGAAGAACGAGCTCCACAACATGCTGGCGCAGTGGCTCCCGAGGCTCGGTCCTTCGACGGATGCCTGGCTCGTCGTTCAGCGCAACCTGGGCTCCGACTCGTTGCAGCGCTGGCTCGGCGGCGCGCTGACCGACGAGTTCGCGGTGTCGCGGGCGGCGACGCACAAGGGGTATCGGGTGCTGCGGGTGCGGCGAAAGTAGCGTCAGTAGGCGACGACGCCGTCGAAGGCGAACTCGGCCGGCCCTGACAGCGAGACGTGCTCCCCGTCCTCCGCAGGCCACATCCGCACCCCGAGCACGCCGCCAGGGACCTCGACGCGCCACTGGCTCG
>DAITPJ010000034.1:0-19152 GCA_036833635.1 Terrimesophilobacter sp.
GCCGGAACTCGCCGCTCGTGATCGGCCTCGGCGACGGGGAGAACTTCCTCGGCTCGGATGTCGCGGCGTTCGTCGAGCACACGCGGCGCGCAATGGCGATCGGCCAGGACCAGATCGTGACGATCACCGCCGACAGTGTGACGGCGACCGATTTCGACGGCAACCCCGTCGAGACCGAGGAGTTCGAAGTGACATGGGACGCCGCCGCCGCCGAGAAGGGCGGCTGGTCCAGCTTCATGGCGAAGGAGATCAGCGAGGAGCCGGAGGCGATCGCCAACACGCTTCTCGGCCGCTCTGCCGACGGCGTCGTGCGCATCCCCGAGCTCGAGGATTACGACGAGAAGCTCCGGGAGATCGACCGCATCGTCATCCTCGGCTGCGGCACCGCGGCGTATTCCGGCATGCTCGGCAAGTATGCGATCGAGCGGTGGGCGCGCATTCCTGTCGAGGTCGAGCTCTCGCACGAGTTCCGGTACCGCGACCCGGTCCTGGATGAGCGGACGCTCGTCGTCTCGATCAGCCAGTCCGGCGAGACCATGGACACGCTCATGGCGGTGCAGCACGCCCGCAGCCACGGGGCGCAGACGATCTCGATCTGCAACACCCAGGGTGCGACGATCCCGCGCGAATCGGATGCCATCATCTACACGCACGCTGGCCCTGAGGTCGCCGTCGCCTCGACGAAGGCGTTCGTCGCCCAGGTCGCCGCGCTCTATCTCTTCGGCCTTCACCTCGCACGCGTGCGGGGGACGCTCGAGAGCTCGGAGGCCGCACGCCTGCTCGATGAGCTGCAGGCCGTTCCGAACAAGCTCGCGACGGTTCTCCTGCAACACGACCGGATCACCCAGCTCGCCCACTGGATGGCCGACACCCGCGCGGTGCTCTTCCTCGGCAGGCACGTCGGGTTCCCCGTGGCCCTCGAGGGCGCACTCAAGCTCAAGGAGCTCGCCTACATCCACGCCGAAGGATTCGCGGCCGGCGAGCTCAAGCACGGCCCGATCGCCCTCATCGAGCCCGGCCAGCCGGTCTTCGTCGTCGTTCCAAGCCCGCGCGGCAAGGACTCGCTGCATCCGAAGGTCGTCTCGAACATCCAGGAGATCAAGGCGCGCGGCGCGCGCGTCCTCGTGATCGCCGAAGCAGGAGACGCCGCCGTCCTGCCCTACGCCGACGAGGTGTTCACGATTCCACTCGCCTCGACGATGTTCGAGCCGCTGCTCACCGTCGCCCCCCTGCAGATCTTCGCCATGGAGCTCGCGGCGGCCAAGGGTCTCGACGTGGACCAGCCGCGCAACCTCGCGAAATCCGTGACGGTCGAGTGATTCCATGATCGTCGGGATCGGGGTCGACGTCGTCGAACTGGCCCGGTTCGAACGCGCCGCGACGCGGACCCCTGCACTCCTCTCACGTTTGTTCGCCGAGAGCGAACAGACGCAGGGCGACCGTCGACTTTCCCTTCACTCGCTCGCGGCCAGGTTCGCCGCCAAGGAGGCGCTCATCAAGGCGCTCGGCGACTCGGAGGGCGTCACCTGGCACGACATGCCCGTCGTTTCCGACGGCCGGCGCAACCCCTCCTTCGCCCTCCGGGGCGGGGTGGCCGCGATCGCCGAGGCCCGCGGCATCACCGCCCTGCACCTTTCGATGAGCCACGATGCTGGACTTGCGATCGCCTACGTCGTGGCAGAGGGAGCGTGAGGGTGCACGCGCTGCGCGAAGCCGTCGTCGATCTCGACGCGATCGCGCGCAACGTCGCGACCATCCGGTCCGTGGCGGGAACTCCCCACCTCATGACGGTCGTCAAGGCCGACGGCTACGGCCACGGAGCCGTCATGGTCGCCCGCGCGGCCCTCGCGGGGGGCGCCGACTGGCTCGGGGCGGTGGAGCTCGCCGAGGCCCTCCCCTTGCGCGAGGCGGGCCTCCGGGCGCCCATCCTCACCTGGCTGCACTCACCGGAGGAGACGTTCTCCGGGCACGTGCTCGCCGATCTCGACGTCGGGGTGAACTCCCTCGACGAACTCGAGCGCGCCGCCGCGGCTGGCGTGCGCAACGTTCAGGTCAAGGTCGACACGGGCCTCGGGCGCAACGGCGCTGAGGAGTCCACCTGGGGCGCCGTCTTCGAGCGAGCGGCGGCGCTCGAGCGCTCCGGGGGACCCAGGGTGCGCGGTCTGTTCAGCCATCTCGCCAATGCAGGGGCCGACGCGGATGCCGCCCAGCGCGCGAGCTTCGAGCGCGCGCGTGCGGCGGCGGAGTCCTTCGGGATCGAGCCGGAGCTGCTCCACCTCGCGGCAACGGAAGGCGCGTTCGCCCGACCGGAGGCGCGCTACAACCTCGTGCGGGTCGGCCTCGGATGCTACGGGCTCTCGCCGTTCCCGGACGTCCCGTCGGCCGAGCTCGGCCTCGTCCCTGCACTCGAACTGAGCGCGAGCATCGTGTCGGTGAAGCGCGTGCCGGCCGGGAGCGGCGTCTCCTACGGCCACCGCTACCGCACCGCGCGCGAGACGTCTCTCGCGCTCGTCCCCCTCGGCTACGTCGACGGCATCCCGCGCCAGGCGTCCGGTCTCGGGCCGGTCGTCATCGGCGGCGAGCGATTCAGGGTCGCTGGCACGGTGGCCATGGACCAGTTCGTCGTCGACGTCGGCGACGCCGCGGTTGTCGCGGGGGACCGGGCGATCGTCTTCGGCGACCCCGCGACCGGCGCCCCATCCGCGTCGGAGTGGGCGGATGCGGCCGGCACGATCAACTACGAGCTCGTCGCCCGGCTTGGCCGAAGGGTCGCGCGCCGGTATCTCGGCGGCCACTGATGCGGGTCTCGGTCGCGACCCCCGTCGACATGGAAGCGCTCGGCGCAAGGGTCGCTTCGCGGCTCGCCGCTGGGGACCTCGTGGCACTCGACGGCCCGCTCGGAGCGGGCAAGACGACCTTCACGCGCGGCCTCGGCGCGGCGCTCGGGGTGAGGGGGCCGGTGACGAGCCCGACCTTCGTGCTCGCGCGGACGCATCCGCGGCTGGACGGCCCACCCCTCGTGCATGTCGACGCCTACCGGCTCTCGAGCGCGGCGGAACTCGACGATCTCGACCTCGATGTCGACGGGTCGATCGTCGTCGTCGAGTGGGCGGCCGGGATGGTGGACGGGCTCGCGGACTCCTGGCTCGAGATCGGGATCGCCCGACCTGCGGGCGGCGCTTCATCGCCCGATGCGGGAGAACCAGAGGCCGGACGGCCCGACGCCGAGGAGCCCATCGAGCCGCGCGAGGTCACGATCACGGGCCACGGCCCCCGCTTCGCTGACTTTAGGCTGTAGCCATGCTCCTCGCGATCGACACCTCGGCCGGCACGAGCGTCGCCGTCGTGGATCGCGACCGCGGCATCCTCGCCGAGCACTCGGTGGAGGACACCCGTCGGCATGCCGAGGTCATCGGCACGCTGGTACTGCAGTGCCTCGACGACTCGGGGGTCGCAATGGCCGCACTCTCCGGTGTCGCGGTCGGCATGGGACCTGGGCCGTTCACAGGCCTGCGCGTCGGCATCGCGGCGGCGAACGCCTTCGCGTTCGGCGCGGGGAGGCCCGTCGTTCGCGTCGTGAGCCACGATGCCATCGCGTTCGCGCACTACCGCACCGGCGCATCCGGCCGGCTTCTCGTGACGACGGATGCGCGCCGCCATGAGCGCTACTGGAGCGCGTACAGCGGCGCCGACGATTTCGCAATCCCGGTTCGCGAGCTGGGTCCTGGCCTCGACCGGCCGGAGGCGCTTCAGGATGCCGTAACCGATTATGAAGGTTACGAGAGAACCGACGTCGACTGGGTCTCAGCGGCCTCCGTCGGCCTGCTGGCCGAAAGCCTGTATCTGCATGACCGTCCGTTCACGGGACCAGAACCGCTCTACCTTCGCTCGCCCGACGTGACGCTCGCCACAGCTGCGAAAAGGGTCACGCGATGACCTGGCAACTGCGCCGCGCGAACGCCGACGACCTCGAGGCCATCATGGGGCTCGAGAAGGCGACCTTCGCGAACGACGCGTGGTCGAGTGCGACGATGCGCGACGAGCTCGCGAACGCGAACGCGTGGTACGTCGTGGCCTTTCCCCCTGAGGATCCCGGCCGCATCGAGGCGTATGCCGGCGTGCTCGCCCCTCCCGGTGCGAAGGAGGCCGACATCCAGACGATCGCGGTCGCGCAGGGCGCCCGACGCCGCGGTCTCGGCCGCACGATCATGCTCACGCTCGTAGGCGAGGCGATGAAGCGCGGCGCGGAGGAGGTCTTCCTCGAGGTCCGCGCCGATAACCCTGGCGCACGCGAGCTCTACCGCACGCTCGGGTTCGAGGAAATCGGTGTTCGCGCCAGGTACTACCAGCCGGATGGGGTCGACGCGATCGTCATGCGCCTCCTTCCCGCCGCCCGGCAGACAACGCTCGCCGCGCCGGGAAGCGGCTCGCCGCATCCGGAACACAGTGGGCGCCGAGCCGGCGACCGCAGCGGGGAGGACTCGTGACCGGGCCACTCGTGCTCGGCATCGAGACGAGCTGCGACGAAACAGGGGTCGGCATCGTTCGCGGTCGAACCCTTCTCGCCAACATGATCGCCTCCTCCATGGAGGAGCATGCCCGTTACGGTGGCGTCGTGCCGGAGATCGCCGCGCGTGCCCACCTCGAGGCGCTCACCCCGACGCTCACGGCCGCGCTCGGCGAGGCCGGAGTGGCGCTCGCCGACCTCGACGCGATCGCCGTCACGAGCGGTCCAGGGCTCTCAGGGGCGCTCATGGTCGGGATCGGCGCGGCCAAGGCGCTCGCGATCGCCCTCGACAAGCCCCTGTACGCCGTCAACCACCTCGTCGGGCACGTGGGGGCCGACATCCTGACGGGTGATGCGCTGCAGTACCCGACTGTCGCGCTGCTCGTCTCTGGCGGTCACACCTCCCTCCTTCTCGTGCGTGATCTCGTCTCGGATGTCGAACTGCTGGGCGAGACGATCGACGACGCGGCGGGCGAGGCCTTCGACAAGGTCGCGCGACTCCTCGGCCTGCCGTACCCGGGAGGGCCGGAGATCGACAGGGCGGCCGTCGACGGCGACGCCGCGGCAATCCGGTTCCCCCGGGGCCTGAGCCACCCCAAGGACCTCGCGAACCATCGTTACGACTTCTCCTTCTCCGGCCTCAAGACCGCTGTCGCCCGCCACGTCGAACAGCGCCGTGATGCGGGGAAGACCGTCGATATCCCTGCGGTCGCTGCGAGCTTCCGCGAAGCGGTCGTCGACGTGCTCGTGACGAAAGCGCTCGCGGCATGCGCTGAGCGTGGAGTGCCGAGGCTCCTTCTGGGGGGCGGCGTCATCGCCAACGCGAGGCTGCGCGAGCTTGCGACGCAACGCTGTGCGGATGCCGGGGTCGAGCTGCGCATCCCCCCACTGTCGCTGTGCACAGACAACGGGGCGATGATCGCCGCGCTCGGTGCGCAGCTCATCGCCGCCGGGCACGCTCCCTCGAACCTCGGGTTCGGCGCGGACTCAACACTTCCGGTCACCGAGATCCAGGCCGGAACCGCGTGAGCCGACCGGCGCTTTGACAGTCGCCGGGGCGGCTGCCACGATAGGCGGGGCCCGCGCTCGCGCCCGCTCGCCGGAGGGAGAACCATGACCGACCCAGACTCGCCCGACCAGGTGCCGCCGCCGGAGTCGCCGTACCAGCCGCCCGCCCGGCCTTCCGTTCCGCCGCCGGCGTCCCCGTACCAGGCGCCACTTGCGCCGCCGCCCGTGTCGCCATACTCGACGGGAGGGCCACAGAAGCCGCCGACCGTCCTGAGCCTGCTCGCGCTCATCTTCGGCATCATCGGCATCCCGATCTCCTGCTGCTATGGGGCCGGGTTGCTGTTCTCGCTCGCCGGCGTCGTTCTCGGCCACCTCGGCCTCAAGCGGGAACAAGCCCGCGGGATGGCCCTCGGCGGTCTCATCACCGGCTATGTCGGGCTCGGAGTCGTGCTCGTCTGGATCGTGATCGGCATCGGCATCGTCCTGTTCGCCGTCACGGCCAACCGGTGACCGCTCCGGCGACTCAGGCGATGAGATTGCGGACGAGACCGCTGTAGACGGTGGCGCCGAGGGCGCTCGCCGCCGCGACCCAGTAGAGAACCTGCGCCATCCGGGGCCGCCCGCGGCCGCCGAGACGCACGCCGACGAGCGCTGCCGCGACCGCAAGGTAGCTCGCGATCACGACGGGGTTCATGGCGAGAGATCCGAGGATGTCGCCGTGCAGGAGCGAGTACAACGACCGGGTCCCGCCGCATCCTGGGCACTGCCATCCGGTCAGGTGAAGAAGGGGGCACGGCGGGAAGAGCGTCTCCGTATACGGGTTCCGTGCGGAGAGGAATGCGAATGCCCCGAGGTGGATGGCGACGACACCCGTCCCGACCGAGAGGCCGACAGGGTGGCGTCGCATCCAGCCGACCGCGTCTCGGACCTGCATCGCCCCTCCCTTTGGGGTACCAGACTACGCGCGGCGGCTCACGGAGGCACGGCCCGGCTCGTTGACACCCGCGGGCCGCGGTGAGACTATGGCTCCGCTGGACGCACGTCCCGCACCGAACCCATGGAGATCACATGACCGACCCCAACGTTCCCGCGACCCCGCCGCCCGCACCGGCGCCGGCGAACCCCTATGCAGCATCCGCTCCCGCGGGCAAGCCGACCAACGTTCTCGCGATCATCGCACTCATCGGAGCGTTCGTGTTTCCGCTCGCGGGCATCATCTGCGGCCACATCGCCCTCGGACAGATCAAGCGCACGGGCGAGGGCGGCCACGCCCTGGCGCTGTGGGGCACGATCCTCGGCTACGTGTTCACGGCCCTGTGGATCCTGATCTTCCTGTTCTCGATCCTCGTGCCGCTTCTTGTCCTCGGTACCTACGGCGGCGTCGTCAGCCAGATTCCGGGTTACTGATCCCGAACGCGAGCGGGCCGTGCGATCGCACGGCCCGCTTCGTGGTTCCAGCGCCCGTCAGTCCCGCTCCGCCAGGATCGCGGTGTGCCGGCCGGCCACGCGCGTGAGGATGAGCGTCGCGGCCGCGTCACCCTTCGGGGAGAGCTTCCTTCGCAACTCGGCCGGGTCGACATCCACCCCCCTCTTTTTGATCTCGAGGGCGCCGATGCCCTTCGCAGCCACGAGCTTCTTGAGAGCGCGCACGTCGTAGGGGAGCGACTCGATGACCCGGAACCTGCTCGCGAACGGCGTGTCGACCGCAGTGTCCGAGCTGAACCAGGCGATCGCATCGCTCAGCATCGTGGCCCCGACACTCCGGGCGAGATCGCCGATGAGCCTGGCCCGGATGACGGCGCCGTCGGGCTCGTAGAGGTACTCTCCGAGCGGCCCCGACTCCGCGTCAGTGCTGTCGGCCCCTGCGACGAGTTCCGCGCTCGCGCCGTGCCCGATGACGGTCGCGGCTCTGCGGATGCCGGTGCGGGCGAGGGCGCCGAACCACACTGCGAGCTCGACGACGTCCCCGTCGACGGAGACCCACTGCGCCTCGCACGTCTCCGGGATGAGGCCGCGGTCGATGCCGGGCCCGAGTTTGACCCCCGTCGGAAGCCTGTCGGACAACCCGAAGGCGAAGTCGAGCGACGGCGACCAGTCGGCGGGGTTGCGCAGCCGCTTCGCGCCGCGACGGGGGTCGCGCCTGGCCGGGTCGAGCCAGACGCCGTCGAACCCATCGAGGGGGTAGTCCTCTGCCGTGGCGTTCACGACCTCGGCGTTCGACCATGGGGCGAGGTTGAATGCGGCGATCGCCGCGGTCACCTCATCACGCTCGACGGCCGTGACCTCGAGGTCGAGCGCCGCCATGGCGAGCGCGTCGCCGCCGATGCCGCAGCCGAGGTCCGCGATGTACCCGAGGCCCGCGCCGCGGAAGCGCTGGGCGTGCAGCGCCGCGACGGGGAGCCTCGTCGCCTGCTCGAGGCCCGCCTCAGTGAAGAGCATCCGGTCGGCGAAGTCCGAGAACTTTGCCCTCGCCCGCCTGCGCAGCTTCGACTGGCTGAGCACGGCTGCGACGAGGGCGGGCGGATGGCCGGCCGCGCGCAACTCGCTCACCGAGTGCACGACATCCGCTGTCGAATCCCAGGGCGGGAGCGAGTCGAGCAGCCGAAGCCCCTCGGGGGAGAGCAGTGCGACGAGCTCGTCCTTGTCCATCGTCCCATTCTCCTGCGCAGGGGCGCGTTGCGCGCGGGTCACGGCCTCGGATACGCGCCGGCTCGCGCTACGCCGTGTGGACGGCGAGTCCCTCCTCGACGAGGGCTGGGCCTGTGACGACGATCGGGTAGGAGGCCGCCTCGAGCACCGTGCGCGCCGGCAGCCGCGGCGACCTGCTGGCCGACGGCCCCCGGAGCTCGCGGAGCTGGTCCCCTGAGATCGCGAAGACGAGGCGACCGAGGCCCGCGATGACGAATGCCCCGGCGCACATCGCGCAGTTCTCCGTGCTCGTGTAGAGCGTCGTCGCCCGCGCCTGCTCAGGGTCGAGCGACCGAGCAGCCCACACCGCAAGCTTCAGCTCCGGATGCGCGCTCACGTCGTCGTCGGTGAGCGTCGTGTTGGTCGCCTCGGCGAGCACCCGGCCGCCGTTCACGATGAGGGAGCCGAACGGGGGATTCCCCGAAAGGCTCGCCTCGCCGGCCAGCTCGACGGCCCTGCGGAGGAAGGCCAGGTCGTCGTCGCCAAGCTCGTTCATCGTGGGTCTCCGTTCCTCGGATCGTCCGTCCGACCTTCGCGGCGTGTGGGCGGGGTGGCTTTCGAGCGTAGTCTGGGCGTGGTCGATCAGTCGCCGGATTGGCACTCACATTGCACGAGTGCCAGCCGGACGAGTACAGTTGTTCTGGCACACTCGCAGTGAGAGTGCTAACCCCACGAATTTCGAAGTGTAAGAAAGAAGAGGTCAACCGTGTCGGTGTCCATCAAGCCGCTCGAGGATCGCATCGTCATCAAGCAGGTCGAAGCCGAGCAGGTCACTGCATCCGGTCTCGTCATCCCCGACACCGCGAAGGAGAAGCCCCAGGAGGGCGAGGTCATCGCGGTGGGTCCTGGGCGCATCGACGACAACGGAAACCGCGTCCCGCTCGACATCGCCGTTGGCGACAAGGTCATCTACTCCAAGTACGGCGGCACCGAGGTCAAGTTCGGCGGAGACGACCTTCTGGTCCTCTCGGCCCGCGACGTCCTCGCCGTCGTCGTTCGCTGAACCAACAGCCTCGCAGGAGCCCGCCCGTGACGAACGAGCGGGCTCTTCGCATTCCGCCCGACCGTGGGGCATGATCAGGTGGTGCCGACATCCGCCAACGCGTCTTCCCGTTCCGGCTTCCTGTTCGCCGTCGGAGCCTACGTGCTGTGGGGGATCCTGCCGGTCTACTTCCTCATTCTCGCGCCGGCCGGCGCGATCGAGATCGTCGCGTGGCGCATCCTCTTCTCCCTCGTCTTCTGCGCGATCCTCCTGACGGCAACACGCCGATGGCCGAGCGTCGTTGCCGTCATCCGGGATCGGCGCACGATGCTCGGCCTGGGCCTCGCCGCCCTCCTCATCATCGTCAACTGGCAGGTCTACGTCTTCGCGACCCTCAACGGCCAGGTCAACGAGGCCGCGCTCGGCTACTTCATCAACCCGATCCTGACGGTGCTCCTCGGGGTCATCGTTCTCCGGGAGCGGCTCCGCGTCGCCCAGTGGATCGCCGTCGGCGTGAGTGTCGTCGCGGTCCTCGTGCTCGCGATCAACTACGGCGCCTTCCCCTGGGTCTCGCTCACCCTCGCGCTCTCCTTCGGTCTCTACGGGCTCATCAAGAAGCGTGTCGGCCCGCGGGTGGACGCCGTGACGGGTCTCACGATCGAGACGGCCTGGCTCATCCCCGTCGCGATAGCGCAACTCGTCTTCGTCGGCGCGACCTCGGGCGTGGTGCTCGGGACGGCAGGCATCGTGAACACGTCGCTGCTCCTGCTCACCGGGGTCGTGACGGCCGTACCGCTCATCCTCTTCGCCTCGGCGGCGCGCCGCCTTCCGCTCGTGTACCTCGGCCTCATCCAGTACCTCGCGCCCGTGCTGCAGTTCCTCTTCGGGACCTTCGTCATGCTCGAGGCCATGCCGCCGGAGCGGTGGGTCGGCTTCGCGCTCGTCTGGGTCGCACTCATCG
Organism: Terrimesophilobacter sp.; assembly: GCA_036833635.1. Classification (GTDB taxonomy): domain Bacteria; phylum Actinomycetota; class Actinomycetes; order Actinomycetales; family Microbacteriaceae; genus Terrimesophilobacter. The sequence goes on from DAITPJ010000034.1 coordinate 10,147, forward strand.
TCCTGAGCATCGACATGCTCACCAACGCGCGCTCGGTGCGCCGCGCCTCACCGCTGCCCGGCTGAGGCTTCGGTATTCTTCGGGGGTGCCACGCCGTCAGAACGCCCCCGCCAGCGCCGCACGCGTCGGCGGCGCTGCGGTCGCGGCCATCCTCTGCCTGGTCCTCGTCGCGTGCTCGCCTGAGCCCATGCCGGTTCCGACACCGACCGCGACCGAGACAGCAGCTCCGCGGGGCGACGGCGTCCTGACGATCGGTACCCTGTTCCCGACAACCGGGGCCACGAGCTTCCTCGCACGGGCGCAGGACGCCGGGGTAGAGCTCGCGGTACGGGAGATCAACGAGGCCGGTGGCGTCAACGGCGAGCAGGTCGTCGTGTACCACCGCGACTCCGGCGATGCGGCGACCGGGAAGGCGGAGGAGTCCCTCGCCGATCTCATCGAGAAGAAGACGGACGTGATAGTCGGCCCATCGTCATCCGTGCTGGCCGAGCGGCTCATGCCGAAGGTCATCGAGGCCGGGATGGTGATGATCTCCCCATCGGCGACGAGCCCGGTGCTTTCCGCGCTCCACGATGACGGGCGACTGTTCCGTACGATCCCCTCGGCCACACTCCAGGGCAAGGCGATCGCCGAGCTCGCCGGCGACTCGGACACCGTGGCACTTCTCTACTACTCGGATGCCGCAGGGCACGCGACACGGGACGCCCTGGCCTCCGCCCTCGACAAGGACCACGCGCTCGTGGTCTCCGAGGGTTTTACTGAGACGACCAACTCGATCGATCGCATGATGACCGCGGTGACCAGGGCCGACCCCGACATGATCGTGCTCGTGAGCCCGTTCAGCGCGATGACGAGGAACAAGGAACTGCTCACGAAGCTCGCGGCGGCCAAGCTCGCCGGGTCCCGCCTGTGGCTCACGAGCCAGAACCTCGCCGACTACTCCCAGGCCCTTCCGGCCGGAACCCTCAAGGACGTGAATGGCGTCCTGGAGGGCTTCGTCCCCGACGACGCTTTCGCGAAGCGCATCAAGAGCGCGGATCCGGCCGTGAGCGACCTGCAGTACGCCGCGGAAGCGTATGACGCGACGATCCTCGCTGCTCTCGCGGCGACCGTCGCGAAGGACGACAGCGGCACCGCGATCGCACGTGCCATCACCGGCACGTCATCCGGAGGGATCAAGTGCACGAGCTTCGCAGAGTGCCTCGAAGTCCTTCGTGCGGTGCGGGACATCGACTACGACGGCGTGACGGGCCCGCTCGCGTTCGACGAGCACGGCGACCTTCGCGGCGGCGAATTCGGCGTGTATCGCTACGACGCCGGGAACAAGTACTCAAGGGTCGGGAGCACGACCGTCAGGTGAATCCGGAGACTCCGTTGGGTTCGCCCATTCCTGGCCCCAGTTCGGGGGCGATTTGTATCACGAAAGGTAACGATTCCGCCGTGTTACCCGCCTGTGACCCCCCATTGTGGTGTTCCCCCTGGATAGTCAATACCCTTACAGCAACGGCAGTGCAATTCTGTCGTGTCAGCACACTCGAAACGCAAGGAGCAACATGAGCGTATTCGCGAAGGCCAAGGCCTCCCGCTCGAAGAACCTGAGATCGGCCCTCACCGGGCTCGCCATCGTCGGAGTTGGAGCGCTGGTCCTCAGCGGCTGCACGCCGACCGACAGCGGGACTCCCGGAGGAGACCGTGAGGATCTCACACTGAAGATCGGTACCCTGCTTCCGCAGACCGGTGCCCTGGCATTCCTCGGCCCGCCCGAGGAAGCCGGCGTTGCACTGGCCGCGAAGGACATCAACGACGCCGACCTCGGCATCAAGGTGGAGGTCACCTACGGTGACTCCGGCGACCCGGATAACAAGGCGTACGCGACCACGGTCCCGAACCTCCTGTCGGAGGGTGTCGACGCTGTTGTCGGCGCCGCCTCGTCGGGCGTTTCGAAGCTCGTGATCGACCAGATCATCGGCGCCGACACGCTCATGTTCTCCCCGGCGAACACCTCGCCGGACTTCACGACGTGGGATGACCACAACCTGTACTGGCGTACCGCGCCCTCCGACCTGCTCCAGGGCGAAGTTCTCGGTAACCTCATCGCGGATGACGGTGCCAGCACGCTGGGCATGATCGTCCTCAACGACGCCTACGGAACCGGTCTCGAGAAGGTCACCAAGTCGACGTTCGAGGGTGCAGGCGGCACGGTCGTCGCATCCGAGTTCTTCAACGCCGGTGACACGAACTTCTCGGCGCAGATCGCCGCGGTCATCGCGCAGAGCCCGGACGCGATCGCCCTGATCACGTTCGACGAGATCTACACCATCCTCCCCGCGCTCAAGGACGCCGGCTTCGACACCTCCAAGGTGTACCTCGTCGACGGCAACCTCAAGCAGTTCGGTGCGGACCTGCCCCCGGCGACGCTGACCGGTGCGAAGGGAACCACCCCGGGCCCCGTGCTCGCGGATGACTTCCAGAAGCGCCTGAACGACGTCTACTCGTCGGAGTTCAGCGGAACCCTGGACGACTACAGCTACGCTGCAGAGTCCTACGACGCGGTCATCCTGATCGCCCTTGCCGCCCTCGCGGCGAACTCGACGGACGCCGTCGAGATCGCCAAGAAGCTGCAGGAGGTCTCAGGTGGTGCCGGTAGCGGCGAGAAGGTGACCGACTTCGCGTCGGGCGCCCAGGTGATCCTCGATGGCGGCACGGTCGACTACGACGGTGCTTCCGGACCGATCACGTTCGACGACGCCGGTGACCCGACGGAAGCCACCATCGGTATCTTCCAGTACGGTGACGACAACATGCACACCCGCATCAACTAAGACGCGGTAGCACGGCGAAGGGCCCCGACGGCGACGTCGGGGCCCTTCCTGTTGTTCAGCTCGACTGGGAGATGCGGACCATGTTGCCAGAGGGGTCCCTGAACGCACAATCACGCGGCCCCCAAGGCTGGTCGATCGGCTCCTGCAGGACCTCCGCCCCGGATGCGCGCAGGGTCTCGAAGGTCGTGTCGAGGTTGTCAGTGCTGAAGATGAGCATGGGCAGGACGCCCTTGGTGAGGAGCTCCTGCATGGCGTCCCCGTCAGCCTGCGAGCGGCCGGCGTGGGGCACGGAGAGGACGATTCCGACGTCCGGCTGGGTATCGCCCGAGAGCGTCACCCAGCGATAGTCGCCCGAGGCGACATCGTTCTGGACGACAAGACCCAGGGCGTCGCGGTAGAACGCGAGAGCCTCGTCGACATCGTTGACAGTGGCGTGCGTGTACTGGAGTGCGATAGTCATGACGGCGACTCTACGCCGCGGCGGGAGGCGTCGCTTCTTCGATCCTGCTCGACCTCGAAGCCCTCTGCGTGCGCAGTCTGAGGGGGCGGGTGGCCGTCTTCGCGAGGCATGCCGGCATCGCCTTGACGGCGTCATGCTCGCGCGCCCGATAGGAACGGGGTGGCTCCCCGACGATCTCGGTGAATCGCGAACTGAACGACCCGAGCGACGTGCAGCCGACGGCAAGGCAGGCATCCGTCACACTCATGCCGTCACGAAGCATGGCCATCGCTCGTTCGACCCGGCGAGTCATGAGGTAGCCGTAAGGTGTCTCGCCGTAGGCGGCACGAAATCGTCGTGAGAAGTGCGATGGGGACATGAATGCTGCTCCGGCGATCGTCGGCACGTCGAGCGGCCTCGCGTACTCGCGGTCGATGAGGTCCCTGGCGCGCCGAAGGAGCGTCAGCTCCTCGATCTCCTGCGGCGTCATGGTTCAACGCTACAGGGGAACTCGGCTACCGTGCCGGCCGATTACTCACGCGGCGTCCTCGCCGAGAGTACCGAGGTAGAGGCTGATGACCTTGGGGTCGTTCAGCAGGTCGCGCCCCGTGCCGGTGTAGGCATCCGTGCCCTGGTCGAGCACGTAGCCGCGGTCACAGATCTGCAGGCAGCGCCTCGCGTTCTGCTCGACCATGATGGTCGTCACACCTGCCTTGTTGATCTCTGACACTCGGATGAACGCCTCGTCCTGTCGCACGGGCGACAGGCCTGCGGAGGGCTCGTCGAGGAGCAGCACGTGCGGGTCCATCATGAGCGCTCGCGACATGGCGACCATCTGTCGCTCACCCCCCGAGAGGGACCCGGCGCGCTGCTTGAGCCGCGACGAGAGCTCCCCGAAGATCGAGGTCACGAATTCGAGACGCTCCGGGAAGATCTTCGGGTTCTGGTACAGGCCCATCTGCAAGTTCTCCTCGATCGTGAGCGAAGGGAACACGTTGTTGTTCTGAGGGACCATGCCGACGCGCTTGGCGACGAGCTTGTGGGCCGGCAGGAGCGTGATGTCCTCGCCGTACAGCGTGATCGAGCCGCTGCGAACCTGCACCTGGCCGAAGATGGACTTGAGCAGCGTCGACTTTCCAGCGCCGTTCGGACCGATGATGCCGATGAGCTCGCCCTCACCGACCCTGATGCTGCAGTTATTCAGGATGTCGATGCCCGGAAGGTAGCCGGCCGTCAGGTCGGTCACCTCGAGAACCGTGTTTCTGGCCGTATCCGTCACTTCGACTCCTTCTTCGACGTCTTCGCCGGCAACTCGATCCGACCGGTCACGACACCGAGGTCGGTGTCCTGGTGGCTTCCGAGGTACGCGTCGATGACGGCGGGGTCCTTCATGACGGCCTCGGGCGGGCCCTCGGCGACGATTCTTCCCTCGGCCATGACGACGACCCAGTCGGCGATGTGGCTCACCATTTGCATGTCATGCTCGACGAAGAGCACCGTCATCCCCTGCTCCTTGAGGCCGAAGATGTGGTCGAGGAGTGACTGGGTCAGCGCGGGGTTGACCCCCGCCATGGGTTCGTCGAGCATGACCAGGGTCGGATCGCTCATGAGCGCCCTCGCCATCTCCAGGAGTTTGCGCTGGCCGCCGGAGAGGCTCGCGGCGAAGTCATCGGCCTTGGTGTCGAGCTTGAAGCGCGCGAGAAGCTCCATCGCCTTCGTCTCGATTGCATCGTCCTGCGCTCGCCACAGCCAGGGGAACATCGACGACCACAGGTGCTCGCCGAACTGGTCCTTGGCGCCGAGCTTCATGTTCTCGAGGACCGAGAGCATGCTGAGGGCCTTGGTGAGTTGGAAGGTGCGAATCTGCCCGAGCTGCGAGACCTTGAACGACGGGATCCCGGCGAGCTGGGTGCCGTCGAAGGACCACGCACCCGTGTTCGGCTTGTCGAATCCGGAGAGGAGGTTGAACAGGGTCGTCTTGCCGGCTCCGTTCGGCCCGATGAGCGCGGTGATGACCCCGCGCTGGATCTCCAGGTGGTCGACATCGACCGCCGTGAGTCCACCGAAGTGGCGGGTGATGTTGTCGGCCACCATGATCGGGTCGGTCTTCGGGACGCCGGGGAGGAACTCTCCCGTCGCGATCCCGGTCGACTTCGTGCGTGCGTTACTTGCGGGCATTGAAAGACAGCTCCCTCTTGTCGCCGAGTATGCCTTGCGGGCGGTAGATCACGATGAGCATGAGCGCGAGCCCGATGAGTACGAAGCGCAGGATGCCGGCCTGGGACGGGGTGATCCCAGGCAGCCAGCCCTGGGCCGCCATGGCGGGGAGGATGAGCCCGAGGAAGGCGTAGATCATCCAGAAGATCCCGGTGCCGAGCACGGGGCCCCAGATGGTCGCCGCTCCGCCGAGGAGGAGGATCGTCCACAGGAAGAAGGTGAGCGACGGCAGGTAGACCTGCGGGACCACCGCCGACGGGAGAACCAGCACGACCCCGCCGAGCGTGCCAAGGATTCCACCGATGATGAGGACCTGCATCTTGTAGGCGAAGACGTTCTTGCCCAGCGCGCGCACCGCATCCTCGTCTTCGCGGATGCCGCGGACCACGCGGCCCCATGGACTGCGCATGAGCGCCCAGACGCCCCAGATCGCGAGGCCGAGGATCACGAGGCCGAAGACGCGGATCCACAATTCATTCTCGTTGTAGGTCCATGGGCCGAAACCGTAGCTGCCCTTCGGGAACGGATTGGCCTCCCGGAAGCCCTCATGGTAGCCGCCGAGCCCGTCCGCCGAATTCGTGACGTCGTCGAGGAGCGTCGACTGGACGATGAGCCGCAGCGCCTCTGCCGCGGCGATCGTCGCGATCGCGAGATAGTCGGCGCGAAGCCGCAGGGTCGGGATACCGAGGATGAGCGCGAAGACGATCGACGCGCCGATACCGACGAGGATGCCCGCCCACCACGGCCAGCCAAGGGACAGGATCGTGATCGCGTAACCGTAGCCGCCGATGAGCATGAAGCCGGCCTGGCCGAAGTTGAGGAGGCCGCCGTAGCCGAAGTGCACCGCGAGCCCGACCGTGGCGAGCGCATAGGCGATCGTCTCGGGAGCGAGGAGCCATGAGGCCGTCTGGCCCAGGATGCCGATGATGTCCATTTATCCGACCCTCTCTTTCTGGCCGAGCAAGCCCTGTGGTCTGAAGAGCAGCACGATGATGAGGATCAGGAGCGGCCCGACGTACTTGATGTCCGCCGAGAGCCACAGCGGGGTCAGCTCGACGAGAAGGCCGACGATGATGGAGCCCACGAGCGCGCCGAACGCGGTGCCGAGTCCGCCGAGAACGACCGCGGCGAAGATCAGGAGCAGGATCTGCCAGCCCATGTCCCACTTGATGCCGGGGCGGAAGTACGCCCACAGGATGCCTGAGAGGCCGGCGAGGACGGTACCGAGGATCCAGACGAGCCGCACAACGCGGTCGACGTCGATACCGGATGCGGCGGAGAGCGACGCGTTGTCGTTGATCGCCCTGGTCGCCTTTCCGGTGCGCGTGCGCAGGAGCCAGTACGCCACGGCGACGAGCACGACGATCGAGATCCCCATGCTGGCCATGTCAACGATCGAGAGGGAGATGGGGCCGAAGAGCGTGAGTTTCGCGGTCGTGGCCGGATCGGTCGGGAGGAGGGTCGTCCCCCCGCCGATGAAGAACTGGAACACGTACCGGAGCGTGAGCGAGAGCCCGATGCTGACGATCATCAACTGGACGACGCTCAGCCCCCTCTTTCTCAGGGGTTTCCAGATCGCGACATCCTGTGCCACGCCGGCAATAGCCAGAAGCACGAGCGTGATGGGAATCGCGACCCACATCGGCCAGGCCAGGAACACCCCAAACGTGACCGCGAAGACCGCCCCGAGCGTCACCATCTCCGCGTGCGAGAAGATGGCGATCCCTGTCGTTCCGAAGATGAGCGAGAGGCCGATGGAGGCGAGAGCGAGCATGAGACCGAAGTTGAGGCCGCTGATGATGCTCGAGATGAACTGGTCGATGAACGGGGTGACCACGCGAACGCCCTGGCCGAGGAAGAAGTTCACCGACTTGTTCTTGGTGAGACCGAACTCCGCTTCGATCGTGGCGCCGCGCTCGGTGATCGTGACGCGGTCGTTCCCCTCCTCGCTCACGATGACGCCCTCAGGAAGGGTCTTCTCCACGAGCGTGATCTTGTAGGTGTCCTTTTTCGGGACACCGACCTTCCACTTGCCGTCGGCATCCGTCTTGACGTCGGCGTCGTAGCCGTCGCCCTCGACGATGATCGTGACGTCACCGAGCGGGTCGCCGTTGTACTTGACGTTGCCGCTGAAGATGTAGTCGTATTTGTCGGTATTGGTCTCATCGGCACCGGCCGGGGAGACCGCCGTCATCGCGAAGGCGAGAGAGGCGAATATCGTCGCGACCAGGAGAACCATGGGACGCTTCGCGCGCGACCGGAACCGTTGAGCAGTGACCACGAGACCTCCAAGACGGACCAGTGGAGACTGTGTGGCTCTCGGGTGCTGGCTGCCGTCGACGTTGACAGTACTTGCCGATTATGGCGCATGCCGCGCCGCACTTCCACACGAGAGGCCAGAGCGAGGCGCATCCGACCCGCCGCGCGACGACAGACGATACGATTAAACACCGGAATCAGCGTGGCCTCCGGCCTCTTCATCGCGGCGAGTAACAATTCGGAGACTCATGGAACAGCCAGACCCGTTCGGGTTCATCGGACTCACCTACGACGACGTCATGCTCCTGCCGGGGCATACCGACGTCATCCCGAGCGAAGCGGACACGTCCTCCCGCCTGACCCGCAACATCCGGGTCGCGACACCGCTCATCTCGGCCGCCATGGACACCGTGACCGAGGGTCGCATGGCGATCTCGATGGCGCGCCAGGGCGGTCTCGGCATCCTGCACCGCAACCTCTCGATCGAGGACCAGGCGACGTTCGTCGACAAGGTCAAGCGCAGCGAATCCGGCATGATCACGAACCCCGTCACGACGACACCGGATGCGACTGTCGCCGAGGTCGACGCGCTCTGCGGGCAGTTCCGCATCTCCGGCCTGCCGGTCGTCGAGGGCGACGGCAAGCTCGTCGGCATCATCACGAACCGCGACATGCGCTTCGTCTCCCAGTTCGAGAAGCAGACGACTCTCGTGCGCGACGTCATGACGAAGATGCCGCTCATCACCGCCCCGACGGGGATCGACCCCGATGGAGCGGTGGCGATCTTCGCGCAGCACAAGATCGAGAAGCTTCCCCTCGTCGACGCGAACGGCAAGCTCACCGGGCTCATTACCGTCAAGGACTTCGACAAGACGGAGCAGTACCCTAACGCGACGAAGGATGCCGACGGGCGGCTGCGCGTTGGCGCAGCGATCGGATTCTTCGGCGACGCGTGGCAGCGAGCCGGTGCGCTCGCAGAAGCCGGCGTCGACGTCATCGTCGTCGACACGGCCAACGGCGACTCTGCCGGGGAGATCAACATCATCCGCCGGCTCAAGGCCGACTCGGCGTTCGACGGCATCGACATCATCGGCGGCAACGTCGCGACGCGCTCTGGTGCCCAGGCGCTCATCGACGCGGGCGCGGATGCCATCAAGGTCGGGGTCGGCCCGGGCTCGATCTGCACCACGCGCGTCGTCGCGGGGGTCGGCGTGCCCCAGGTCACGGCGGTCTACGAGGCGTCGCTCGCGGCGCGCGAGGCGGGCATCC
>DAITPJ010000035.1:0-6759 GCA_036833635.1 Terrimesophilobacter sp.
GCCCCCGCGGTTAGACTCGGGGTGGCCCGCGAGGGCCCATGCCGGGCCGCAGTAACCCCGGGCTCCAATATTCGCCGCTCCGAGCGGCCTCGCGCCGAGAGGCGTTCTGCGGCCCGGCTCACCTCTGCCCTGACTCACGAGCGTTCGATGTGCCCCGCGCCTCCGCTCACCCGCGCTCCTGAACGAAAACGAAGGAGAACGGCATCCGGATGTCCACATCGGGCACGATGTGGCGCGTTTCGGCCCGATCTCCTTCAAATTCGTTCGCCCGGCACCGGATGCCGCGGTGGGCGCGAGCGGCTAGCCGAACTTGCCGGAGACGTAGTCCTCCGTGGCCTGCACCGAGGGGTTCGAGAAGATCGTGCCGGTGTCGTCGTACTCGATGAGCTTGCCCGGCTGGCCGGTGCCGGCGATGTTGAAGAACGCCGTGCGGTCTGAGACGCGCGAGGCCTGCTGCATGTTGTGGGTCACGATGACGATCGTGTACTCGGTCTTGAGCTCCTCGATGAGGTCCTCGATCGCGAGCGTCGAGATCGGGTCGAGCGCCGAGCACGGCTCGTCCATGAGCAGCACGTCGGGCTCCACGGCGATCGCCCGCGCGATGCACAGGCGCTGCTGCTGGCCGCCCGAGATGCCGGAGCCCGGCTTCTCGAGCCGATCCTTGACCTCGTTCCACAGGTTGGCCCCGCGCAGCGACTTCTCGACGAGGTCGTCCGAGTCGGACTTGCTGAGCCTCTTGTTGTTGAGGCGCACGCCCGCGAGGACGTTCTCACGGATCGACATCGTGGGGAACGGATTCGGCCGCTGGAACACCATGCCGACCTGGCGCCGCACGAGCACGGGGTCGACCCCGGCGGCGTAGAGGTTGCTGCCGTCGATGAGCACCTCGCCGTCGACGTACGCGCCGGGAATGACCTCGTGCATGCGGTTGAGCGTGCGGATGAAGGTGGACTTGCCGCATCCGGACGGCCCGATGAAGGCCGTCACACTGCGTGGCTCGATGTTGAGGGTGATGCCCTCCACGGCTTTGAACTTGCTGTAGTAGACGTCGAGGTCGCGTACTTCGATTCTCTTGGACACTGGTCTTCCTTCTAACGCCCGTTCTTGGGGGCGAAGTATCGGGCGATGACGCGGGCGATGAGGTTGAGGAGCATGACGATGAGGATGAGGGTGAGCGCGCCCGCCCAGGCACGGTCGAGGTAGGCCTGCACGTCGGCGCCGGGGCTCACGTACTGGTAGTAGACGGCGACCGGGAGCGACTGCATCCGGCCCTGGAGCATGTCGTAGTTCATGTTGTTGGTGAAGCCGGCGGCGACGAGCAACGGCGCGGTCTCCCCGATGATGCGCGCGATCGCGAGGATCACGCCGGTCATGATCCCGGCGATGGATGTCGGCAGCACGACTTTCAGGACGGTCAGCCACTTCGGCACCCCGAGCGCGTACGCGGCCTCGCGCAGCTCGTTCGGCACGAGCTTGAGCATGTCCTCGCTCGAGCGAACGACGACAGGGATCATGAGCACGGTGAGGGAGATCGCGCCGGCGATGCCGAGCTTGGTACCCGGGCCGAAGAGGAGCGCGAAGATCGAGTAGGCGAAGAGTCCCGCGACGATCGAGGGGATCCCGGTCATAACGTCGACGAAGAAGGTGATCACCCGAGCGAGCGGGCCGCGCCCGTACTCGACGAGGTAGATCGAGGCCATGAGGCCGATCGGAACCGAGATGAGGGTGGCCGTGAGCGTCATGAGCAGGGTGCCGACCATCGCGTGTACGAACCCGCCGCCCTCGCCGACGATGCTCCGCATCGAGTAGGTGAAGAACTCGAGGTCGAAGCGTGCGATGCCGCTCGCGACAACGGTGTACAGAAGCGAGATGAGCGGGGCGAGGGCGAGCAGGAAGGCTCCGCATACGAGGGCGGTGACGAGTCGGTCCTTCGCCTTGCGGGAACCCTCGATGAGGTACGAGTAGACGTAGATCGCGACGACGTAGAACACGGCGCCCACGATGACGGCGCCGGCGACGCTGAAGTCCGCCCCTGGCGTTCCCGCCTGCAGCAGCCAGAACAGCACGGCGGAAACGACGAGCGACCCGACGAGCACGAGCCAGGGGGTGCGTTTGTGAAGCTGGCCCGCCGAGTACGCGTTGGCCACCGCGGCGGAGGAGGTCGTGCGCGCCATCAGTTCGCCCCCGAGAACTCTCGGCGTCGACCGATGATCCACCGCGCGATCATGTTGACGATGAGCGTGATCGCGAAGAGGATGAGGCCGGTCGCGATGAGCAGGTTGATGTTCGTCCCAAAGGCCTCAGCGAAGCGCAGGGCGATGTTCGCGGCGATCGTGCCGGGGTTCGACGAGGTGAGCAGGGCGAAGGAGATGCCCCCGGACGCCGAGAGCACCATCGCGACCGCCATGGTCTCCCCGAGGGCGCGGCCGAGGCCCAGCATCGACGCCGACACGATCCCCGGCTTGCCGAACGGCAGGACGGCCGTGCGGATCATCTCCCAGCGGGTCGCGCCGAGCGCGAGCGCGGCCTCCTCGTGGAGCACTGGCGTCTGCAGGAAGACCTCGCGGCAGAGCGCGGTGATGATCGGAAGAACCATGACCGCGAGCACGATCGCGGCGGTGAGAATGGTCCTCCCGGTTCCGGATGCGGGTCCAGCGAAGAGCGGGATCCAACCGAGATTCTCGGTGAGCCAGGTATAGACGGGTTGAACGGCGGGAGCGAGGACGTTGCCGCCCCAGAGGCCGAAGACGACGGAGGGCACCGCCGCGAGGAGGTCGATGATGTAGCCGAGCCCCTGGGCGAGCCGGCGAGGCGCGTAGTGCGAGATGAACAGGGCGATCCCGATCGCGACAGGAACGGCCATGAGGAGGGCGAGTGCAGACGACCAGATCGTGCCGAAGACGAGGGGCGCCACGTACGACCAGAACGGCTCCCCATCGAGGATGTTGATGTCCTTGGGGTCGGTCGTCGCGACAGGGAGGCTCTCGATGAGCAGGAAGGCGGCGACGCCGGCGAGGATCGCAAGGATGAGCGTGCCGGCGGTGAGCGCAGTGCCGGAGAAGATCCGATCGCCCGGACGCAGCTGCGGCTTGGATCGCGGCGGGGCCGCGGTGTCCGGAGTCGTCATCTGCTCGGGTTCCCCTGGTTGGTCGGGTGGTGCGTTGCGTGGGGCGAGGCTGCGAACTCGGTCACAACCTCAGTCTGCCCGGTGCCCTGTTCCCGCACAACGCGAGGGGGCACCGGGCAGAACTGATGAGGCGTTACGTGATGCTGTCGACGGCTGCCATGGCCTTCTCGAACACCGTGGCAGAGATCGGGGCGATGCCCGCAGCCTTCTCGCCGACGGCCTGGCCCGCGTCGCTGATGACGTAGCCGAGGTAGGCCTTCACTAGTTCGGCGATGGCGTCATCCGCGTAATCCGAGCAGGCGACGAGGTAGCTGACGAGCACGATCGGGTAGACACCTGCGGCGTCCGAGCTGCGGTCGAGGTCGATCGCCATGTCGACCGCGTCGCGACCGGGGGCGGCGGGGGATGCGTCGACGATCGCGGCGGCTGCTGCGGCTGAGTATTCGACGTACTCGTCGCCGACCTTCACCGCGACAGTGCCGAGACCGGCTGCTCGCGACGCGTCGGCGTACCCGAAGGTGCCGGTGCCGTTCGTGACAGCGTCGACGACACCGGATGTGCCATTGGCCGCCTCACCGCCGGGGTAGGGCCAGGTGCCGCTCACGTCGGCGTCCCACACCGGGGTGTTGGCACTCAGGTAGTCGGTGAGGTTCTCGGTCGTACCCGACTCGTCGGAGCGGTGCACGGCCGTGATGACGAGGTCGGGGAGCTCGACACCGGCATTCTGGGAGGAGATCGCCGGGTCGTTCCACTTTCCGATGTCGCCCTTGAGGATGCCGGCGATCGTCGCGGCGTCCATCTTGAGGGAGGTGATCCCGTCGAGGTTGAAGATGATCGCGATGGGCGAGATGTAGTTGGGGATCTCGACGATCGGCGTGCCGGGCACGCATCCGGCGAAGTCGTCCTTCGCCAGTTCGTCGTCCTTGAAGGCGCGGTCGGAGCCGGTGAAGTTGTTCCCGCCCGCGATGAAGTTGTCGCGGCCGGTTCCGGAGCCGGTGGGCTCGTATTCGACCGTGATGTCGGGATTCGCATCCTGGAACGCGGCGATCCAGGCATCCTGTGCCGCCCCCTGCGACGACGCGCCGCCGCCGATGAGGGTTCCGGAGAGGCCACTGGGCTCGGTGCCAGGGCTCGTGGGCTCGTTCGCCGCACACGAGGAGAGGAGGACGGCGCCGGCGACAGCGAGCGCGACGGCGCTGCCCCAGCGCGTGGACGTTGACATGGTGTTCACGAATTTCCTTTCAGAGGACTGTGATCCGCAGGACGGGGACGGATGCCCCACGAACGACGGTAGGAAACCGGGGTGACCGGACGGGGCCCTCGTGGTGAACGGGAGGTGAACGCCGCCCGAACTCGCCGGCCGACCGCGGAGTCAGCGGATGCGCGCGACCGCGTCCCGCGCCAGGTCGGTGAGGCCGGGGGAGAGTGGCGCGGAACCGACGGAGGTTGCTGCAGCGCTCTGGGCCTCGGCGCTCACGACCCAGTCGAAGTAGGTGCGCACGAGTTCGGCCTTCGCAGTGTCGAGGTAGGACTCGCAGCCGATGAGGTAGCTCACGAGCACGATCGGGTACACGCCGTGGTGCCCGCCCTTGCGGTCGAGGTCGATGACGAGGTCCCCGGGGGTTCGGCCCGATTCGAGCGGCGACGCTTCAACGGCCGCGGCAGCAGCATCCGCCGAGAACGGCACGTAGCCGTCCTCCACCTTCACGGCCACGGTCGTGTGACCGTGCGCGAGCGACCCGTCGACGTAGCCGATCGTGTCCTTTCCGTTGGTGACGGCGGTCGATACCCCGACAGTGCCCTGAGCGGCCTCGCCGCCGTCGACCGGCCAGATGCCGGAGGGATCCCATGGCCAGTCATGCGGCGCAGCGGCATGGAGGTAGTCGGTGAAGTTCTCGGTGACCCCGGAGTCGTCGGCCCGGTGAACAGCGGAGATGACGGTCGACGGGAGGTCGAGGCCGGGGTTCTGGTCGGATATCTGCGGGTCATCCCACTGCTCGATGGCACCCGAGAAGATGCGCGCGATCGTCGGCGGGTCGAGGTTCAGCTCGGCGACCCCGTCGACGTTGACGACGATCGCGATCGGCGAGAGGTAGGCGGGGAGTTCGATGATCGGGCTGCCCGGCACGCACGACAGGAATTCCCCGGCACCCAGCTCATCGCGCGTGAACGGTCGGTCAGACCCGGTGAAGTCGCTCGCGCCGGCCTGGAACCCGTCGCGGCCCGAGCCCGACCCGACGGGGTCGTATTCGACGGTCGCGAGCGGGTGCTCGAGCTGGAACGCCGCGATCCAGGTATCCTGCGCCGCCCGCTGGGATGAGGCCCCGTCGCCGACGATCGTGCCGGCGAGCGTCGAGTCGCTCTCGACGGCGAGCTCGTTGAGCGCGCATCCGGCCAGGAGCGCCGGCACCGCGAGGACGACGATGACGAAGGAGCGCAGGCGGGGCACGCGTCCAGCGTACCCGGCGCGACCGGACGGGCCGCCCTGCCCCTGAGCCTTCAGCGACCCGGCTCAGTCGGGCAGCGGACTGTGCGTCTCGACGGCGACGATTCCGCCGTCCGGATGCTCGGCCGCGACGTGCAGGACCGTGAACTCCGCGGTCGACAGCCTCGCCGCGCGCCGCAGCTCGTGGTCGAACTCGGTCCCGGTCTCCTTCGCGACGGCGGCGACGATCTCCGGCAACACGGGGCCGTGGCTGCACAGCACGACGGTGCGACGCTTCGCCAGGCGGCGCCGCACGAGCGCGCGCACCTTCGCGTCGTCGTTCTCGTAGGCGTCCTGGCTGATGTCCGGCGCGGTCTTGACGGCGAGCCCGGTCATGGCCGCGAGCGGTTCGATCGTTGCGAGGCAGCGCGCAGCGGGGCTGCTCACGAGCCTCGCAGGGCGATAGGCGGCGATCGCCGGAGCGATGCTCAAGGCCTGGTCCATGCCACGGTGCAGGAGGGGGCGGGTCGCGTCAGGGCCGTCCCAGGACTCTGGAGGGACAGCCTTCCCGTGGCGGAGGGCGATGACGGCGAAGGTCCGCTGTCGGCCCGACTCCACGAGGTCCGCGAATCGCGCGAGTACCTCGCGGTCGCGTTCATAGCTCAGGGCGCTGTGCGCCTTATCGATCGTGAGCCACTCGAGGTCGGCGATCTCGTGGTTGGGGGCGAACGTCGTGGCCGCGAGGGCCTCATCGGTGACCTCGCCCGCCCAGTAGTAAACGATCTTCTCGCGGCCGCCACCGAGAGCGTACTCGATCGTCCCGAGCGGCACGCCGAGAGCGATCCGGATGCCGGTCTCCTCCTCGATCTCCCGCACGGCGGTCTGCGGCGGGGTCTCCCCGGGGTCGAGCTTGCCCTTGGGCAGCGAGACGTCGGCGCGCGCGCCGCGGTGCACGAGCAGCACCCTGACCTTGCCCTTGACGACGCGCCAGCACACCGCGCCGGCGGCGATGACGACGGCGGGGCTCGTGATGGCGGGGCCTGTGCCGCTGCTCACCTGGCCGCGCCCCGCCGCCGTGCCGAGATCTGACGCATGACCACATTCTGCAGGTCGCGCAGGGCCTCGCCTGCCCCTGTCGTCGCGTGGCGGGTCCATTCGCCTGATTCCTCGAGCCACCAGGATGCCGTGTCGTCCGACATCGCGAGGT
>DAITPJ010000035.1:6859-9205 GCA_036833635.1 Terrimesophilobacter sp.
CCCGCCTGGCTCGCCCGGTAGAGCGCGTCGATGATCGCCTCGTCGACGATCGAGTTGACCTTGATCCGGATGCCGGACGGCTCGCCGGCGACCGCGTTCTCGGTCTCGACCCGGATACGCTTGAGCAGCGCCTTGCGCAGGTGCAGCGGGGCGACGAGCAGGCGCTTGAACTTCTTCTCGATCGCGTAGCCGGAGAGCTCGTTGAACAGGCGGGTCAGGTCCTTGCCGACCTGGTCATCCGCCGTGAGCAGGCCGAGATCTTCGTAGATGCGGCTCGTCTTGGGGTTGTAGTTGCCGGTGCCGATGTGGCTATAGTGGCGCAGCACGCCGCCCTCGTCGCGCACGACGAGCGCGAGCTTGCAGTGGGTCTTGAGCCCGACCATCCCGTAGACGACGTGCACTCCCGCTTTCTCGAGCTGGCGCGCCCAGTTGATGTTCGCCGACTCGTCGAAGCGGGCCTTGATCTCAACGAGCGCGAGCACCGCCTTGCCTGCCTCGGCTGCGGCGATGAGCGCCTCGACGATCGGGCTGTCGCCGCTCGTGCGGTAGAGGGTCTGCTTGATCGCGAGAACATTGGGGTCGCGGGCAGCCTGTTCGAGAAACGCCTGCACGCTCGTCGTGAACGACTCGTACGGGTGATGCAGCAGGATGTCGCCGCGCGCGATCGACGCGAACGTGTCGGGTTCGGCGTTGGGCTCGACCGGGAGCAGGGCCGCGCTCGTCGTCGGGACGTGCTTGCGGTACTTGAGTTCGGGCCGGTCGATGCGGAACACCTCGAAGAGCCCGCCGAGGTCGAGCGGCGCCGGCAGCCGGTACACCTCCTGCTCGGTGATTCCGAGCTCCCGCACGAGCAGTTCACGCGTTCGGTCGTCCATGTCGTCGGTGATCTCGAGACGGATGGGCGGGCCGAACCGTCGACGCAGGAGCTCGCGCTCGAGCGACTGGATGAGGTTCTCGGACTCGTCCTCCTCGACCTCGACGTCTTCGTTGCGGGTCACCCTGAACTCGTGGTGCTCGAGGATCTCCATCCCGGGGAAGAGCTCCTCGAGGTGGTTCGAGACGAGGTCCTCGAGCGGGATGAATCTCAGGAGGCCGCGCTCGTCATCCGGAAGCTGCACGAAGCGTGGCAGCACGGTCGGCACCTTGAGCCTGGCGAACTCCTCCTTGCCGGTCTTCGGGCTGCGCACCCGGATCGAGAGGTTGAGGGAGAGGCCGGAGATGTAGGGGAAGGGGTGGGCTGGGTCGACGGCGAGCGGCATGAGCACGGGGAAGATCTGGGTCGAGAAGATCTCGTCGATGCGAGTGCGGTCGTCCTCGTCGAGATCGGCCCAGGACTCGATGTGGATGCCGGCGTCGTCAAGCTGCGGCTTCACGAGATCGCGAAACGCGGCGGCGTGCCTGGCCTGGAGCTCCTGGGCGCGCTCGCTGATCGCGTTAAGCGCGTCGAGGGGTGCCGTGCCCACGTTCGTCGGAACGGCGAGACCGGTCATGATGCGCCGCTTGAGGCCCGCGACGCGGACCATGAAGAACTCGTCTAGGTTGTTCGCGAAGATGGCGAGGAAGTTGACGCGTTCGAGCAGCGGAATGTTCCCGTCCTCGGCGAGCTCGAGCACGCGCTGGTTGAACGCGAGCCAACTGAGCTCGCGATCGAGGAAGCGACCTTCCGGCAGCGTGCCGTCGTCGACCCAGGTCGAGTCGTAGTCGTCGTCGAGGCTGTCGGTCGCGAGGCCGGTGTCGTCGAGAAAGCCGTCGGCATCCATCACTAGATCATGGCACCAGCTCGTGAACGAGCGCTCAATGCTCCTCGTGGCGTCGGTACCGCACGTCGATCGTGTGCCTGGTGAAACCGTACCGTTCGTACAGTGCCAGGGCGGGCGCGTTGTCCGCCTCGACGTAGAGGGCGGCGGTGCGGATGCCGCGCGCGGCGAGGCGGGCGAGTCCGGCATCCATGAGCACCCGCCCGAGCCCCTCACCCTGCCGGTCGGGGTCGATGCCGACCGCGTAGAACTCGCCGATTACTGGTGGTTGAGTAGCCGCAGGCGTATCGAAACCGACCTTGAGCCAGCAGAATCCGACGAGGTCTTCGCCCGACCAGAGCAGCAGGAAGTCATCGGCGTCGAACCAGGGTTCGGACTTGCGGTCGTCGAGGTCACGCTGGGTGAGCCGGCCCTGCTCGGGATGATCGGCGAAGGCGCGCGCGTTGAGGGCGAGCCAGGGTGCGTCGTCGGTTCCCGGGCGGAACGCGGAGACAGAACTCCGCTGGTCGAGTGCCGCCGAAGGCGGTGTGCCCTGCTGGTCGAGTGCCGCCGAAGGCGGTGTGCCCTGCTGGTCGAGTGCCGCCGAAGG
>DAITPJ010000035.1:9305-17398 GCA_036833635.1 Terrimesophilobacter sp.
GCTGGTCGAGTGCCGCCGAAGGCGGTGTGCCCTGCTGGTCGAGTGCCGCCGAAGGCGGTGTATCGAGACCCGGCTCCGCCTCGGCATGGTCTCGATACACCCGCTTCGCGGGCACTCGACCAGCAAAGGGGGCGACCTCGGCCCTCAGCTGCAACAGCGTCCGTACCGCCTCGAACCCGAACCGCGCCGCGAGCGCCCGCGACCCTGGGTGATCCCCGTGCGCCCAGGCGAACTTCACCCCGGGATGCCCAGCCAGCACCCTCTCGACGAGCGCCGTGCCGACGCCTACGCCCCGCGCATCCGGATCGACGACGAGCTCGAACTCGTTGGCGCCGATGACCGCGGCGCCGCGCTCGACCTCGACGAGTGCGCGCTCCCCGCGACCGAGCTCAACGAGGGACTGGTCGGAGAACGGCGGCTGGCCGTCCGCGGCGATCGCGCGCTCGATGAGCCCGCCGAGCGACTCAGGAACCGACGGGCTCGGCAACACGATCGCTCTCGTCCTCCTCGTAGACGTTGAAGCGGTAACCGACGTTGCGCACGGTGCCGATGACAGCGTCGAGCTCGCCGAGCTTCGCACGCAGGCGCCGCACGTGCACGTCGACAGTGCGGGTCCCGCCGAAGTAGTCGTAGCCCCACACCTCGCTCAGCAGCTGCTCGCGCGTGAAGACCCGGCTCGGATGCGCCACGAGAAAGCGCAGGAGCTCGAACTCCTTATAGGTGAGGTCGAGAGGCTTGCCGCGCACCTTCGCCGAGTAGCTCGCCTCGTCGATCACGACACCGCTCGCGCTGACCTTGCCGCTCTTAGCGTCATCGCTCTGGCGTCCGATGACGAGCCGGATGCGCGCATCCACTTCGGCCGGCCCGGCGGTCGAAAGGAGGATGTCATCCGCGCCCCACTCGGCCGTGACGGCCGCGAGCCCGCCTTCGGTGACGACGAGGATGAGCGGGACCGCAAGGCCGGTGGCCTGCAGGATTCGGCACAGCGATTTCGCGCTCACGAGGTCGCCGCGCGCATCCAGGACGATGACATCGCAACTCGGCGCGTTGACGAGCTGGGCGGGCTCGGCGGGGATCCTCCGCACCTTGTGGCCGAGGAGGCTGAGTGAGGGCAGCACGTCGAACTCCTCCGCAGAGGTGAGAATCAACAGCTGCGCCACGGGACCCTCCGGATTCGGTGACAGTCTATAAGCGCACAGGAACTTGGGGCAGGATGGTGGCATGACGTCGACGACCAGCAGCCAACCGTGGGAGCTGCAGGTGGGAACGGTCGTGCCCGTCTGGGTGCTCTGCCTCTTCGCCTCGGTGGCCATCGGCGTCGCCTCACCCCCGGACCAATACCTCACCTGGCTCCCGATTGCGCTCGCCGCGGCCGTTCTCGTGACGTTCTGCATCCAGTTGTCGACGCTCACGAAGGAAGGTTTCGTCAACCGGGTCATGGCCTCGCTCGGCGGTGCCGTGCTCGTGCTCGGCCTCGCGACGGCCGTGCTCGGCGCGGTCGCTGCGACGAACGGATAGAATCGCAGCATGATCCTCGCACTGGAGCTGTTCTTCGTCGGCCTCCTGGGGCTCGCCACCCTTGCGATCGGCTACGTCTCGGTCGTCGTGCTCTACAACCTCTTCCGCGGCCAGCGCTAGCGAGCGCAGCCGCACCACTGCTGACATGACGCGCATCCGATGATCCAGTTGCCGGAGAACCTGCCAGCAGAACTCGCACCTCTTGCCTGGCTGCTCGGCGTCTGGGAGGGGACCGGGGTGCTCAACTATCCGGTCGGCGACGAGGTGCGCAACTACGAGTTCGGGCAGCGCATGAGCTTCAGCCATGACGGGCTGCCGCACCTCAACTACAACTCCTACACCTGGCTCCTCGACTCCGGCGACGACCCGCTTCCCACTCCGCTCGCGACTGAGAGCGGTTACTGGCGGCTCAGCCGCACGGCGACGGATGCCGATCCTGGCCCAGGGCTGCTCGCGGGCGTCGGCGAGGCGGCGTTCGCCACCGCCGAGGCCGTTGAAACATTGCGTAATGCGAACGGCGCATTCGACATCGAAGTGTCGATCCTGCACCCCGGTGGCGTGAGCGAGCTTTACCTGGGGGAGGCCGCAAGCGCGCGGATCGATCTCGCGACCGATGTCGTCATGCGGTCGTCGACCGCGAAGGAGCACACGGCCTCCACCCGCATGTACGGCCTCGTCGATGGGCACCTGCTGTGGGCCTGGGACCTCGCGGCACTCGGCAGGCCGCTCACGTCGCATGCTTCCGCGAGACTCGCCCGTGTCGACTGAGTTCCTCGCCCGGCACGGGGCGGTGGAGGCGACCGGCCCGGATGCCGGGGTCGCCGCCCACTACGGGAACCCGATCGCCGAGCAGCGCCGTCTCGCCGCGGGCGAGTCTGTCGTGGACCTCTCGCACCGCGGCGTCATCTCGGTGACCGGAGCGGACCGGCTCGGCTGGCTCGATTCGTTCACAAGCCAGGCCATCGCATCGCTCACGCCAGGGGTCTCCGCGGAGGCACTGCTTCTGAACCCCAACGGCCGTATCGAGCACGTTCTCAAGGTGCTCGATGACGGCGTCGCGACCTGGCTGCTCGTCGAGGCGCAGGAGACCGAGCCGCTACGGGCATGGCTCGACTCGATGCGGTTCATGATGCGCGTCGAGGTAGCCGATCGCACGGCAGACTACGCGACGATCGGCTCGTTCGTCGCCCCGACGGCGCCGGGTGCGTTCTCCGCCCTCTGGTCCGCCGTGGCGGCCCCGAACGGCGTCGCGCTCAGCTGGGTCGACCCGTGGGCGGCCGTGGCGGCCGGCGGTCACCAGTATGCGCAGGGCGACGCCCATCCGTACAGTGACTGGACCTGGCGGGAGTCGCTCGTCGACGGCGCCGGACTCGCGCGCATCGCCGAACTCCCGGCCGCCGGCACGATGGCGCTCGAGGCGCTGCGCATAGCGGCCTGGAGACCGCGTTTCGCGACCGAGGTCGACGACCGGTCGATCCCGCACGAGCTCGACTGGCTGCGGTCGGCCGTTCACCTCGAGAAGGGCTGCTACCGGGGCCAGGAGACGGTCGCCAAGGTGCACAATCTCGGCCATCCCCCGCGGCGGCTCGTCCTGCTGCACCTCGACGGGTCGGATGCGGTCCTGCCCTCCGAGGGTGACGAGGTCGAGCTCGAGGGAGAGGCCGTCGGTCGCGTGACGAGCGTCGCGCGTCACTTCGAACTCGGGCCGATCGCGCTCGCCGTTGTCAAGCGGATGACGGACCCGACAGCCGTGCTCATGGTCGCGGCAGGCGACACCGTGGTCTCGGCCGCGCAGGAGCTCATCGTGCCGCCGGGCGCCGGCGCGACGGCCGACGTTCCACGCCTGCCGCGGCTGGGTGCTCGGTAGGCTGGCGGGATGACCCACACCCTCATCCTGCTCCGCCACGGCCAGAGCGACTGGAACGAGAAGAATTTGTTCACGGGGTGGGTGGACGTGCCTCTCACCGACCTCGGGCGCGAGGAGGGCAGGCGCGCAGGCGAGTTGCTCGCCGAGTCGGATCTGCTGCCCGACGTGCAGTTCACGAGCGTTCTCAAGCGGGCGATCCACACCGCGCAGCTCGCCCTCGCGGCCGCGGATCGCGACTGGATTCCGGTGGAGCGCAGCTGGCGACTCAACGAGCGCCACTATGGCGCGCTCCAGGGCCGGAACAAGGCCGAGACCCTCGAGAAGTATGGCGAGGAACAGTTCATGACCTGGCGCCGATCGTTCGACGTGCCACCGCCTCCCCTCGACGACGACAGCGAGTTCTCCCAGGCCCACGACCCGCGCTACGCCGGGCTGGGCGACGAGCTGCCGCGCACGGAGTGCCTCAAGGACGTCATCGAGCGGATGCTGCCCTACTGGCGCTCGGACATCGTGCCGGCTCTCGGGGCGGGCAGGACGGTGCTCGTGACGGCGCACGGCAACTCACTGCGCGCGCTCGTCAAGCACCTCGACGGCATCTCGGACGATGACATCGCCGGACTCAACATCCCCACCGGCATCCCCCTCGTGTACGAGCTCGACGAGGACTTCATGCCCACCGCGCCATCGCGCTATCTCGACCCCGAGGCGGCAGCGGCTGGCGCCGCGGCAGTGGCGGCCCAGGGCACGAAGTAGCCTTCCGGGCTTTCATCATTCAGGAGTCTGCGGAACGGCAGTGGCGGATGTTGACTCGCTGTGGCGCACCGGTCCCACGAGCACCACTGGCCACACGAAGTCCTGAATGATGAAAGCCACGGGGCGGGTGGGGCCGGCGTCAACTGCTGGAGACCTGCCACTCGCCCGTCGCGAGGTACTGCACCTTCTTGGCGATCGAGACCGCGTGGTCGGCGAACCGCTCGTGGTAGCGGGAGGCGAGCGTCGCGTCCACGGTGTCCTCTGCCCCGCCCTTCCAGGTGTGGCCGAGCACCTTGTCGAACACACTCAGGTGCAGCTCGTCGATCTTGTCGTCGTCGTTCCGGATCTCCTCCGCGAGCTTGACGTCCTCCGTGCGCAGAAGTTCGGTGAGCTTCCTCGCGATCTCGACGTCGAGGCGGCCCATCTCGCCGAAGGTGCTTCGCAGCGACTTGGGCACGACCTTCTCTGGGAACCGGTAACGGGCGAGCTGGGCGATGTGCTCGCTCATGTCGCCCATCCGCTCGAGCGATGAGGAGATGCGGAGGGCGCTCACGACGATCCGCAGGTCGCGCGCGACGGGCTGTTGGCGGGCGAGGATGTTGATGGCCAACTCGTCGAGGTTCACCGTGAGCTCGTCGATCTTGTCGTCGTTGGCGATCACGGTCTCGGCGAGCGAGACGTTGGACTCGTTGAAGGCGCGCGTGGCGTTCTCGATCGACGCCTCGACGAGCGCCGCGATCTCGACGAGCCGGTCCTGCACCTCGCGGAGCTCCTGCTGGAAGACCTCGCGCATCGTTCCTCCTTCACGCCGTGCGTTTCCGGCGTCCTCATCCTGCCGGCCGCAGGTTAACGGGCGGTGGCCACCGCCTGAACAACGCTCGATCCTGCGGCCTCTGCGCCGCACGTCGGCGGGCCGACACGATCGAAGTAACTAATCTAGTCGCTATGAACCCCGCCTGGCTGGTGCTCGCCTCGATCGCGTTCGGCGTGGTCGTCGGGGCAGCCGTCGTGCTCATCGTCACGGTCGCGGCGGCGCGGGGCCGGCAGGCGGTCGCGGTCGTGTCGCCCTCCGTTCCGGATGGCGTCGACCAGGTGATCGACGCGCTCGAATCCGGTGGCGTCGTCCTCGACCCCTCCAACAACGTCATCAAGGCCAGCCCAGGCGCGCTCGCATTCGGGCTCGTCTGGGACCACGCCCTCGTGCATCCGGAACTCGTCGCGATCGTCGATGAGGTCAGGTACGGCGGTGAGGCCGTGACGAGGGAGCTCGAACTTCCCCGAGGTCGATTCGGGGAGGCCAACATCCACCTCTGGGTGCGGGTGGCGCGCCTCGGCGCCCGCTACGTGCTGCTCATGGCCGAGGACCGCACAGAGGCGTACCGCCTCGACGCTGTGCGTCGCGACTTCATCGCGAACATCAGTCATGAGCTCAAGACCCCGATCGGGGCCGTGAGCCTGCTCGCGGAGGCGCTTCAGGCGGCGGCGAAGGAGCCCGAGCAGGTCAAGCGCTTCGCCAAGCGGCTCACGAAGGAGTCCGAGCGCCTCGCCCGCATCACGCAGGAGATCATCGAGCTCTCGCGTCTTCAGGCCGCGGATGCGCTCAGCAAGCCGGCGATCGTCGAGATCGACCACGTCGTTGCCTCGGCGATCGACCGGAACCGGGTCGCCGCCGAGGCACGGCATGTCACCATGGCGAGCGGCGGGGACGCCGGCATCGAGGTCTTCGGGGACGAGAACCTGCTCATCGTGGCCCTGCAGAACCTCATCTCGAACGCCATCCTGTACTCACCGAAGGGTTCGAGGGTGGGCATCGGTGTGACGGCGATCGACGGGATCGTCGAGATCGCCGTGACGGACCAGGGGATCGGGATCGCAACCGACGAGCTCGATCGCGTGTTCGAGCGCTTCTACCGCATCGACCCGGCACGATCGCGCCACACCGGCGGCACCGGCCTCGGCCTGAGCATCGTCAAGCATGTCGTCCAGAACCACGGGGGCGACGTTCGAGTGTGGTCGCAGCCGGGGTACGGGTCGACGTTCACGATCCTGCTGCCCCAGGCATCCAGTGCGACGGTGGCCCGCGAGGCGAGCGCATGACGCGGATTCTCATCGTCGAGGACGAGCGCTCGCTCAGCGAGCCGCTGTCCTTCCTCCTCGAGCGGGAGGGTTACACGACTGCTGTCGCCGAGGACGGCCCTTCGGCCGTCGAGGTGTTCGAGCGCGACGGGGCCGACCTCGTGCTGCTGGATCTCATGCTTCCCGGATATCCCGGCACAGAGGTGTGCCGGAGGATCCGCGCGACCTCGACCGTGCCGATCATCATGCTGACAGCCAAGGACAGCGAGGTCGACATCGTCGTCGGTCTCGAACTCGGCGCCGACGACTACGTGACCAAGCCGTACTCGTCGCGGGAGCTGCTCGCGCGCATCCGGGCCGTGCTGCGTCGCAGGTCAGACCTCGACGACGCCCAGCCGGCCCTCATCGCAGCGGGCGATGTCGAACTCGACCTCGACCGGCATACCCTCTCGGTGCGCGGTGTCGAGACCGCGATCCCGCTCAGGGAGTTCGACCTGCTCGAGGTGCTCATGCGCAACGCGGGCCGCGTGCTGACGCGCGGCCAGCTCATCGACAGGGTATGGGGGAGCGACTACTACGGGGACACCAAGACGCTCGACGTGCACGTCAAGCGAATCCGCGGCCGCATCGAGAGCGACCCGTCCAACCCGGTCATGCTCGTGACCGTGCGCGGTCTCGGGTACCGCTTCGAGGACTGACTCCGGGTCAGGGGGCCGCGTCGGGGACGAGGTCCGCGTACTCGCTGAGCGACCCGTCGAGCACGGGGACCCAGAGTTGCTTGCCGCTCACGTCCTCGTATTGGAAGTACACCGGGAAGAGTGTTCCGGGCTTCGCGTCGACGCCGGAGAGGAGGATGCGGGCGCTGTCGGCGCCGCCGAAACTCCCCACCGAACCTGCGTTGATGTAGATGGTGTCGTCGACCTTGGCCTTGTCGGCGTTCTCGTACTGCACCTTGACCTGCACCCCGTATTTCGTCGGGTTCTGGATGCTGACGAGCAGGCTTGCCGATGTGCCGTCCGCTGAGAGGAGGAGAGCGTTCCTGACCTCGAGCTCGCCGACCGTCGCGTTGATGCCGTCGCTGGGCTCGTAATGCTCCGTCGTCGCCTGGGGCGTCATGAAGGTGCAGCCGGTGAGCCCGGCCAGGACGAGGGCGGCACCGAGGGCGGCCGCGGCCGTGCTCCTGGCAAGACGTGCACTCACGGGATCCTCCGAAGGTTGAACCGGTGTCGTTCGCGGGCGATGATCCCGAGGAACTCAGTTGCGAGTTTAGCCTAGCGCCGACGGGCGAGGACCCGGATCGACCAGGCCGTGGTCGGTGCCCCTGTGGTAAACTAGGGGTCGCAGAAACGGAGCCACATCAATGCTTTTCGAGGTCGGCGAGACTGTCGTCTATCCCCATCACGGGGCCGCAACCATCACCGAGGTCAAGAAGAGGACCGTCCGGGGTGAAGAGAAGCTCTACCTGAAGCTCAACGTCACGCAGGGAGACCTCACGATCGAGGTTCCGGCCGAGAACGTCGACCTCGTCGGGGTTCGCGACGTCATCGGCAAGGAGGGGCTCAACCAGGTCTTCGAGGTGCTGCGCGCCCCGTTCACCGAGGAGCCGACCAACTGGTCCCGCCGTTACAAGGCGAACCTCGAGAAGCTCGCGTCCGGCGATGTCATCAAGGTCTCCGAGGTCGTGCGCGACCTCTGGCGTCGTGACCAGGACCGCGGCCTGTCGGCTGGTGAGAAGCGGATGCTCGCGAAGGCACGCCAGATCCTCATCTCCGAGCTTGCGCTCGCGGAGAAGACCGACGAGGAGCAGGCGTCGACCGTGCTCGACGAGGTTCTCGCCTCCTAGCCTTCCCGGCTGTTCCCTCTTAGCTGGTTGAGCGCG
>DAITPJ010000035.1:17498-19141 GCA_036833635.1 Terrimesophilobacter sp.
GTGCAACGCCGTCTGTGCGAGCGCCGACAGCAACTGGAGGCCCTGGAGGTTCTGCCAGCCTGCCGTCCAGGTGAGCCCGCTCGCAACCGACCAGACGGAGCCCGCGTCGCCGCGCAACGCCGTGACCTCCGCCGTACGTCGCTCATGGTGTGCCGCTGTCTCCGTGCATCGTTCCGCGATCCCGGTGAAACGGTAGCCGTGACCGGGGAGCGCCTCGTGGTCGTCGTAGCGCGCCGCGAGCTCGAGCGATCCGAGGTAATGCTCGATGGGGTTGCCAGAGGGCGTGCCGCCGAGACCGATCCCCGGGAACTGGTTGGGGAGCAGCAGGTCGCCCGTGAAGAGCAGCGCATCCGGGACATCCACGATGGCAATGTGCCCTGTCGTGTGGCCAGGCGTATGCAGCACGCGCAGTTCGCGGCCGGGGATGTCGAGGACGTCGCCGTCCTCGAGCAGGCGGTCGGCAGTGAACGACGTCCACGCGCCGCGTCGATGAACAGCGTCGAGCAGCTCCGGATGGCGGTCGGCGGGTACGCCCCAGTCGGCGAACTGCGCGAGCGGAACGGCATCCGGGATGGGCGTCGTCAACTCCCGGATGCCGTCCTGCTCCAGACGGTGCAGCGCGACCGGCGCCCCTGAGGCCGCCCGCACGCGCTCGGCCATCCCGAGGTGGTCCGGGTGCAGGTGTGTCACCGTCACACTCGTGATGTCGTCGGCGCGGCGACCGATGTCGCTGAGCGCGGTTCCGAGCGAGTGCCAGTTGTCATCGGAATCCCAGCCGGGGTCGATGATGTGGACCCCGCCGGCCGTGTCGAGCACGAGGTAGCTCAGGGTGAAGTGCGGGAGCACGCCCGGCAACGGGAGGCCGTAACTGTAGAGGCCTTCACGGACGGCCTCGAGGTACGGAACGCCGTCTCCGCCGGCCGCCTCGAACTGCGCGGCGCTCATGGGTTGCATCACCCCGACCCTAGCCGACATGCCAGCGTCTCCCGATGCTGCGCCAAGTAGGCTTTGCCTGTGACAGTGCGCCTCTACGACTCCCGGTCGCAATCCGTGACCGACCTCGTCCCGCTCGTCGACGGCGAGGTCGGGATGTACGTCTGCGGGCCCACCGTGCAGTCGTCCCCGCACATCGGGCACCTCCGCTCCGCGCTCGTCTACGACCTGTGGCGCCGGTGGCTGGGCTACCGCGGCTACCGCGTGACGCTCGTGCGCAACGTGACCGACATCGACGACAAGATCCTGGCGAGTGCCGAGGCAGAGGGCAGCACAGAGCAGTGGTGGGCGCTCGCCTACCGTTTCGAGCTCGAGTTCACGGCGGGCTACACGGCGCTGGGCATCCTGCCCCCGACCTACGAACCGCGAGCGACGGCGAGCATCGGGCAGATGCAGGAGCTCATCGGTCGCCTCATCGACGACGGGCACGCCTACCCAGCGCCCGACGGCTCCGGTGACGTGTACTTCGACACCGGCTCCTGGCCGGCCTACGGCGAACTCACGCGGCAGAGGCCGGAGGACATGGCTCCTGCGGCGGACGCCGACCCGCGCGGCAAGCGCGAGCCTCGCGACTTCGCCCTCTGGAAGGGCCACAAGCCGAGTGAGCCGGAGTCGGCGAGCTGGCCATCGCCCTGGGGTCCTGGGCGTCC
>DAITPJ010000036.1:0-19137 GCA_036833635.1 Terrimesophilobacter sp.
CTTGAAGTAGTCGCCGAAGGAGAAGTTGCCGTTCATCTGGAAGAACGTGCCGTGGCGCGTCGTCTTGCCGACTTCCTCGATGTCGAGCGTACGGATGCACTTCTGCACGCTCGTCGCACGCGGGTACGGCGCGGGCACGAGCCCCGTCAGGTAGGGGATGAACGGGACCATCCCGGCCACCGTGAACAGGAGCGTCGGGTCGTCGCTCACGAGTGACGCCGACGGCACGACAGTATGGCCGCGCTCGGCGAAGAAGTCGAGCCAGCGGCGGCGGATTTCGGCGGTCTGCACTACGCGGTCTGGTTACTGCCGCTTGGCGAAGTCGGCGATCGCGTCCTCCGCGTCAGCGACTGCCGCGCGAAGCTCGGCCTCACGCGACTTGTATCCGTCCACGACGGCGCTGCCGAACTCGCGCGCCTTCGCATCGACGTCCTCGAAGAACTTCCGGCCCTCCGGCGTCTTGTTCAGCTGGTGTGCGGCGACGAACCCGACGCCGACACCGACGACGAGCCACAGTAGTTTTCTCATGAGCGTTGCTCCTTCACGTGTGGCTATTAAGGTTACCGCGCCGCGTAGTACTCGACGACGAGCTGCACTTCACAGGTCACAGGGACCTCGGCGCGCTTCGGGCGGCGGACGAGCCGCGCCTGGAGCTTGTCGAGCTCGACCTCGAGGTAGCCGGGAACCTTCGGCAGCACCTCGGCGTGACCGCCGGCAGCCGCGACCTGGAAGGGCTCCATGAGCTCGCTCCTCGGGTGCACGTGGACGAGCTGGCCCGGCTTGACGCGGAACGACGGCCGGTCGACGCGTTGGCCGTCCACCATGATGTGGCGGTGCACGATCTGCTGGCGGGCCTGCGCGGTCGTGCGGGCGAAGCCGGCGCGAACCACGATGGCGTCAAGGCGCATCTCGAGAAGCTCGACGAGGTTCTCACCCGTCAGCCCCTGGGTGCGGCGGGCCTCCTGGAAGACGATCTTGAGCTGGGCCTCCCGGATGCCGTACTGCGCGCGCAGTCGCTGCTTCTCGCGAAGCCGCACAGCGTAGTCGCTGTCGGTCTTGCGGCGGGTCCGGCCGTGCTCGCCTGGAGCATAGGGGCGCTTCTCGAGGTAGCGTGCGGCCTTCGGGGTGAGCGGAATGCCGAGCGCCCTCGAGAGGCGGGTCTTGCTGCGGGTGCGTGACTTGGTAGACACGGTGTCCTTTCGGTACTGACGTGGCGGTCTTCTGATCCGGGCGCCATGCTGGGCCCGTTACGGCGAAGAGGGATGTGCCACGGAAATCACCCGGCTAAAGGGCGCTTCCTCCAGGATCGGGATCCGCTGCAGCCGTGCGCGGAATCCCCCTGTCGGCGGAGTCAAGGATAGCAGATCAGTCACCCCGGATGATGCGGCGCAATTTCTCGAGCCGAGCCCCGACATCCCGCTCGTTGCCGTGGTCCGTCGGCTCGTAGTAGACGCTGGCGCGAAGCTCCTCCGGAGCATAGTCCTGCTCGAGCACGCCGAGTTCGGCGTTGTGCGGGTACCGATAGCCCTTGCCGTGTCCAAGTTTCTTCGCCCCTGGGTAGTGCGCGTCGCGGAGGTGAACGGGCACCCGTCCGATCTTCCCGGCCCTGACATCCGCGATGGCGGCCTCGATCGCCAGGTAGGAGGCGTTCGACTTGGGGGCCGTCGCGAGGTACACGACCGCTTCGGCGAGGGGGATGCGCCCCTCCGGCATCCCGATGTACTGCACGGCGTCGGCGGCGGCCACGGCGATCGGGAGAGCCTGAGGGTCCGCCATCCCGATGTCCTCCGCAGCGAGGACGATGATGCGCCGCGCGATGAACCTCGGATCCTCGCCCGCCTCGATCATGCGCGCGAGATAGTGAAGGGAGGCGTCGACATCCGAGCCGCGCACCGACTTGATGAAGGCGCTGATGACGTCGTAGTGCTCATCGCCCTGCCGGTCGTAGCGCAGGAGCGCCCTGTCGACCGCGGAGGCGACGATCTCCGCCGTCACGACGGGTCCCTCGTCGCCCGGCGACGCGCTCGCGGATGCCGCCGCCGCTTCGAGCGCGGTGAGCGCCCTGCGCGCGTCGCCTGAGGCGAGGCGCACGATCGACGCCCTTGCCTCCGGTTCGAGCACGATCCTCCCGTCGAGGCCGCGGGGATCGGCGACCGCCTGGTCGACGACAGCCGCGAGTTCCTCGTCCGTGAGCACCTCGAGCGTGAGCAGGAGCGACCGCGACAGGAGAGGCGAGATGACCGAGAAGGACGGGTTCTCGGTCGTGGCGGCCACGAGAATGACCCAGCCGTTCTCCACGCCGGGGAGGAGCGCATCCTGCTGCGCCTTGCTGAATCGATGGATCTCGTCAAGGAACAGCACTGTCGAGAGTCCGTAGAGGTCGCGGGAGGAGAGCGCCTGCTGCATGACCTCGCGCACGTCCTTGACGCCGGCCGTGACGGCCGACAGCTCGACGAACTTGCGCCCCGAGCTCTGCGCGATCGCTTTGGCGATCGTCGTCTTGCCCGTTCCAGGAGGACCCCAGAGGATGACCGACGTCGCACCGTGCTCGTCGCCTTCGGCAGCGAGGGTGCGCAGCGGAGAGCCCGGGACGAGAAGATGCTTCTGGCCTTCGAGCTCATCGAGGGTCCTCGGGCGCATCCGCACTGCGAGCGGTGTCGCGCCGCTGTGCAGCCCCGGCTGGTCGACCATAATCGCCATGGTAGCCGGGGCCGGTAATGTACTTCTGGGCGGTAGCCCGCGATTCACCCTAAGGAGCAACGTGCCACCGAGCAAGAACGCCGAGCGCGAGGCGCGCGCGGCCCGCGAGCGACTGCGTCGGTACACCGCGAGGCAGTCGGTGCACACGAGCCAGGTACGCCGCCGTCGCAGGGACAACACTCTCGCCATCGCGGGGGCAGTGCTCGTCGCGGCACTCGCGACGGTCACGCAGGTCGTCTACTTCACGGCGGGCCCCGGGGCACCTCTTCCTGAGCCCGCAGCGAGTTCCACGCCGACGCCGACGGTGGATCCGACGACCGGTGAGAACGTCGGCGACATCCCTGACCCTGCCACGGCCGAAGCCCGCGCCTGGACGGGAACGCTCACGCTCAACGACATCCCGCTCGGCATCGAGCTCGATGGTGCCGCCGCCCCCCAGGCCGTCGCCGCGTTCGTGCAGCAGGCAGCCAACGGCTACTTCGCCGGCAAAACGTGTCACCGGTTGACGACCGGCCCTGCCTACCTCATCCAGTGCGGATCGCTCGACGGCACAGGGGCAGGTGACCCTGCCTACCGGTTCGGGCCGATCGAGAACGCTCCAGCCGATGGCGTGTACCCGGCAGGCACAATCGCACTTGCGCGCGCGGGCGGTGCTGCGTACTCGCAGGGACACCAGTTCTTCATCATGCTGCAGGACGGCACACTCCCGAATGACGCAGCAGGCGGATACACCGTGTTCGGCACCGTGACGAGCGGACTGGACTCCCTCGTGTCGGGCGTGGCGGATGCAGGGACCGCGGATGGTTCGACCGATGGGCCGCCCGCGGTGCCCACAACGATCACAGCGGTGGCCGTGCAATAGGCTGGTGCACGGTCGGCGAGAGCGCCGTCGCATTGCGAAGGTCTTCAAACGGCAAGGTGAGGCAGTTGGTGGATTCCCCAGCACCATGGGGCAGGGTAGACGAAACGGGCACCGTCTTCGTCCGTACGACTGACGGCGAGCGGCCGGTCGGCCAGTATCCGGATGGCACCCCCGACGAGGCACTCGCCTACTTCGAGCGGAAGTACACCGAACTCGCCGGGCAGGTCACCCTCCTCGAGCAGCGCGTCAAGCGCGGGACCGCCGCCGGCGATGTAGCGAAGACCGTCGAGAATCTGCGCATGAGCATCTCGGAAGCCAATGCCGTAGGCGATCTCGGCTCCCTCGCCGCGCGCCTGGACGCGCTGCAGGGCGCCGTGGGCGAGCTCACGGAGAAGCAGCAGGCCGAGGCACGAGCGCTCGCAGAAGCGGCACTCGTCGAGCGAACCGCCCTCGTCGAAGAGGTCGAGGCGCTCGCCGCCCAGGATCCTGCGAAAGCACAGTGGAAACAGGTCACCGCAACCCTCGACGGCCTGTTCGAGCGGTGGCAGAAGCACCAGCAGGACGGCCCCCGGCTTGCGAAATCGGAGAGCAACGAGCTCTGGAAGCGCTTCAGGGCCGCACGGACGATCATCGAGACCCAACGGAAGGCGTTCTTCGCCGAGCTCGACACTGTGCACAAGGATGCTCGCGTCCGTAAGCAGGAGCTCGTCGAGAAGGCTGAGGCCCTCGCACCCAAGGGCGTCGACGGAATCTCGACGTACCGCGCGCTCCTCGATGACTGGAAGCGGGCAGGCAGGGCAGGCAAGAAGTCCGACGACGCCCTCTGGGCGAAGTTCAAGGCTGCAGGCGACGTTCTCTATGCCGCGAAGGCGGAGCTCGACGCGCGCGATGACGCCGAGTTCGGTGCGAACCTCGAGAAGAAGCTCGCGCTCCTTGACGAGGCCGAGCCACTGCTCTCGGAGACCGACCGCACTACGGCCAGGGAGAAGCTCCTCTCGCTCCAGCGCCGCTGGGACGAGATCGGCAAGGTCCCGCGCGACAAGGTGAAGGGCGTCGAAGACAGGATGCGCAAGGTCGAGGCTGCGGTCCGCAAACTCGACGACGAGCACTGGCAGCGGAACAATCCGGAGAAGAAGGCCCGCACCGAAGGTCTCACGAGCCAGCTCGAGGAGGCGATCGCCAAGCTCGATCGCGAGCTCGCCGACGCGAAGGCGACGGGTGACGTGAAGAAGATCGCTGCGGCCCAGGAGGCGCTCGACGCGCGCAAGGCCTGGCTCGCCGCCATCGGCTGAGTTCTCCACAGGGCGCGCACTCCACAGATCGGGACCAGGCCGCCCGCGCGTCGTGGCGACGGCGCGACCATGGTCGAGTGTCCAGGCTCCCTCCCGTCCTCACATCCGTCGATCTCCCGGACCCCGAGCTGCGCGCGATGGCCCTTGACGGTGACGTCGTCACCTTCCGGGATGCCTACTGTGCGATCGACGAGATCGTGACCGCCCGGCATCGTGCCATGACCATCGTCGTGTCAGTCCCGCCACGGGTCATCGCCGAGCAGAGGACGGCGGCCTGGGTGTACGGGCTGTGCGACAGCCCGCCCGTCCCCCTCGAGGTCTGCACCGACATCGACCTGCGGACCAAGACATCACCGCGGTCAGGGCTCCTCGTCCGCGAGGTCGTCATCGAAGAGCACGAGATCGCGCGGCTTGGCGGGCTCCGCCTGACGACGCCGCTGCGGACGGCCGTCGACCTCGCGAGGTTCCGACGCGACTTCGGCCCTGACGAGCGCGAGCTCATCAGGGGACTCGCCGGCCTCGGTGGCTTCGACCTCGCGGCGTGCGTGGATGCGATCGATTCGCGCCGCAACCTGCCCAACAAACACCGTGCCCTCGAGAGGCTCACGGCGGCGTTCGCGACCGACGAGGCTCAGCCGGCGTTGACCCGATAGACGTCGTACACCTGGTCGATCCTCCGCACCGCGCTCAGGACGCGGTCGAGGTGCGTCGTGTCGCCCGTTTCGAAGAGGAATCGGCTGAGTGCTGTCCGGTCGCTCGAGGTCGTGACCGTCGCCGAGAGAATGTTGACGTGGTGCTCGGAGAGCACCCGCGTGACGTCGGAGAGGAGTCCGGCGCGGTCGAGGGCCTCCACCTGGATCTGGACGAGGAAGACGCTCTTGTTCGTCGGCGCCCATGCGACCTCGATCATGCGCTCGGGTTCCGCGACGAGCGAGGCGACATTCTTGCAGTCGGCCCGGTGCACCGAGACGCCGGAGCCGCGCGTGACGAACCCGACGATCGCGTCCCCTGGTACGGGTGTGCAGCACTTGGCGAGTTTGACGAGGATGTCCGGCGCCCCGCGCACGAGCACCCCTGACTCGTCGTTGCGCAATTGGCGCGGGCGGCCCTTGACCGGGATGGGCAGTTCCGTCTCGTCGTTCTCCGACTCCGACTGGAGATTCGCGACGACCTTCTCGAGCACAGACTGGGTCGATACGTGACCCTCACCGACGGCCGCGTAGAGCGCAGAGACATCTTCATAGCGCAGCGTGGCCGCAACCTCGTTGAAGGAGTCCTGGCTCATGAGTTTCTGAAGTGGAAGATTCTGCTTCCGCATGGCCCGCACGATGGCGTCCTTGCCCTGCTCGATGGCCTCTTCGCGCCGCTCCTTCGTGAACCACTGTTTGATCTTGTTGCGTGCGCGGGGACTCTTGACGAACGCGATCCAGTCCTTGCTCGGGCCGGCATCCGGATTCTTGGAGGTGAACACCTCGACGACTTCGCCGCTCGAGAGCACGGTGTCGAGCGGGACGAGCCTGCCGTTGACCTTCGCCCCCATCGTGCGGTGACCGACCTCGGTGTGCACGGCGTAGGCGAAGTCGACGGGCGTTGCGCCGGCTGGGAGGCCGATGACCTTGCCTTGCGGGGTGAAGACGTAGACCTCCTTCGCCCCGATTTCGAACCGGAGCGACTCGAGGAACTCGTTGGGATCGCTCGTCTCCGCCTGCCAGTCGCTGATGTGCGCGAGCCAGGCCATCTCGGTGTCGGGCACGATGGGACTCCCCGTCCCCTTGCCGCCGTTCACCCGCTCCTTGTACTTCCAGTGTGCCGCGACGCCGTACTCGGCCCTCTGGTGCATCTCCTCCGTGCGGATCTGCAGTTCGACGGCGCGCCCGTGCGGCCCGATCACGGTTGTATGGAGCGACTGGTACAGGTTGAACTTCGGGGTCGCGATGTAGTCCTTGAAGCGGCCGGGGATCGGGTTCCAGCGGGCGTGGATGGCGCCGAGCACGGCATAGCAGTCGCGCACGGAGTTCACGAGAATCCGGATGCCCACGAGATCGTAGATCTCGTCGAACTCGCGGCCGCGCAGGATCATCTTCTGGTAGATGGAGTAGTACTGCTTGGGGCGGCCGGCGACCTTGCCGCGGATCTTCGCCGCCTTGAGGTCCTCGTTGACCGCGTCGATGACCTCCTGAACGAACTCCTCCCGCTGCGGTGTGCGCTCCTTCACGAGGCTCTCGATCTCGACGTAGAGCTTGGGGTAGAGAACGGCGAAGGAGAGGTCCTCGAGTTCCCATTTGATCGCCTGGATCCCCAGTCGGTGAGCGAGAGGAGCGTAGATCTCGAGGGTCTCCTGCGCCTTGCGCGTGGCAGACTCCGCGGAGACGAACCCCCAGGTGCGCGCATTGTGCAGGCGGTCGGCGAGCTTGATGACAAGCACCCGGATGTCCTTGGACATCGCGACGATCATCTTGCGGACGGTCTCGGCCTGGGCGCTGTCGCCGTACTTGAGCTTGTCGAGCTTGGTGACGCCGTCCACGAGCATCGCGATCTCGTCGCCGAAGTCGCTCCGCACGTTCTCGAGCGTGTAGTCGGTGTCCTCGACGGTGTCGTGCAGGAGGGCGGCGGCAATAGTCACCGGTCCGATACCGAGATCGGCGAGGATCTGGGCGACCGCGACCGGGTGCGTGATGTAGGGCTCGCCACTGCGGCGGGACTGCCCGTCGTGGGCCTTCTCTGCCGCGGAGTACGCGCGCTCGATGAGCCCGACGTCGGCCTTGGGGTGGTGCGTGCGGACCGTTCTGAGCAGCAGGTCGACCGCGCCGGCAGGCTGCGCCCTCGAGAAAATCCTGGGCAGGAGCAGCCGACGCGAGGCCGGCACGGGTGCCGGCGCCGGCGTGGTCACCTCGACCGGATCCGCCATGGCCTTCTTCGATCACTCCCGACTCGGTTTCGCGAACCGTGAGGAGGGGCGCCGCGATATGGTCAGCCCTGCGTTACTGCCGTTCGTGTGGCCAGTGTCGCCGCGTCGTGCTTCAGGATCTCCGGCTCGCCCTGACGGAACCAAGCATACAGCGGCGCCCCGATGAAGATCGTCGAGTATGTGCCGAGGATGATGCCGATGAGGAGCGCGAGCGAGATGTCCCGCAAGGTATCGGCCCCGAGCACGAAGGCACCGACGAACAGGATCGTCCCGACCGGCAGCACCGCGACGACGCCCGTGTTGATCGAGCGGACGAGGGTCTGGTTGACACCGAGGTTGACGGACTCCGCGAAGGTCCGGCGGTAGAGGGCGGCCTCCTCAGCAGTGTTCTCCTTGATCTTGTCGAAGACGACGACGGTGTCGTAGAGCGAGAAGGCGAGGATCGTCAGGAATCCGATGAGTGCGGCCGGCGTCACCTCGAACCCGGTGAGGGCGTAGACGCCCGCCGTGATGATGAGGTCGTGCACGAGCGAGAGGATGGCCGCGAGTGACATCTTCCAGGTGCGGAAGTACAGCGCCATGAGGAGGAGAGCGAGACCGAGGAAGACCGCAAGCCCCTGGATCGCCTGGCGGCTCACGTCAGCGCCCCAGGTCGGACCGATGAAGGAGTCGGTGACCTCGTCCTCGGCGACCCCGTACCCTGCTGCGAGGGCGGAGGCGACCTGCTTCGTCTCGTCGGCGGTGAGCTGGTCCGTCTGTACCCTCACGCCGCTTCCACCGACGACGGTCACGCGCGCGACCATCTCGGGGACCACGCTCGCCACTGCCTCCGCTGCGACGTCCTGGTCGGCGTTCGTGACGCCGCTCACCTGGAACTGGGACCCGCCACGGAACTCGATCCCGAAGTTGAAGCCGCCCTTGGCGATCGGGATGATGACGGCCGCGATCATCATGAGACTTGCAATGATGAGCCACGCGCGTCGCATGCCGACGAAGTCGATCGACCTCTCGCCGGTGTGGAGCTCGTTGCCGAACCGGGCAAATCGCGACGTCATGACTTCTTCCCCTTCGCCTGGGTCAGTTTCGACTGCGTCAACTGCGCGGCCTCGGCGGCTTTGCGTTCGGCGATCGTCTGGCGTCGGGCGGCTTCGCGAACACTCGTCGCCGCATTCTTCGTCCTGAGTGCACTGCTGACCTTGAACTCGCCCGCACCCCGGTAGACGGCGCCGTGCGCCATCGGATCGAGCCCGGAGAGCGGATGCCCTTCCCCGAAGAATCGCGTTCGAGCGAGGAGCTGGAGCATCGGGTGGGTGAACATGATGACGATGAGAACGTCGATGATCGTCGTGATCCCGAGCGTGAGGGCGAAGCCTCGCACGTTCCCGACGGCGACGACGAAGAGCACGACGGCGGCCAGAAGGTTGGTGCCCTTCGCCGCGTAGACCGTGCGCAGCGCTCGCTTCCAGCCAGCCTCAACGGCGGAAACGAGCACGCGACCGTCCCGCAGTTCATCGCGCACACGCTCGAAGTAGATGATGAACGAGTCGGCGGTGAAGCCGATCGCCACGATGAGACCCGCGACGCCTGCCAGCGAGAGCCGGTAACCCTCCCGCCAGGACAGGATCGTGATGATGAGGTAGGTGATGAGACCCGCGGCGATAAGGGAGGCGATCGTGACCGTCCCGAGCGCTCGGTACTGGAACATCGTGTAGATCATCACGAGGATGAGCCCGAGCATTCCCGCGATGAGGCCGCTCTGCAGTTGCGAGGTTCCGAGTGTCGCCGAGATCGTCTCCGAGCTCTGCACGACGAAACCGATGGGCAGGGCGCCGAACTTGAGCTGGTCGGCGAGGGTCTTCGATGACTCCTGCGTGAAGTTACCTGTGATCTGCGGTTTGCCGTCGGTGATGATCGCGTTCGTCGTCGGTGCCGAAATGACCTTGCCGTCGAGAACGATGGCGAACTGGTGCTGCGGCCCTGTGAGCCCGTAGAGGCGGGTCGTGACCTCGCCGAACTCCCTTGCCCCTTCGCCGTCGAAGACGATGTTGACGCCCCACTTGTTGGTGCTGATGCCCTGGCTATTGGCGACGAGACCGTTCGTGGCATCCGAGATGCGCTCGCCGGCGACTTCCACCGGGCCGAGCAGGTACTTGATGTCGCCCCGCTCGGGGTCGAGTTCGCACGTCACGAGCGGCTCGTCGGCCGGCGCGACGTTGGCGCCCGCCTGGTCGACCGTGGAGCAGTCGAAGTTGGTGTACTCGCTGAGGAGCTCAGGGGTGATCCACTTGGGATCGCTTGCGTTCTCCGGCGGCGTCTCATCGCCGGGGCTGGCCGACGGGGTCGGGGTCGCCTCAGGGGCCGGCGCCTCCGTGCTCTGCGGCTCAGCCCCCGGCGTCGGGGTCGGGGTGGCCGTGGGCTGTTCTACGCAGAACGCCGGCGTCGCCGTCGGCGGGGAACTGCTCGCGCACAGCACGGCGCGGAACTCGAGCTTGGCCGACGACTCGACGCGGTTCCGGGTCTCCTCGTCGACCACGCCGGGGATTGCGACGACGACGTTCTGCCCCTGGGTGTTGATCTCGGATTCGGAGACGCCCGATGCGTCGATGCGCTGCCGGATGATCTCGACGGCCTGGTCGAGCTGCTCGGTCGAGATCGTCTGGCCGCTCTCGAGTTGCGGCGCGAGGATGATCTGCGTTCCGCCCTCGAGATCGAGGGCCAGCTTCGGCACCCAGGTTCCGTTGGCCCAGAGCACGCCTCCTGCATTGATGGCGAGGAGACCCACGATGATGACCAGGAGCCAGGTCAGGGAACGCCACGCTTGCTTCACCGGGGTTGGACGTGCCGCCACGTGGGACTCAGCTTTCTAGGAAAGGTCGGAACAGGGATGCTGCGGGCTATTTGGCGTCCGGAGCGCTCTTCCTGCGTGTCGACTTCTTCGCCGGGGTCGTGCGCTCCCCGAATTCCGGGTCCTCAAGTGGGACTGCACTGGACGTGTTGAGCTGTGGGCCATCCTGCTCGTCGACGGTCTCCTCGGGAACAACGGGCTCGACGGCCTTGAGGATCACCTGGCGGTGGACCTTGACGATCGTTTTCGGTGCGATCTCCACGAACGCAACGTTCTCCTCCTCGTCGACTGACACGAGGGTGCCGTAGAGGCCGAAGTTGGTCATGACCTCGACTCCTGGCAGCAACGACGCCAAGCGCTCCGCCGCCTCCTTCTGCCGCCTCTTCGAGCTGCGGAACTGGAAGAAGACAAAGACCGCGAGGGCGACCGCGATGAGAATGAGCGTGTAATCCATGGTGGCGTGAATGCCTTCCGGGGTTGTGAACGTTTGTGGCACGAGTGGCCAGCTTGAATTATAGGACATCCCCGAAGAGACCCGGCGCGCGTCGCTCGATGGCAAGGTGCTGCCAGGCCTCGGTCGTCGCGACGCGCCCCCGCGGCGTTCGAGTGATGAGCCCGATGCGCACGAGGAAGGGCTCGACGACCGACTCGATGGTCTCGGCCTCCTCCCCGACGGACACCGCGAGGGTGTTGAGGCCCACTGGACCCCCGTCGAAACGCGTGAGCATGATCGAGAGCACCGCCCGGTCGAGCCGGTCGAGGCCCAGGTCGTCCACGTCGTAGAGGGCGAGAGCGGAACGCACCGCCTCGAGGCCCCCGACATCGTTCACGAGCGCATAGTCGCGAACTCTGCGCAGCAGGCGATTCGCGATGCGGGGCGTGCCGCGGCTACGGCCGGCGATCTCGTGGCGTGCGGTCGTCTCGATCTCGAGGGAGAGGAGGTTCGCCGCCCGGTCCAGAACCCGCTCGAGCTCGTCGACGTCATAGAACTCGAGGTGCGCGGTGAACCCGAACCGGTCGCGCAGGGGGTTCGGGAGGAGCCCTGATCGCGTCGTGGCGCCGATGAGGGTGAACGGTGCGAGGTCGAGCGGTATCGATGTCGCCCCAGCCCCCTTCCCGACCATGATGTCGATCCTGAAGTCCTCCATCGCCAGGTACAGCATCTCCTCAGCGGAGCGTGCCATCCGGTGAATCTCGTCGATGAAGAGGATCTCTCCCGGCACGAGGGAGGACAGCACGGCGGCGAGGTCGCCCGCGTGCTGAATGGCGGGGCCGCTCGAGATGCGCAGCGGATGACCGCTCTCCTCGGCGACGATCATCGCGAGGGTCGTCTTGCCGAGCCCAGGGGGCCCAGCGAGCAGGATGTGATCCGGTGTGCGGTTCTGCATCCTCGCCGCGTCGAGAAGCAGTTGGAGCTGCGCCCTGACTTTCGCCTGGCCGACGAACTCGGCGAGCGTCTTCGGCCGAAGCGCACCTTCGAAGGCGAGCTCGGCATCCGATTCCGGCGTCGGCCGCACGATCGCCACCGCAGGGTCCTCCGAGGGCGTCATCGCGCACCCTGCGATGCGGCAGGCCCGAGGCGCGAGAGTGCGCTGCGCAGCAGAAGCGGCACGGAGTCACGGTCGGCCTCGGCCGCCGCGGCGATCGCCTCATCGACGGCCTGCGCTGCGACGCGCTCGGACCAGCCGAGCCCGACGAGGGCGACGAGCACGCTCTCGGAGATGGATGCCGGGGCGGCGGCGGATGCCGTGCCCGCCGCCGCGACGTGGATCTTCCCCGCGAGCGAGACGACAATGAGCTTCGCCGTCTTGGGGCCGATGCCGGACACCTTGCGGAACGCCGCGTCGTCCTCACGGGTCACCGCGCCCGCGATCTCGGAAGGGGTCATGGCGGCGAGAACGCCCATGGCGGATTTCGGGCCCACTCCGCTCACTCCGCGCAAGAGGTCGAAGACCTCCCGGCCCTCTGCGTCGGCGAAACCGTAGAGCGCGAGCTCGTCCTCGCGAACGATGAGCGCGGTGCGCATGCTCACCTCACTGCCGACGCGCATCGAGAGCGCATGTTCGGGGGTCACGGCGACCTGAAGCCCGACTCCCCCGACCTCGACGATCGCCGTGCTGCCCGTCGCGGCGAGCACGATTCCCCTCACGGACGCGATCATGCGTCCAGCCTACGGTCGGCCTGTGTCCTTCCTGCGGACCGTTCGGCGGCGCGCCATGCCTCCTGGGCGGGAGTGAGCGGTCCGTTTCCGGTCGGCGCCGGCGGCGCTCCGCGCCATGCATGGCAGATGGCGAGGGCGAGCGCATCCGAGGCGTCAGCAGGCTTGGGAACGGCATCGAGTCGCAGGATTCGGGCGACCATCGCCCCGAGCTGCTTCTTGTCCGCTCCCCCGAATCCGGTGAGCGCGGCCTTGACCTCCGTCGGGGTGTGAAGTCCGACGGCGAGTCCGCGGCGCGCAGCGACAAGGAGGGCTACACCGCTGGCCTGGGCGACTCCCATGACGGTGCGCAGGTTCTGCTGGGCGAACACCCGCTCGAGCGCGACCGCCTGGGGCCTGTGCTCGTCGAGCAGGCGCTCGATGCCATCGCCGATCTCGAGGAGACGCTGTTCGAGCGGCGCATCCGGCGGGGTGCGGATGACCTCGACGGCCACGAGCGTCGCGGAACGATCCCGTGCCACGTCGACGACGCCGACACCGCAGCGGGTGAGCCCCGGGTCGATGCCGAGAACGCGGAGCGCCATCGACTCAGTCGTCGTCGGCGTCGAGCTCTGCCTGGACGCTCGGGGGGACGTCGAAGTTGGCGAAGATGTTCTGCACGTCGTCGCTGTCCTCGAGCGCGTCGATGAGCCGGAACACCTTGCGCGCGGTCTCGGCGTCGACCTCGACGCTCACGTTCGGGACGAACTCTGCCTCTGCCGCGTCGTAGTCGATTCCGGCGTCCTGGAGCGCGGTGCGTGCCGCGACGAGCTGGGACGGGTCGGTAATGACCTCGAACCC
Source organism: Terrimesophilobacter sp. (assembly GCA_036833635.1). Taxonomy (GTDB): domain Bacteria; phylum Actinomycetota; class Actinomycetes; order Actinomycetales; family Microbacteriaceae; genus Terrimesophilobacter. Next base: position 13,606 of record DAITPJ010000036.1, read on the forward strand.
TCCGCCCTGGTCGTTGACTTCCTCCGCCCCGGCGTCGAGCACGGCGAGCAGGATGTCGTCCTCCGAGACGCCGTCGGTCTTCGTGATCGAGATGACGCCCTTGCGGTTGAAGTTGTAGGCGACGCTGCCGGGGTCCGCCATGGTGCCACCGTTGCGCGACATGATGGTGCGGACCTCAGCGGCCGCGCGGTTGCGGTTATCGGTGAGGCACTCGATGAGCAGGGCGACGCCGTGCGGGCCGTATCCCTCGTACATGATCGTCTGGTAGTCGATCGACTCGCCCGTGAGGCCTGCACCGCGCTTGACCGCGCGGTCGATGTTGTCGTTCGGGACACTCGTCTTCTTGGCCTTCTGGATGGCGTCGACGAGCGTCGGGTTGCCGGAGAGGTCGGCGCCGCCGATCTTCGCGGCCACCTCGATGTTCTTGATCAGCTTGGCGAAGGACTTCGCCCGGCGAGAATCGATGATCGCCTTCTTGTGCTTCGTGGTCGCCCACTTGGAATGCCCGCTCACACTGCGCCTTTCGCTTCTTCTGCCGCCGTCATTCTACCGAGCGCCGATCGGCCGTGGCCGCACGCCGGCACCCCGCAGCTCAAGAGCGGCCAGTTTCCTGACCACCTCTGGCTGCCCCGAGCGCCAGGCGTCGACCGGATGCGTGCTCGTAGCGGCAAGTTCGCTGCGCGACGCGTTGACGAGGGCGCGAAGGGCGAGGAGATCGTGCCCGTCGCCCATCGTCGCGAGCCTGCTCGCCTCGGTGGCGCGCCGGATGAAGGCGATCCTGCGTCGCAGCCAGACCCACAACACGAGTCCCGCGATCACGATCGAGATGACTGCTCCCACGATCGCGGCCGTCGTGACGATGAAGCCCTCCGTCGTCTCTCCCACCTCGGCGATCGCGACTCCCGTGCCGCTCGCGGCGTCGAAGGGCACGCGAACAGCATCGCCCACGAACGGCGTCTGCCCAAGGAAATCCCCGGCATCCGTCATGGCGCCCTGGAAGCCGAGCCCTGCCCGGTTGAGCTGCCTGCCAACCTCGGCGAGCACGGCGATCGCCGCGGCAACGACGACGCCCAGCCAGATTCCGGCAGCCATGGTGGCGACAGCGAGGAGGTCCGCGGCGATCTGGGCGGCGCGGCGGAGCGGATAGTCGGAGTAGATCTTCATGCCACCCAGCATGACGATTCAGCGGGCTGAGCGCACCGTTTCGAGGAAGTAGCCGTGGAACCGGTGATCCTGGGTCATCTCGGGGTGGAACGACGTGCCGAGCAGATTGCCCTGCTGCACCGCGACGACGCGCCCGTCGTCCAGGGAGGCGAGCGTCGTGACATCCGGCCCCACCCTCTCCACGACGGGCGCCCTGATGAAGACCGCGTGAAGCGCCGGCGCGCCGATCGAGGGCACGTCGAGATCGACTTCGAAGGAGTCGGTCTGCGAACCGAACGCGTTGCGGCGAACGTCGATGTCGATGCCGCCGAGGCTCTCCTGGCCTTCGATGCCGTCGAGGATGCTGCTCGAGAGCATGATGAGGCCCGCGCACGTTCCGTACACCGGCATCCCGTCAGCGATCGCGTCCCGCAGCGGATCGCGCAGGCCGAACGTGCGGGCGAGCTTGTCCATGACGCTCGACTCGCCCCCCGGGATGACGAGGCCGTCGATCTCGGAGAGCTCGCGCGCGCGACGAATGGGCACGGCATCCGCGCCAAAACCGCGCAGGACGTTGAGGTGTTCGCGGAAGTCGCCCTGCAGCGCCAGGACGCCGACCTTGAGTGGCTTCGACGTAGTACTACCAGCCACGTTCGGCGAGGCGGTGCGGCGCAGGCAGGTCGGAGACGTTGATGCCGACCATGGCTTCGCCCAGCCCACGAGAGGCCTCGGCGATGATCTCAGGATCGTCGAAGAACGTCGTCGCCTTGACGATCGCCGCGGCGCGCTGCGAGGGGTTGCCGGACTTGAAGATTCCGGAGCCCACGAAGACGCCATCCGCACCGAGCTGCATCATGAGCGCGGCATCCGCCGGGGTCGCCACGCCACCGGCCGTGAAGAGCACGACGGGGAGCTTGCCGGTCTCGGCGATCTCCGCGACGAGGTCGTATGGCGCCTGCAGCTCCTTCGCCGCGACGTAGAGCTCGTCCTTCGTCTTGGAGCGGAGCGCGTTGATCTCGCCCGTGATCGTGCGGATGTGCTTGGTCGCCTCGGAGACGTCGCCCGTTCCGGCCTCGCCCTTGGAGCGGATCATCGCTGCGCCCTCGTTGATGCGACGAAGCGCCTCGCCCAGGTTCGTGGCGCCGCACACGAAGGGGACGGTGAACTTCCACTTGTCTATGTGGTTGACGTAGTCAGCGGGCGAGAGCACCTCGGACTCGTCGATGTAGTCGACCTTGAGTGCCTGGAGGATCTGCGCCTCGACGAAGTGCCCGATGCGGGCCTTGGCCATGACCGGGATCGACACTGCCTCGATGATGCCGTCGATGAGGTCGGGGTCGCTCATCCGCGCGACTCCGCCCTGAGAGCGGATGTCGGCGGGAACGCGCTCAAGCGCCATGACCGCGACGGCCCCGGCATCCTCGGCGATCTTCGCCTGATCTGCCGTGACGACGTCCATGATGACACCGCCTTTGAGCATCTCCGCCAGTCCGCGCTTGACGCGGTCGGTGCCCAGGTGTGCGGTGGAATCCTTCTTCGTGGCCATGGGCCTATTCTATCGGGGCCAGGCCTGCGCGATTTCCCGTCGAACGTCGCCCAGAAGGCGAGGAAGCGCCTTGGTTCCGGCGACGATCGGGAAGAAGTTGGAGTCGAGCGCCCACCGGGGAACGATGTGCTGGTGCAGGTGCTCGGCGATCCCTGCACCCGCGATGCGCCCCTGGTTCATTCCGAGGTTGAATCCGTCGCAGTTCGAGACCGAACGCACAACCCTCATGGCCGTCTGCGTGAGGCTCGCGATCTCGGCCACTTCCTCGGGGCTCGCGTCGTCATAGAGCGCAACATGACGGTACGGGCACACCAGAAGGTGCCCCGAGTTGTATGGGTAGAGATTGAGCAGAACGTACGCGTGCTCCCCGCGGGCGACGATGAGCGCCTTCTCGTCGTCCATCGAGGGGGCGAGGCAGAATGGGCAGGCGTCCTTCGCGGGCTGCTGCCCGTCCTGGATGTAGACGAGCCTGTGGGGTGTCCAGAGGCGCTGGAAGGCATCCGGGACCGCAGCAAAATCCCTTGAATCTTCCACGTTCATACCTGTGCGTGCTCGGTGATAGCGGTCCGGATGCGTTCGATCGCCTCGGCGACCGGGATGCCGTTCTCCTGATGACCGTCGCGGAACCGGAAGCTCACTGCGCCGGCCGCGCGGTCCTCCTCCCCCGCGATGAGCTGGAACGGGATCTTCTGCAGGGTCGCATTGCGGATCTTCTTGGGCATCCGGTCGTTCGAGAAGTCGACTTCGGCGCGCACACCGGCGGCTTTGAGCTGGTCGATGACGCCGCCGAGGTAGTCGAAGTACTCCTCGGCGACAGGGATGCCGATGGCCTGCACCGGGGAGAGCCAGACGGGGAACGCCCCGGCGTAGTGCTCGAGGAGGATCGCGAAGAAGCGTTCGATCGAGCCGAAGAGGGCACGGTGGATCATGATGGGCCGCTGCTTCGTGCCGTCCTTGTCAGTGAATTCGAGATCGAAGCGCTCGGGCAGGTTGGGGTCGACCTGCACCGTCGAGAGCTGCCAGGTGCGGCCGATGGCGTCCTTGGTCTTGAGGTCGATCTTGGGGCCGTAAAACGCCGCTTCACCGGGGACTTCGGTGAGCTTGAGGCCGGTGCGCCGGGCGACGTTGCGCAGGGCGTTCGTCGAGTAGTCCCAGAACTCGTCGGAGCCGATCCACTTCGCCTTCTCGTCGTCTCTCATCGAGAGCTCGAGTTCGAAGTCGTCGAGGCCGAAGTCCCGCAGCATCGACACGACGAAGTCGAGGACCTTGGCCACTTCGTCCTCGAGCTGGTCCGGGGTGACGAAGAGGTGAGAGTCATCCTGCGTGAACCCCCGCACGCGCGTGAGGCCGTGCAGGGCGCCCGAAAGCTCGTTCCGGTACACGGTGCCGTTCTCTGCGAGGCGCATCGGCAGGTCGCGGTAGCTGCGGCCCCGCTCCTTGTAGATCAGGATGTGCATCGGGCAGTTCATCGGCTTGAGGTAGTAGTCGGACCCCTGCCGGGTGATGTTGCCCTCTTCGTCGCGCACCTCATCCATATGGAAGGGCGGGAACATGCCGTCCTTGTAGGTCACCAGGTGGTTGGACTGTATGAAGAGGTCGGCCTTGCTGATGTGCGGCGTGTACACGTAGGTGTAGCCGGCTTCGCGGTGGCGGCGCAGCGCGTGCTGCTCGATCTCCTGGCGCACAATGCCTCCGCGCGGGTGCCACACGGAGAGGCCGGAGCCGATCTCCTCGGGGAAGGAGAACAGGTCGAGTTCCTTGCCGAGCTTGCGGTGGTCGCGCTTGGCGGCCTCCTCCTGGCGCACCTGATACTCGCGAAGTTCGTCCTTCGTGGGCCACGCGGTGCCGTAGATGCGCTGGAGCTGCTTGTTCTTCTCCGAGCCGCGCCAGTAGGCCGCGGCCACCCGGGTGAGCGCGAACCCGTTGCCGATCAACCTGGTGTTCGGAAGATGCGGGCCGCGGCAGAGATCCTTCCAGAGAGTCTCCCCCGTCTTCGGGTCAACGTTGTCGTAGATCGTGAGTTCGGCGCCGCCGACCTCGACGGACTCGTCCTCGGCCGCTCCCCCGCCCTTGAGCCCGATCAACTCGAGCTTGTAGGGCTCTGCGGCGAGTTCGGCCCGCGCCTCCCCCTCTGTCACGACCCGCCGCTGGAACCGCTGGCCCTGCTTGACGATCCGCGCCATCTCCTTGTCGATCGCCTTGAGATCCTCGGGGGTGAAGGGGGTCTCGACGTCGAAGTCGTAGTAGAAGCCGTCGGTGATGGGCGGGCCGATGCCAAGCCGCGCATCCGGATTGATGGCCTGGACCGCTTGGGCGGTCACGTGGGCCGCGGAGTGTCGGAGAATGTTGAGCCCGTCCGGGGAGTCGATCGTCACGGGCTCGACTGTGTCGGCATCCGTGACCGTCGTCGCCAGGTCCCGCAGTTCGCCGTTGACGCGCATCGCGACGATGCTGCGCTCCTCGTACAGGTCGAATCCGGTCTTCTGGCTGCTCATTCCACCAACTTTAGCGGCGCTCCGGATGCGTTCCCGACCGCCGAGAACAGCGTGAGTTGCACCTGCCATAGGTCAGTCGTCTTCGGCCTTCCACGCTGCCGCGCGCTGCCTGGCGATCTCCGGCGCACGTAGCGCCTCATCCCGCGTGCGATACGGACCGTCCCGGTGCGACCCTCGCGGTGCCCTCCCCTCCTCGACCTCGCCGGTGTCCCGGTCGTACCACCAGCGAGGCTGGCCCTGCGCCAGGTACGGCGATCAGGTTAGTAGTTCTCGTGGTGGGCGATACTGGGATCGAACCAGTGACCTCTTCCGTGTCAGGGAAGCGCGCTACCGCTGCGCCAATCGCCC
>DAITPJ010000037.1:0-19111 GCA_036833635.1 Terrimesophilobacter sp.
CGTGCGAGGAACTCGGCGTCGACATCGTGTTCAATTGGGACCACTTCTTCCCGCTTTCCGGTGAGGCGGACGGGTTGCATTTCGAGTCATGGACGCTGCTGGCCGCCATGGCGCAACAGACGACCGGCGTCGAACTCGGCTGCCTCGTCAACTGCAACAGCTACCGGAACCCGAACCTCCAGGCCGACATGGCCCGCACGATCGACCACATCAGCGCAGCCTCGAACGGCGGGGTCGGCCGCTTCATCTTCGGCACGGGCGCCGGCTGGTTCGAGCGCGACTACGACGAGTACGGCTACGAATTCGGGACGCCAGGCACCCGGCTCGATGCGCTCGCACGCGACCTTCCCGTCATCCGGGATCGCTGGACGAAACTCAACCCGGAGCCCACCCGCGACATCCCGATCCTCATCGGAGGCGGAGGCGAGAAGAAGACGCTGCGGATCGTCGCAGAGCACGCCGACATCTGGCACAGCTTCAGCAACCCGGAGACGCTCGAGCGCAAGCTCGGTGTCCTCGCGGCGCATGGGGCGGATGTCGGCCGTGACACGAACGAGATCGAGCTGTCGACCGAGATTCGACGGCGCACGCATGAGGAGGCCGACGAGCTCGTCGCCCTCGGGGTCACGATGTTCACGCTCGGCATCTCGGGGCCGAAGTACGACCTCGGCGCAGTGCGCGACTGGCTCGCCTGGCGCGATGCTCGCAACCGCGATCGGCTGGGCGCGGTGGAATAGCGCCAACCTTCCGCGACGCCCTGCCAGCGATCGCCGGGTGGCATCCGGATGTCGCCGGTACCGCGTAGCGTGAACGGGTGAGTACACCCAGGGTCGCCACCCCCATCGCCGGCCTATCGCCGCTCGTCGTCGTCGCCATCGTCGTGACGGTGCTCGCCTGGGCGAGCGCGTTCGTCGTGATCCGGGGTGTCGGGGTGCACCTCGGCGGGGGAGAGCTCGCCCTCGGCCGGCTGCTCGTCGGAACGGTGCTCCTTTCCCTCCTGCTCATCCGGCGCCCGTGGGTGCGTCCCAACGCGCGCGAGTGGCTGCTCATCCTCGTCTTCGGGGTCGCCTGGTTCGGCGCATACAACGTGACGCTCAACATCGCCGAGCACACGCTCGACGCCGGGACGACGTCGATGATCGTCAACATCGGCCCGATTCTCATCGCCCTCGGGGCCGGGCTCTTTCTCGGCGAGGGCATCCCCAAGTGGCTCGCGATCGGCGCGGGCGTCGCCTTCGGCGGGGTCGTGCTCATCGGACTTGGGACCGGCGCCGCCGGCCTGGGCAACGGCGTCGGCATCATCTGGGCGCTCACGGCCGCCGTCACATACACGATCGGTGTCCTCTGCCAGAAGCGCATCATGCGGCGGATCCCATCGACCCAGGTGACCTGGCTCGGGTGCGTGATCGGCACGGTCGTCTGCCTGCCGTTCGCCGGCGGGCTTGTCACCCAGCTGCAGTCGGCGCCGACGAGCGCGATCCTCGGGGTTGTCTACCTCGGCGCGATCCCGACATCGCTCGCCTTCACGACCTGGGGCTATGCGCTCTCGAAGCTCCCCGCAGGGCAGCTGGGCGTCACGACCTACGTCGTCCCGGCGATCGTCGTGCTACTCGGGTGGCTGGCGTTCGGCGAGATCCCGACGCTCCTGGCGATCATCGGCGGTGTCATCTGCCTCGTAGGCGTTGCGGTGTCGCGTCGACGGGTGCGGGAATCCGCTCCCGTCGAGCCAGTCCTTGCAGCGACGGTCCCCGGCGACCGCCAAAATCTGTCACAATAGACAGTCGAGTCCCGGCCAGCCCGACCCTCTATCGGCTGCCGTGGAATCCATCAGAGCTTTCGCCGCGTGTGCCCCCACGCCCACGGCCGGCAGTTCGCCCCAAAATACTGAAATCTACGGAGAATTGTGGCTGTAAAGATTCGTTTGAAGCGCCTGGGCAAGATCCGCGCTCCTTACTACCGCATCGTTGTCGCCGACTCGCGCACCAAGCGCGACGGTCGGGTCATCGAGGAGATCGGCAAGTACCACCCCACCGAGGACCCCTCGGTTATCGAGATCAAGTCGGACCGCGCGCTCTACTGGCTCGGTGTCGGCGCGCAGCCGACCGAGCAGGTCATGGCGCTCCTCAAGCTCACGGGCGACTGGGGCACCTTCAAGGGCGAGAAGGGTGCCACGAACACCGTGCGCACCGCCGAGGCCAAAGCCGAGTTCCAGGCCGACGAGAAGAAGAAGCCGGTCCTGCGTCCGAAGACGGAGAAGGCTCCTGAGAAGGCGCCCGAGGACAAGGCTGCGGAGAAGGCCCCGGCCGAGAAGGCTGACAAGGCCGAGAAGGCCGAGAAGCCTGCGGATGCTGCGCCCGCCGCGGAGGCAACTCCTGCCGACGAAGCCCCTGCGACGGAGGCTCCCGCTGCTGAGGCCCCTGCCGAGGACGCTGCGCCCGCCGCGGACGAGTCTGCCGAGGCGCCCGCCGCTGAGGCCCCTGCCGAGGACGCTCCCGCCGAGGCGCCGGCCGACGATGCCGCCGCCGACGACGCCGACAAGGCGTAGCTGTGCTCGCTGCAGCCCTCGAGCACCTCGTGAAGGGGATCGTCGACCACCCGGACGAGGTCGAGGTCGTCGCGAAGAACTCACCGCGCGGTGACGTGCTCGAGGTACGCGTCAATCCGGAGGATCTCGGCCGCGTGATCGGCAGGGCAGGGCGCACCGCCAAGGCGCTGCGCACGCTCGTGTCGGCGCTCGCGGACGGCCGCAAGGTGCGCGTCGACGTGGTGGACACCGATTTCTAGCAGGGCCGGTTCCGAGAACACCCGCTTGAGGGTGGGTCGACTCACCAAGGCGCACGGCCTCAAGGGAGCGATCAAGATCGAGCTGTACACGGATGACCCGGAGCGGCGTTTCGTTCCGGGCGCCGTGTTCACCCTGCAGGTGCCGGAGGCGTCGCCCTGGTTCGGCAAGACGATCGAGCTGGCCGAACTCAAGTGGTACAACTCGCATCCGGTCGCCTTCTTCAAGGACGTCGCCGACCGCGCGGCGGCGGAGAGCCTCATCAAGGCGATCCTGCTCGTCGAGCACGATCCGGCCGAGGTGCCCGAGGAGGAAGACGCCTGGTACGACCACCAGCTCGTCGGGCTTGCGGTCATCCGCGACGGCGTGCAAGTGGGCGTTGTGACACGCCTCGATCACCTCCCCGCCCAGGACCTTCTGCACGTCGAGACGGATGCCGGGGACGTCATGGTCCCGTTCGTCAAGGCGATCGTCCCCGCGGTCGACATCGCGGCCGGAACCATCACCGTCACCCCGCCAGCGGGCCTCTTCGAGCCCCTCCCCGAGGATGACCCGACCTAGGCTCTATGCCATGCGCATCGACATCGTCACGATCTTCCCGGAGTTCTTCTCCGTGCTCGATGTCTCGCTTCTCGGCAAGGCGAAGGCGAGCGGGCTGCTCGAGCTCGGCATCCACGACCTGCGCGACTTCACGCACGACCGTCACCGCAGCGTCGACGACACCCCCTACGGCGGCGGTGTTGGCATGGTCATGAAGCCCGAGCCGTGGGGCGAGGCGCTCGACAGCCTTCTCGACCCGACCCCTTCTTCTCGCCCTGAGTCCGCCTCTTCTTCTCGCCCTGAGTCCGCCCCTTCTTCTCGCCCTGAGCCTGTCGAAGGGTCGGTTGTCATCTTCCCGTCCCCGGCCGGGGATCTCTTCACCCAGGCCACCGCCCAGGAGCTCTCGACCGAGCAGCACCTCATCTTCGGATGCGGCCGCTACGAGGGCATCGACGAGCGCGTCCTCGACTACGCGGCTTCGCGTGCGCGCGTGCGCACCGTGAGTCTCGGCGACTACGTGCTCAACGGCGGGGAGATCGCCGCGATGGCCATGATCGAGGCGATCGTGCGGCTCGTTCCCGGTGTCATCGGCAACGCCGAGAGCCTCGTCGAGGAGTCGCACAGCGACGGGCTGCTCGAGTACCCGAGCTACACCAAGCCGGCCGAGTGGCGGGGCCTCGAGGTACCGCCAGTGCTCCTGAGCGGCAACCACGGAGCGGTCGCCGCCTGGCGCCGCGAGCAGCAGCTCGAGCGCACCCGCCGCATCCGCCCCGACCTGTTGCCACCAGCCCCCTGACCGCGACTTTCATCATTCAGGAGGTTGTGTGACGAGAGTGACGAAAGTGACGGGAGCCCGATGCGCGTATCCCCTTGTCACTTCCGTCACACAACCTCCTGAATGATGAAAGCGAAGGGCTACGGGCGCGCGGTAAGCACTACGGGGCCGCCCGGGGTGATCGCGACGGTGTGCTCGACGTGGGCCGCCCGCGAGCCGTCGAGACTGCGCAGAGTCCAGCCATCCGGGTCGGTGAAGATGCGATCGGTGCCGAGCATGAACCATGGCTCGATCGCGAAGACGAGGCCCGGCTTGAGCGGGAACCCTCGGCCCGGCCGCCCGTTGTTGGGCACGTGCGGCTCGCCGTGCATCGTACGCCCGACGCCGTGGCCGCCGAAGTCGGTGTTGACGCCGAGACCGGCCGCACGGGCCACGGCGCCGATCGCCGCTGAGACGTCGCCCATCCGGTTGCCGGCCCTCGCCGCCGCGATCCCCGCGGCCAGTGCCCGCTCGGCCACGTCAATGAGGGCGAGATCCTCGGAGCGCGGAGTGCCGACCACGAGCGAGAGCGCGGAGTCGGCGACCCATCCGTCGACGGATGCGGCGAAATCGAGGCTTAGGAGGTCCCCGTCCCGCAGCCTGTAGTCGTGCGGCAGGCCGTGCAGCGCGGCGTCGTTGACCGACGTGCACAGCACCTTGCCGAAGGGCGAAGCGCCGAAGGAGGGGTGGTAGTCGATGTAGCAGCTCTCGGCGCCGCGCTCGCGAATCATGCGGTGCGCGAGGGCGTCGAGTTCGAGCAGGTTGACCCCGACAGCGGATGCCGCGGCCAGTTCCGTGAGCACGTCGGCGACGAAGGCTCCCGCCGTGCGCATCTCGTGGATCTCGGTCGGCGTTCTCAACTCGATCATCCAGCCATTCTTCACCAAGCCGCGGGTACGCTGGTGCCCATGTGGTTACGGCGAGCGTTCTACTACGCGCAGTACTGGGCGATTCCCGTGCTTCCGCTGTGGGTGCTCATCGCACGTGGCGTCGCGATCGACGGCGGATGGGAGCTCGTTGTCCTGCTGTTCGCAGCGCCGGCGCTCTCGTTCGCGCTCATCGTCATGATGGGACTCACGATGGCACGCAGGTCGGTGCGTCGCGCGCGGCTCGTGTCATGGTTCGACGTGGGCATTCTCGCGGCTTGGTACGCGGTCATTGTCGTCGCTGGCCTGTTCTCGAACCCGCTCGTGGCCGTCCTCGCCATCGCGCTGACCATCGTCGCGTTCTGGAGTGCGGTGTGGCAACTGTTCGTCGAGACCCGCCGCCGGGTGAACACAGCCATCGCGAGCTTCGGACCTGTCGTCCCCGGCTGACTCCGAACCCCCGCCCGCGGCCCGGTGGCGGGTGCCATCGGGATGTGACAGAATAGACGACTGTGCCCGCGCACGGCCCTGCCACAGGGGGGCCAGCAGTCACTCGGCACATTCCTTCTTTCACGCAAGACCCAGCACGCCGTCGACCTGTGGCGATTGCAGAGAGCGAACCATCATGCACATCCTCGACTCCGTCGACGCAGCATCGCTTCGTAACGACATCCCGGACTTTCGCGCCGGGGACAACGTCAAGGTTCACGTCAACATCGTCGAAGGCACGCGCTCGCGTATCCAGGTCTTCCAGGGCGTCGTCATCGGCCGTTCGGGCGAGGGTGTTCGCGAGACCTTCTGCGTTCGCAAGGTCAGCTTCCAGGTCGGCGTCGAGCGCACCTTCCCCGTGCACTCCCCGGTCATCGACCACATCGAGATCGTCACCCGCGGCGACGTGCGCCGCGCGAAGCTCTACTACCTGCGCAACCTCCGCGGCAAGAAGGCGAAGATCAAGGAAAAGCGCGACGCGCAGTAGTCCGCTGGCCCGACGCGAGTTTTCCAGACCCTAGACTTGTCGGGAACTCAGGGGCTACATGACGACAGAAGAACTCCCGACGCGGCACGAACGTGCGGACTCGGAGAAGCGCCGCCGTACTCGCGGAGTGAAGCTCTTCATCCGCGACATCCTCATCATCTTCCTCGCCGCGATCGTCATCTCGGTCGGCATCAAGGCCTTCCTCATCCGGTCGTTTTACATCCCCTCCGGGTCGATGCAGGACACGCTTCAGATCGATGACCGCATCATCGTCAACGAGCTCGTGCCGAATCTCATCCCGATCCAGCGGGGCGACGTCGTGGTCTTCCGCGATCCGGGCGGATGGCTGGACCCGCGCTACGAGCCGCCGCAGAACTGGTTCGTCGCGAGCGTCGACTGGGTGCTCTCGGTCGTCGGTCTGAGCGCGCCCGACAGCAACGATCACCTCATCAAGCGCGTCATCGGGCTCCCCGGCGACGACGTCGAGTGCTGCAACACCTTCGGTCAGCTGTCGGTCAACGGAGTGCCGCTCGACGAGCCGTACCTCAAGCTCGGCCCCGGTGTGACGAAGGTCTCCGGCACCGACTTCTCGGTGACAGTTCCCGCGGACTCACTCTGGGTCATGGGCGACAACCGTTACGATTCCGCGGATTCCCGCTACAACACGACCAAGCCGGGCAAGGGCTTCGTGCCGATCGAGAACGTCGTCGGTCGCGCGTTCCTCGTGAGCTGGCCGATCGACCACTGGTCCTGGCTCGACAACTACCCGACGGTGTTCGCGGGCGTGGACGACAAGAGTCCGTAATGGGCGTCGCCGACCCCACCCTCGACGTCGAGAGTGAACTATTCGATTCCGGCGCGCGCTTCGTGATCGGATGCGACGAGGTCGGCCGCGGGGCGCTCGCCGGGCCGGTCGCGGTGGGCCTGTGCGTCGTCGACGCGCGCCTCGTCGACGCGAACCGGATGCCGGAGGGGCTTCGCGACTCCAAGATGCTGAGCGAGCCGCGCCGGGAGGCCATGGCGCCGCTCGCCTCGGCGTGGGCGCTGCTCTCCGCGGTCGGGCTCGCGAGCGCCGAGGAGGTCGATCGCCTCGGGATCACCGCGTGTCTCGGCCTCGCAGGCAAGCGTGCCCTCGCCGAGCTCCATGCCGCCGGGCTCGCCATCCTCGAGAGCGTGATTCTGCTCGACGGGCACCACGACTGGCTGAACCCGGCGCTCACCACTCCGCTCGCCGTGCGGACGCGGATCAAGGCCGACCGCGACTGCGGCTCGGTGGCCGCAGCCTCCGTCATCGCGAAGGTGCACCGCGATCGGCTCATGATCGCCGCCGACGCCGAGCTGCCGGGGTACGAATGGAGTGGCAATAAGGGTTACGGTTCGGCGGGGCATCTCGCGGCGATCGAACGACTCGGACCCAGCCGGCTGCACCGCCTGAGCTGGCTTCGGACCCCTGCGCTGCTCAGTGAGACCGCCTAGGATTGACAGGCATATGGACGAGGAAGATTTCGAAGACTACGACCGCGAGGTCGAGCTGGCGCTGTTCCGGGAGTACCGGGACGTCGTCTCGCAGTTCCGCTATGTCGTGGAGACCGAGCGGCGGTTCTACCTCGCGAACGAGGTCGAACTGGTGCGCCAGGACACCGAGCACGACTTCTACTTCGAGCTCACCATGAACGACGTCTGGGTCTGGGATGTCTACCGTTCCGACCGCTTCGTCAAGTCGGTGCGCGTGCTCACCTTCAAGGACGTCAACGTGGAGGAGCTGAGCGCCAAGGAGCTCGAACTCCCCAAGGAGCTCGCGCTCGACGAGTAGGGCGGCTTCACCAGGCACCCGGCACACCGACAAGGACGTCTCGCGTGGAACCCACTGTCTTCGAGCGCATCATTCCCGATGAGCGCATCGTCACGGCGTCGCTCGAAGGATCGCGGCTCTCGACATTCTGGCTCGACGACATCGGGTCTGATGGTCGTGGCGCACCCACCTGGCCCCGGTACAACGACGTCACGAACTACGACCTCGTCGTCGTCGGTGGCGGGTTCCTCGGGCTGTGGACGGCGCTCCAGGCCAAGCAGCGCGACGCCTCGACGCGCGTCGCCCTGCTGGAGGCGCGCACGATCGGCTGGGCGGCATCCGGTCGCAACGGCGGCTTCTGCGAGGCGACCCTCACGCACGGGGAGAAGAACGGCGCCCGCCGCTTCCCGAACGAGCTCGAGCAGCTCGACCGGCTGGGCATGCAGAATCTCGACGAGATCGAGCAGACGGTGTGGGAGCTCGGGCTCGACTGCGACTTCGAACGTACCGGGGCGATTGCCGTGGCCGTCGAGCCGTACCAGGTCGCCGAGCTGGAGGCCGACGTGCTCGAAACAGGCGGCGACGGCGGGCACCTCGTCTATCTCGATGAGAAGCGGATGCGGGCCGAGATCGCCTCTCCGACGTACCTCGCCGGCCTGTGGGCGACGCGCGACACGGCCATGGTGCATCCGGGAAAGCTCGCGCACGAGCTCGCTCGGGCATGCGCGGAGGCCGGCGTCGACCTCTTCGAGAACTCGCCCGTGCTCACGCTCGACAGCGACCGCACAGGACCGGTGACGGTCAAGCTCGCGACCGGGGACATCCGGGCCCAGCGCGTGGCGCTCGCGACAAATGCGTTCCCCGCACTGCTCAAGCGTTACCGCTGGCACACCGTTCCGGTCTACGACTACGTGCTCATGACCGAGCCGCTGAGCGCCGCGCAGCTCGACTCGATCGGCTGGAAGGGGCGCCAGGGGCTCTCCGACATGGCCAATCAGTTCCACTACTACCGGCTCACGAAGGACAACCGCATCCTGTTCGGCGGCTACGACGCGATCTACCACTTCGGCGGGCGCATCAAGCCGGAGTACGAGGACCGACCGGTGTCGCACCGGATGCTCGCGCGCCACTTCTTCACGACATTCCCGCAACTGGAGGGCATCCGTTTCACGCACCGCTGGGCGGGGGTCATCGATACCTGCAGCCGGTTCACGGCGTTCTTCGGGCATGCGCGCGGCGGCCGGGTCGCGCACGCCGCGGGCTTCACGGGGCTCGGTGTCGCGGGGACCCGCTTCGCCGCGAACGTCATGCTCGACCAGCTGTGGGGACTCGAGACCGAGCGCACCTCCCTCAAGATGGTGCGATCACTGCCCATCCCGTTCCCGCCCGACCCGATCGCCTGGCTCGGCGTCGAAGTCTCGCGCTGGGCGCTCGACCGGGCAGACCACAACCGTGGCAGGCGCAACCTCGTGCTGCGCACGCTGGATGCCGTCGGGCTGGGGTTCGACTCGTGAGCGGGTCCCTGGGCGGCGCGAATCGCGACTTCGACGATGGCGCTGAAGTGAACGCCGCAGAACTGAGTCTCCTTCACTCGCCAGTCGTAGCCGAGCAGGTGCTGGATGGGGCGCCGACCTCTGGAGCAGTCGCGCTCGGCGAGTACGCCGGCAGCGAGGTGGGCGTGTGGGAACTCACCCCGGGGACGGTGACGGATGTCGAGGCCGACGAGCTCTTCGTCGTGCTGTCGGGTGCCGCGACCGTCGAGTTCGTCGACGAGGAGCGGCTCGTGCACCTCGGCCCCGGATCAGTCATGCGGCTCGAAGCGGGCCAGCGCACGGTCTGGACCGTGACCGAGACCCTGCGCAAGGTGTACCTCACCTAACTCCTCCACAGGCTGTCACCCTCGGGGGAGGCCACCGAATCTGGGCCGAGCGCCTCGGCGTTTCGAAACAGTGCGCCACCCTCGACGCATGGCAGCGAAGGACGACCTGGGCAGGCGCGGCGAGGAGCTCGCTGCGCAGTTCCTCGTCGCCGCGGGCTACACGATCGTCGATCGCAATTGGCGGTGCGCCCGCGGCGAGATCGACCTCGTCGCCCGCGACGGAAACGACACGGTCTTCGTCGAGGTCAAGACGCGCACGAGCACGGCGTTCGGGCATCCGTTCGAGGCCATCACGCCGCGAAAGCTCGCCCGCCTTCGACGACTGGCCATGGCGTGGTGCGACGCGCATCCGTACCGTCGCGGGGTGGTTCGCATCGACGCGATCGCCGTCATCGCCGGGGCAGGCGCGGCGCCGAGCCTCGAACACCTCAGGCGGATCGGCTGATGGCGGTCGGGCGCACCCACGCCGTCGCCCTCCTCGGGCTGCAGGGCGCCATCGTGGAGATCGAGGCCGACTACTCCTCCCAGCTTCCGAAGTTCGTCATCATCGGTCTTCCGGATGCGGCGCTCGGCGAAGCGCGCGACCGAGTGCTCGCCGCGGCATCGAATTCCGGATGCGACCTCCCGTCGCGCCGCCTCACCGTCAACCTCTCGCCCGCCGCGCTTCCGAAGCAGGGCTCTGGGTTCGACCTCGGGATCGCGCTCGCGACGCTGGCCGCCTCCGGGATCGTGCATCCGGAGTCGATCGATCGGCTCGTGCACCTCGGCGAACTCGGCCTCGACGGGCGGTTGCGGCCGATCGCCGGCATCCTGCCCGCCGTCTCGGCGGCAGCGATCGCCGGCTTCGACACCGTCATGGTGCCGACGGGCAACGCGGCCGAGGCCTCGCTCGTGCCAGGGATCCGGGTCGTCCCGGTCGCCTCGCTGCGGGATGCCGCGATCTGGCACGGAGCCGAGTTCGAATCCATCCCGGTCGAGCCCATTCTCGTCGCCGAGCCGGAGGCGGCGGCCGACGAGGAGCTCGACCTCGCCGACATCATCGGCAACGAGGATGCCGTGGAGGCCATGGTCGTCGCCGCAGCGGGCGGTCACCACGCCTTCCTGTTGGGGCCGCCCGGGTCGGGCAAGACGATGCTCGCTGCCCGCCTGCCGGGGCTCCTTCCGGATCTCGACCCGGCGACGGCGCTCGAGGTAAGTTCGATCCGCTCGCTCGGCGGGCTCCCTGTCGGCAACGCGCTCGTCGTGCGTCCGCCACTCGAGGCTCCGCACCATACCGCGACGGCCGCCGCGCTCATCGGGGGAGGCAGCAGGCAGATCCGCCCTGGCGCGGCAGCGCGCGCGAGCGGCGGGGTCCTCTTTCTCGACGAGGCACCGGAGTTCACCTCCTCGGTGCTCGACGCGCTGCGCCAGCCGCTCGAATCCGGCGTCATCAGCATCCACCGGGCGAACGCGGTCGCGCACTATCCAGGGCGGTTCCAGCTCATCCTCGCGGCCAACCCGTGCCCGTGCGGCCAATACGGCGCGCGTGACTCGGAGTGCACGTGTCCACCGAGCGCGCGGCGGCGGTACCTCGGCCGGCTCTCCGGCCCGCTCCTCGATCGCATCGACATCCAGTTGCGCGTGCAGCGCATCACGAGCGCCCAGCTCAAGCTCGCCGGCGATACTCCGCGCACGACGACGGCGCAGGCTCGGTCCAGGGTCATCGCCGCCCGGGAGCGCGCCGCAGCGCGGCTCGCCTCGACGCCGTGGCAGGTCAACTCGCAAGTGCCGGGCCACTGGCTCCGCGGGCCGCAGGCCCGACTGGGCAGCGTCGTGACCGCCAGCATCGACCGTGCGCTCGAGCGCGGCGGGATCACCATGCGCGGCTACGACCGCGTCCTGCGTCTCGGCTGGACTCTGGCCGATCTCGACTCCGCCGATACGCCGACCGCCGACCACATCGGCCGCGCGCTCTACCTCAGGAAGGCCCTCTCAGCATGAGCATTCTCGGACTCAAGGAAGCGGAGGTCGCGCCCCTCGTGCGGGCGGTCGCCGGCGACGAACTCGAAGGCGACGCGCTTCGCGAGCGGTTCGCTCGATCGGCGTGGACGGGGATCGTCGAACCGGGCGACCGGGTCGCGGGCGTGCTCATCGAGGCGCTCGGGGCGACCGCAGCGCTCGACGCGGTCGTCGCCCGAACTTCCGTCGACAGCCTTCTCGAGCGGGTCGACGCGGAGCTCGACCATGACGAGCTCGAGCAGGCTCTCGCGCGCTGGGCACCGCGACTGCAATCCCGCGTCGCGCTCCTCGCCCTCAAGCAGGCGGCCAGGTACGCGGTGCGGCTGCTCATTCCGGGTGACCCGGCCTGGCCCGCCGGCTTCGACGATCTCGGCGCCCACGCCCCCGTCGCACTCTGGCTGCGCGGCAACGAACCCACGCTCGGCACCGCAGGTTCCTCGATCGCCCTCGTCGGGGCCAGGGCGGCCACCGGATACGGCGAGCATGTGGCGATGGAGGCATCCGCCGGTCTCGTGGATCGCGGCTACACGATCGTGTCGGGGGCTGCCTACGGCATCGACGGCATGGCGCACCGTGCCGCGCTCGCGAGCTCCGGGCAGACGATCGCCGTGCTCGCCGGCGGCGTCGACCGCTTCTACCCGAGCGGCCACGAAGCGCTTCTCACGCGCATCGTCGACCAGGGGGCCGTCGTCTCAGAGCTGCCGTGCGGGGCGGCTCCCACGAAGTGGCGCTTCCTCCAGCGCAACAGGTTGATAGCGGCCATGAGCGGGGCGACCATCGTGCTCGAGGCGGGCTGGCGCTCCGGATCGCTCAACACGGCCGGCCACGCCGCGGCGCTCGGGCGGCCGCTCGGGGCGGTGCCAGGCCCTGTCACGAGCGCAGCATCCGCCGGATGCCACCGGCTCATCCGTGACTTCGGCGCGGTGTGCGTCACGAACGCCGACGAGATGGCGGAGCTCGCGCCCCTCCCCGTCGAGACCGTGACATCGGATGCCACGCACGCGCCGACCGAACTTCCGGGCCTCGGCGCGGACGAGCTGCGCGTCACGGATGCGATGAGCGCCAGGTCGGCACGCCTCGTCGACGACATCGCGGCACGGTCCGGGCTCTCCATCGCCACCGTGCAGGGAGTGCTCGGCGCCATGCAGCTCGAGGGCAGCGCCGCGGAGCGCGCATCCGGTTGGGTGAAAACCGGCCCGCCCTCGGCGCCGGCAGCTCAAGCGAACTAGCCTAGGGTCGGCGACCTCCTGCGCGGTCGCAGAGGAAGGCCCCAGGCGAACAATGAGGTTTCGGAGCCGCGATCGACGGCGGGTGCACACCCCCTTCGACGAATCGATGCTGCCCAGGCCGCGAACCCTGACCGTCGCCGAAGCCGTCGGCGAGGGGCTCCTGCTCACCGAGTACGCGAGCCGGATGTCGGTCAAGAACAGTTTTCTCATTCGGGTTCTCACCGGGCAGGGGCCATGGGACCCCGGTCGTGGGCGGGAGATTGCTGGCGGCGTGCTGCAGCTTCTTGCCGTCGAATCCGACACGGATGCCGACAACCTCGAGGCGCTCATCGCGAGGATCGGGAGCGCCCCGCCGTCCGCGAGGGACCCGCAGGGCTACTCGCGCGACGACCTTCCGAACATGAAACATCGCCGCGACGTCGCGAGGGAGTTGGCCGAGCGACTACGGGCGCAGAGCGTCGACGATGCCTACCTCGACGATCTGGTCGGCGGGGCGCGTCGCGACGCCTGGCGCGAGGTCGCCTCCAACATCGAGCACAACCTCGATCTCGAGTACATCCCCGTCGACGCCGACTACCTGAAGCACCGCGACCAGCGCCTGCGGGACCTCGTCGCGGAGGACCTCGCGGCGCTTCAGTCCGCCGCCATCGCCAAGCCCGCGACCGGAGCGACCTCTAGGCTTGAGCCGTGATCCAACTCGGACAGCACCCCGCTGCAGCCCACGTCATCGCGCACATCAGCGACACCCACTTCCTGGGCGGCGGGCGACAGCTCTACGGGAGCGTCGCCACGGATGCCCACCTGCTCCAGGCGCTCCGCCAGCTCGAGGACTCAGGCGTCCGGCCAGAGGCGATCGTGTTCACCGGCGACCTCGCCGACCTCGGGGAACCGGATGCCTACCGGCGGCTCCGCGCGCTCGTCGAGCCGGTCGCCGAGCGGCTCGGCTCCAGGGTCATCTGGGTCATGGGCAACCACGACGAGAGGCTCCAGTACTCCAGCGAACTCTTCGACGGCCCAGGCGACGAGAACCCGCAGGATCGCGTCTACGACCTCGGGGGCCTTCGGATCATCTCCTTCGACACGACCGTGCCCGGCTACCACCACGGTGAGGTCACGAATGCCCAGCTCGCCTGGCTCGCCGACGAGCTCTCGCGGCCGGCTCCGCATGGAACGCTCCTCGCCGTCCACCATCCGCCCATCCCCACCCCGCTCCTCGAGGCCATGGGCATGCTCGAACTCCTCGACCAGGACCGGCTCGCGGACGTCATCCGAGGGACGGATGTCCGCGGCATCCTCGCAGGGCACCTCCATTACTCGACGCACAGCACCTTCGCGGGGGTGCCGGTCTCTGTGGCCGCGGCGACGTGTTACACGCTCAACCTCACCGCGAAGGACCGGCTGCTCTCCGGGGTGGACTTCGGCCAGGCGTTCAACCTCGTCCACGTCTACGAGGACCGGATCGTGCACTCGATCGTGCCGGTCGGCGAGACGATCGAGGTGACAGGGTTCTCCTCGGACAGCTGGGCCCAGATCGAGGCCATGACCCCCGCCGAGCGCCTCGAACTCTTCTCCAACAAGAAGTCGCCGTTCAACGCCAGGGAGGCCGCGAGCTCCGACTAGCGCGACCCACCGATCGCGGCGCGGGTCCCGCCCGGCTGGTGCGGGATGCGCGACCATGGAGGAATGGAGCTTGTGCGCGCGATCGACGCGTTCGTGAGGCAACTCGGGGTCGAGCGCGGCCTGAGCCCCAACACCGCGCGCGCCTACCGCACCGACCTCACCGAGCTGGCCGGATATTCCGTCGGGCGCGGGGCAACCGAACTCGAACAGCTCGACCTCGAGCACCTGCGGGACTGGCTCTGGGAGGCGTCGAACGCCGGGCTCGCCAAGTCGACTCTCGCCCGGCGCACGGCGGCGGTGCGCAGCTTCACCGACTGGGCCCGCCGCACCGGTCGGATCGACGCGGATCCCGCGCTGCGACTGCGCGCCCCCAAGGCCGATCACCACCTGCCGCGCGTGCTCACGCGCGCGCAGATGGACGGAATCCTCGATTCCCTTGCCGGCCTCGCAGCATCCGGCGACCCCATCGCGCAGCGCAACCTGGCGATCGTCGAGCTGCTCTACGCATCCGCGATTCGGGTGAGCGAGCTCGTAGGGCTGGACGTGGACCGCGTCGACCTCTCGCGCCTGACCGTGAGAGTCACCGGCAAGGGCGCGAAGGAACGGGTCGTTCCATTCGGCGTGCCGGCGAAGGATGCCATGGCCGCCTACCTGGACGCGGCACGCCCAGCGCTCCTCGATGGGCCGAGTCCCGCCGTGTTTCTCGGCGCGCGGGGCAAACGTCTCGGAACCCGTACCGTCTACGCGATCGTCGCCGGCCTGCTCGCTGACGTGCCGGGCACTGGCCCATCCGGGCCCCACGCGCTCCGGCACACCGCGGCGACCCACCTGCTCGACGGCGGGGCCGACCTGCGCGCCGTTCAGGAGCTGCTCGGCCACGCGAGCCTCGGCACGACGCAGCTCTACACGCACGTGTCGACCGAGCGGCTCAAGGAGAGCTACCGCGCGGCCCACCCCCGAGCCTGAACGAAAACGAAGGAGATCCGGCGAGATTCGACCACATCGTGGCCTTTGTGGGCATCCGCGGGCCGATCTCCTTCGTTTTCGTTCCGGCACGCGGTCAAACTCACAGGAGACTCCGGGTAGCGTTAGCCCGTGCTGGATCGGGATCAGGAGTCGACCACGCGCGCCCGCGTCCCCAAGTGGCTCCGGATACTCATCCCGGTCGCGCTCATCGGTGCCTGGCTCGCGGTCGGCGGTGCGGGCGGTATCGCCTTTGGCCAGATCAGCGACGTCGCTCAGAACGACCAGGCCGAGTTCCTGCCCGCGAGCGCCGAGGCCACGAAGGTGCAGCAGCTCCAGGAAGGGTTCCGTGACGCGGACCTCATCCCCGGGATCGTCGTCTACCAGCGCGATGGCGGGCTGACCGCGTCGGACCACTCGCTCATCGATCGGCAGCGAGACGCACTCGCCGCCATCGACGGCGTCTCGGGCGATGACGTCTCGCCGGCGATCGACTCGGATGACGGGGCCGCCGTCGAGATCTTCGTGCCGCTCGACACCACGGTCAAGGTCACCGACACCGTCGAGCGGATGCGCGCCTACCTCGACGACAACGCAGTCGACGGTCTCGGCGTCTGGGTCACCGGCCCGGCCGGGCTGACCGCCGACCTCGTGGATGCCTTCACCGGCATCGACGGGCTCCTGCTGCTTGTGGCGTTCGTCGCGGTGTTCATCATCCTCGTGATCGTCTACCGCTCTCCGCTCCTTCCGCTCATCGTGCTCGGCACGAGCCTTTTCGCCCTGACGGCATCCGTGTTCACGGTCGTCGCGCTCGCCCGCGCGGACATCCTGACGCTCACCGGGCAGACCCAGGGCATCCTGTTCATCCTTGTCATCGGTGCCGCGACCGACTACTCCCTGCTGTACGTCGCGCGGTACCGGGAGGCATTGCGGGATCACCGGTCACGGTGGGTGGCCACGCTCGCGGCGCTCAAGGGGGCATGGGAACCCATCGCGGCCTCCGGCGCGACCGTCATCGCGGGGCTCCTCATCCTGCTGTTCAGCGACCTCAACTCGAACAAATCGCTTGGCCCTGTCGCCTCGATCGGCGTCGGTTTCGCCATCCTCGCCGCGCTCACCCTCCTTCCCGCCCTCATGATGGCCGCCGGGAGGGTCGCATTCTGGCCGCGTCGCCCCCAGGCCGGTTCAGCGCAGGGCGAGTCCGGCGACGATGGCGCGAGGGGAGTGTGGCCGAAGCTCGGGCGAGTCATCGCGCGCCGTCCCCGGCTCATCTGGGTCGCATCGACGCTCGTCCTCGTCGCGGCGGCGGGCGGCCTGCTCCAGTTGAACGCCAACGGCGTGCCGCAGAGCGAGTTCGTACTGGGCGAGTCACAGGGCCGCGATGGGCAGGTCGTTCTCGGCGAGCACTTCCCGGGCGGCTCGGGAACCCCGGCGATCGTGATCGCCCCGGAGGGCGAGCTCGACGACGTCGCGGCCATGCTCCTGGGCACGTCCGGGGTCGATTCGGTCACGGTGGTCTCGGACGATTCCCCGAGTGGATCGCTGCCCGTCACGGAGGACGGCGTCCAGCCGCTCGGGCCGCCGGGAACCCCGGCAGGCGACCCGACGGTCGTGGACGGCACCGTTCTGCTCCAGGCCACGCTCACTGGCGCCGGGGATTCTCTCGAGGCGGAAGAGACAGTCCGGGAGCTCCGATCGCAGCTTGCGGACCGGCACCCGGATGCGCTCGTCGGCGGAGTCACGGCCGTCGCCCTCGACACGAATGACACGGCGATTCACGACCGGAATCTCATCATTCCCCTCGTGCTCCTCGTCATCACGCTCATCCTCATGCTCCTGCTGCGCTCCATCCTCGCGCCGATCATCCTCATCCTGAGCGTCGTCGTCTCCTTCGCCGCCGCCCTCGGCGTCGCAGCGCTCGTGTTCAACGGGATTCTCCAGTTCCCCGGGGCGGACCCCTCCGTTCCCCTGTTCGGCTTCGTGTTCCTCGTCGCGCTCGGCGTCGACTACAACATCTTCCTCATGACGCGCGTGCGGGAGGAGTCGAAGCTCCACGGAACGAGGGCAGGGATCCTGCGGGGACTCTCCTCGACGGGCGGCGTCATCACCTCGGCCGGGCTCGTTCTCGCCGCGACATTCGCGGCGCTCGGGGTCATCCCGATCCTCTTCCTCGCGCAGATCGCGTTCATCGTCGCCTTCGGCGTCATCGTCGACACCTTCCTCGTGCGGTCGCTGCTGGTCCCGGCGCTCAGCTACGACATCGGCCGCGCGATCTGGTGGCCGAGCAGGCTCAGCAGGGCCGAGCGCTAACGCGTCGGCCGGCTAACGGAGCGGGCGTGTCGGCAGCAGAACAGAATGCGGGATGCCGCCGAGGTAGTTGAGCGGTGAGACGTACTCGCCATGCCGTCGCACGCCGAAGTGAAGGCACGGTGCCCCGCAGTGGCCGGACTGCAGGGCACCGATCGTATCGCCGCGGTGGACGACGGTTCCCGCGACAAGCGATGTGGTCACCGGCTCGAAGCTCGAGATGAGTCCGTCCGGATGCCGGATCGAGATGACAGGCCGGTCGACGACGAACCCGACGAAGTGCACGACCCCGTCGGCGGGGGCGAACACCGGCGCGCCCTCGACGCCCCGCACGTCGATGCCGCGGTGGCCAGCGGAGTACGGGGTCGCCGGCCCGATGAACGGCCGTGCGATCGCGTGCGGCGGCGCCAGCGGCCAGGCCCACTGCGCCGCACGAGGTGCCGAGCCGAGCGTCGACGATGCCGCTCCCGCCACCGGTGCGGCACCGGTGAGAAAGGTGAGCACGAGCAGTGCCGCGACCGAGGCCCTCCAGGAGGACGTCGGGAGCAGCGGGAGCGACATGACGCCAGCATCTCCCGGCAGCGAACCCGCCGGGCCTGGCCGTCCCGTCATCCGGTGACTGCGCGGGCCCCCGCGGGCGGGGGAGGAGAGGAACGGGTGCTAACATGGACCCCGCATCCTGTTCATCGGGATGACTACGCGTGCCCGCAGCGCCTGCATTCAGCGAGCGAACGCACACCAACTCCACTCAGTCCCGGCGAAATCCGGGCGGAGTCGTGTCGGGCACCAGGTTCCGCATCATCCGGTGCGGGAGAAAACTGAGCGGTGCACCATCCGGCTGACCGGATGCGGGCGCCAGAAACGGAGACGGCCATGGCCGTTGTCACCATTCGCCAGCTGCTCGACAGCGGCGTCCACTTCGGGCACCAGACCCGCCGCTGGAACCCGAAGATGAAGCGCTTCATCCTGACCGAGCGCAGCGGCAGCCACATCATCGACCTGCAGCAGTCGCTCGCCTACATCGACAAGACGTACGACTACGTGCGCGAGACGGTCGCCCGCGGCGGCACGATCCTCTTCGTGGGCACCAAGAAGCAGGCGCAGGGCTCGATCGCGGAGCAGGCGCAGCGCGTCGGCCAGCCGTTCGTCAACCAGCGCTGGCTCGGTGGCCTCCTCACCAACTTCCAGACTGTCTCCAAGCGCCTCGCGCGCATGAAGGAGCTCGAGGAGATCGACTTCGAGGACACGACGAAGGGCTTCACCAAGAAGGAGCTCCTCATCAAGAAGCGGGAGCTCGACAAGCTGCACAAGAGCCTCGGCGGCATTCGCAACCTGACGAAGACCC
>DAITPJ010000038.1:0-18641 GCA_036833635.1 Terrimesophilobacter sp.
TGCGCGCGGCCTCCTTGAAGGCCATCGAGCCGGCGATCTTGAACGCCATCTCCGAGGAGTCGACGTCGTGGGCCGCGCCATCGAGCAGGATCGCCTTGATGCCCACCATGGGGTAGCCGGCGAGCACGCCGACCTGCATGGCATCGCGCATCCCGGCGTCCACCGATGGGATGTACTCGCGGGGCACGCGACCGCCGGTGACCTTGTTCTCGAACTCGTAGGGGTGCTCCGCAGCGAGATCGAGCGGCTCGAGAGCGATCTGCACCTTCGCGAACTGGCCGGAACCACCGGTCTGCTTCTTGTGGGTGTAGTCGTGCTTCTCGACGACGCGCTTGATGGTCTCCCGGTAGGCGACCTGCGGCTTGCCGACGTTCGCCTCGACGTTGAACTCGCGCTTCATCCGGTCGACGAGGATGTCGAGGTGAAGCTCGCCCATCCCCTTGATGACCGTCTGGCCGGTCTCCTGGTTCTGCTCGGTGCGGAACGTCGGGTCCTCTTCGGCGAGCTTCTGGATGGCGATACCAAGCTTCTCCTGGTCGGCCTTCGTCTTCGGCTCGATCGCGACCTCGATGACGGGCTCCGGGAAGGTCATCGACTCGAGAACCACCTGCGCAGACGGGTCGCTCAGGGTGTCGCCCGTCGTCGTGTCCTTGAGCCCGATGACCGCGTAGATGTGGCCCGCGGTGACCGAGGGAACCGGATTCTCCTTGTTGGCGTACATCTGGAAGATCTTCCCGATGCGCTCCTTCTTCTGCTTCGTCGAGTTGGCGACCTGGCCGCCGCTGTCGAGATGCCCTGAATACACGCGGATGTAGGTGAGCCGCCCGAAGAACGGGTGCACGGCGACCTTGAACGCGAGGGCCGCGAAGGGGTCCTTCGGGTCGGGGTGCCGCTCGATGACCTTGTCCTCGTCGCGAGGATCACGAGCCTCGATGGCGCCGACATCGAGCGGGTTCGGAAGGTAGTCGATGACGGCGTCGAGCATGGGCTGCACGCCGCGGTTCTTGAACGCCGAACCGCACAGCACCGGGTACATGGTGCTCGAGACGGTGAGCTTGCGGATGCCGCCCTTGATCTCGGCGACCGTCAGCTCCTCGCCGGAGAAGAACTTCTCGAGCAGCGCGTCGTCGGTCTCGGCGACGGCCTCGAGGAGTTCCTGGCGGTACTTCGCCGCCTTCTCCTTGAGGTTCTCGGGGATCTCCTCGACCTCGTACTTGGCGCCCATCGTGACGTCGCCCTTGGAGTCGGCCGGCCACACGAGCGCGCGCATCTCGACGAGGTCGACAACGCCGACGAAGTCGCTCTCGGCGCCGATCGGCAGCTGGATGACGAGCGGCTTCGCGCCGAGACGGTTGACGATCGTGTCGACAGTGAAGTAGAAGTCGGCGCCGAGCTTGTCCATCTTGTTGACGAAGCAGATGCGGGGCACGTTGTACTTGTCCGCCTGCCGCCAGACGGTCTCCGACTGGGGCTCAACGCCCTCCTTGCCGTCGAAGACGGCGACCGCGCCGTCGAGTACGCGCAGGCTCCGCTCGACCTCGACCGTGAAGTCGACGTGGCCGGGGGTGTCGATGATGTTGATCTGGTTCTTGTTCCAGAAACAGGTCACCGCGGCCGACGTGATGGTGATGCCGCGTTCCTGCTCCTGCTCCATCCAGTCCGTCGTCGAAGCGCCGTCGTGCGTCTCGCCGATCTTGTGGTTGACGCCCGTGTAGAACAGGATGCGCTCGGTCGTCGTCGTCTTACCGGCATCGATGTGCGCCATGATGCCGATGTTCCGGACCTTGCTCAGGTCGGTGAGCACTTCCTGTGCCACGGGTGTTCCTTACTGTTGGGTTTGCAAGTCAGCTTGTTGGTGGATTACCCGCTGGTTGAGTAGTCCGCACAGCGGACGTATCGAAACCGGGCCGCGCGGCCGTGTGGTTTCGATACGCGCTTCGCGCTACTCAACCAGCTGAGCAGCTACCACCTGTAGTGCGCGAATGCCTGGTTCGACTGCGCCATCTTGTGGGTGTCCTCGCGGCGCTTGACCGCCGCGCCGAGCCCGTTCGAGGCATCGAGGATCTCGTTGGTGAGGCGCTCGGTCATGGTCTTCTCGCGGCGGGCCTTGGCGTAGGTCGTGAGCCAGCGCAGCGCGAGAGTGTTCGCGCGGTGCGGCTTGACCTCGACGGGGACCTGGTAGGTGGAACCGCCGACGCGGCGGCTCTTGACCTCGAGAGTCGGACGCACGTTGTCGAGCGCCTTCTTGAGCGTGACGACGGCATCCGCCCCGTTCTTGGCGGAGACTCCGGCGAGCGCCTCGTAGACGATGCGCTCGGCGAGGGCCTTCTTGCCGTCGAGGAGGATCTTGTTGACGAGCTGGCTGACGATGGGGGCGCCGTAGACCGGGTCGTTGACCACGGGGCGCTTGGGTGCTGGTCCCTTCCTGGGCATTACTTCTTCTCCATCTTCGCGCCGTAACGGCTGCGTGCCTGCTTGCGGTTCTTGACGGCCTGCGTGTCGAGGGCGCCGCGGACGATCTTGTAGCGGACACCGGGGAGATCCTTTACACGCCCACCGCGGACGAGCACCATCGAGTGCTCCTGCAGGTTGTGGCCTTCGCCCGGGATGTACGCGGTGACCTCTGTACCGTTGGAAAGCTTGACGCGGGCGACCTTGCGAAGTGCGGAGTTCGGCTTCTTCGGGGTCGTGGTGTAGACGCGGGTGCAGACACCGCGCTGCTGCGGATTGGCCTTGAGGGCCGGTGTCTTGCTCTTGGCGACCTTCGGCGAGCGGCCCTTGCGGACCAGCTGCTGGATGGTTGGCACTGATTGGCTCCTTGAATTGACTGCACGGTGACAGTTGTTCTTCTTGCAATCCGCACGTTGAAATCCGCCGTGCCGATTGACGTGACCCACCGAGGGACCTGGGTCCCGAAGTGCTGTAGTGGGTATGCCGTGGGGGCGCTGGTCGGGTTGTGATACCCGGCCCGTCGAGCCCAATTCCGGTTGGTGCCTCAGTGCACGCCTCCCGCGTTTGGGCACAGGAGAGCGCGCGTCAAAGCGCACACCTCAAGAACTTTAGTCCCTCGGCCGCATCCCGGTCAAATGAGTTCGCTCAGCGCGCACGCGATCGAGCGACCCCGATGAGCGGCAGCAGCAGGATCGGAACGAGGGCGAGAACCGCCGAGGCGATGACGAAGGGGCTCGCGAGGTACCGGGCGAAGAAGAGCAGTCCGGTCAGGAGCTGCTCCTGGCCGGCGGTGTAGACAACGGCGCCGGCCAGCGGGCCGAGCAGGTAGACGAGAATGGCCGTGGTCACCGCACGCGCCACAGGAATCCTCGGGGGCATGGATGTCGGCCTCAATCCTCCGAGTACTGAAACGAACATGATCGCGAGCGCGACAACCGCCATGATCGGGCCGACGAGCGGTCCGGCATCCGGTTCGGAGATGACGTCGCGGTCGGCGAGAAGGCTCAGGACGCCGTCGAGGGCGAGCAGGATCGCCCCGTACAGCACGGTGACCATGACGGCGACGAGGAGCGCTCGTGAGAACGAGCCTGGCATGGGCGGGTCAGACGGCCGACGGACCGGCGAACTCCGCTCGCTCCTGAGCTGCCCCGTGCCTCCTGGCTTCCTCGCGCTCGAATTCCTGCCATGCCTCGTAGTTGCGCTCGCGCACCTTGCGCCCGCGCGCCGCGATGACCGCACCGAACCACACCGACACTTCCCTTGCCAGCAGGGCGGCGACGATGATCGCCGGGTTGAGGGCGAGAGCGGTGAACGTCTCGGCGGCCTGTGATGCAGTGAGCCCGAAGCCTCCAGCGACGAGCAGGAGGACGCCGATCGAGACGATGTAGACGAGCGCGGCGATGATAAGCGACCCGAGCACCCAGGCCCACCAGCTCGCGCGGTTGGCGAGCAGGGCCCACAGGACCATGAGCACGAGGAAGGCGACAACGGGAACGTAGAAGAGCGGTCCGGTCACGAACTGTCCGATCGCGCCCTCGACCCCTTCCGGCCTGACGAACATGATGAGCAGTGCCGTCACACTGGCGTAGACGGCGGCGAACACGATGGCCGCCAGGAGTGCGAGGAGGGCTCCGAGCCCGCGGTTGCCCTTCCGCCGAGGCGGCTGCGGCGCCGTGACATAGACGGTCTTGACGGGCGCAGGAGCGACTTCACCGGTCTGCGCCGCCGTCGTGACGCCCGCGGCTTCTCCGGAGTCGGTCACCGTGACCGCGTCGTCCGCGCTCTCGGGCGCGGTGACGGCGTCATCGGTCGTCACCTCGGTGGCCGTATCCTGCGCCAGCGCCGACTCGGTCGGTTCGGTCTCGTCCGCTTGAGCGTTCCTGGCGTTCATCCGTACCACTCCTCACCGGCATCGGTGCATCCGTGCCGATCAGGGTCACTCTAGCAATGGATGCCGCGCGGGCGACAGGTGGTCGGCTATGGCGCCGGGCTCGCCGACGGGCTTGGCGCCGTATCGAGCGAACCGACAGGCGTCGGGGTCGGCGGCGGGGCGGCGGGGTCGACGAGCACATAGACGAAGCCCGAGATGCTCCCCTCGTATGCCGCCTCGACGGGCGGAGCGTTCTTGGTATCCGGGCTCACGGCCACGGCGGCAGTCGACTCGGCGATCGACAGCTTGATGACGAGGAAGAGCCGATTGCCGTACTGCAGGTCATTCAGGAACTGGATGACCTGTGGGCGGGACCCGTCGACCGCGAGGGTGATCGGTATCGCGATGAAGTTGTCCGCCGTCACGAGCGGGCTCACGCTGGTCGCCCCTGGGGCAGCGACATAGGCCTGGCCGTCTCCGGCGCTGAAGGTCTTAAGGACAACACCGCTCGACGCCTCCAGGCGGTGCAGCTCCCCGAGGAACGAGGACAGCTCGTCACCAGGCGGAAGTGACAGCTGCGCTTCGGCGAGGTCGGCCTTGAGGGTCTCGAGCTGCGCGAATTCCTTCTTGAGCTCGGCGAGCTTGGCCTCATGGAGCTTGTTCTGGGCCTCGACGGATGCGCGCTGCTCGTTCGCTGCGTTCATCTCGTCGAGCTTCGGCGAAACTCCGATGAACCACCCGATCGCAAGAATGGCGACGCCGAGGACGCCGGCGATGACGAGCCAGAACCTGTTGTTCATCATCACTCGCCCCCGTCCGTGCTCGCGTCGGAACTCGCGTCCTTCTCGGCGTCCTTCTTCGCGGCATCCTTCTCCGCGCGTGCCTTGTCTCGAGCATCCGCTGCGGCTTTGTCGAAGCGCAGCAGGAGCGCGTCCTGGTTCACGTGCATCGTGATCGTCACCTCGTAGGTCACGGTGTCGGCGTTGAGCGTCACGGAGCCCGGTGACGCATCGACGTACCCGTCGAGTCCCTCGAGGGCGACGAGCCAGGCCCCGACATCAGGAAGGGATGGGCTCGTCGCGGTGAACTTGAGCTCGCCGATGCGGTCGCCCTGGAGCGGAACGGTCGGCGCCGCGAAGGCCGTGAACGGGGTCGACGTCTCGGCGACGAAGTTCGTCACGAGCGTGCCGGCTGGCAGGCTTCCCTCGATTGCGACGAGGTAGGCCTTCCAGTCGATCTCGGTCGATGTTCCGACCGTCTGCGCCGCGGTCGCCGTCTCGAGCATCGAGGTCACCTGTCGGACCTCGACGTACTTGCCCTGCTCGGCGATGAGCTCCTGGGTGCGTTCGTTCGCAGCATCCAACTGCCCCTGTGCCGCAAGGGAGAGCGCTGTCGCCCCCGCATAGCCGCCGACGACGATGAGGGCGGCGAGCACGACGAGCGCCGTCGCGCTGCGACGCATGGCGCGCCCCTTCGCGGCGGCTCCGACCTCGGGTGGGAGCAGGTTCGCTCGCGGTGGGCCGCCGATGACGAGGCGTCCGCTGTCGCTGCCACGGCCTTTCATGCTGCAGCACCTCCCAGTGCGAGTCCAAGCGCCACGTTGAGGCCGAGTTGGCTCTGCGCCCCCCTGGCGGCGTCCTTGGCGACGTCGATGCTGCCGAAGGTATCACCGAGGACGACCGGGATCCGGGTCATCTCGGAGAGCGCGTCGGCGAGTCCGAGCAATTGGGCTCCGCCGCCCGTGAGCACGATGCCGGAGTACGGCTCGTTCTGGCGGGTGTTCGCGAAGAAGCTGAGAGTGTTCCTCAGGCTGTTGAGCAGCGTGCCGGTCACTTCGCGGATGATGGCGACGGCCGGCGCATGCTCCGGTGACACGTTGATCCCGCCGAGGCCCACCGAACGCTTGAGGTTCTCGGCCTCCACGTCGGAGATGTCGAGCCGGTCGGCGAGCGCTGCCGTGAGATCATGGCCTCCGTTGGCAAGAATGCGCACGAACTGGGGCACTCCGCCACTCGTGACGATCACATTCGTGGTCCGCGCGCCCACCTCGATGTGGGCGACGTTGCCCATCATCCTGGCAGGGGACGTCAGCCGGGTGAGGGCGAACGGGATGAGGTCGACTCCGACCGGCGTGAGACCGGCGAGCTGCACCGCCCGCACGTTCGCAAGAACAGAGTCCTTGATCGCGGCGACGAGCAGGCCGTTGACGATCGGTCCGGTCTCCGACGGCGATTCCGAGATCGGGTAGAAGTCCAGGAGCGCGTCGGCCACAGGGACGGGCAGCATCTCCTGCACGTGGGTAGGAAGCGACTCGTGGATCTCAGTCTGGCTCAGCTTGGGAACCGAAAGATCGCGCACGAGGACCTTTGCATTTCCGACACCCAGCACGACTTCCTTGCTGCGGAATTTCGCGGCTGCCCACAACTGCCTGAGCGCTGCGGAGACGGTGTTGACCTCGATGACTTCACCGTTCTTGACCGCGCCCTCAGGAAGCGGGATGGAGAAGAACCGCACGACCGACGGCCGTTTGGTCCCTACCCCGGCAACCTCGACTGCCCGGATGGTGCTCGAGCCGATGTCGACCCCGACGAGTTGCGTGCTGGCCATGTTTTCCCCTAACTGATCCCGAACAGGCCCAGGTACCTGCTCATGATGTCACTCCCGAAGCAGATTCCGAGCCAGGCGCCCAGCAACATCCACGGACCGAACGGCAGGGCTGACTTGCCCGTCGCCTTTCGAAGCGCGATGAGCACGAGTGAGAAGATCCCGCCGAGCATGAACGCGGCGAAGGCCCCAACGACGAGAGCCTGCCAGCCCATGAATCCAAGAAAGAGCCCGAGGAGCCCTGCAAGTTTGACGTCCCCCATGCCCATCCCCCGCGGGTAGGCGAGGGCGAGCACGAAGTACAGCAGGAAGAGGGCGGCCGCGCCGATGGCCGCCATCGCGAGCGCACCGAAGTCTCCCGTCAGAGATCCGGAAACTCCGAGCAGCACGGCACCCACGATATAACCGGGCATGACGATCCGGTTCGGGAGCGTGCGCGTGTCCAGGTCGATGAGCGCGAGCGCGACGGAGACAGCGGCAAGGTAGAGGTAGGCGGCGAGGGCAAGACCGGAGGCGACGGCCTCCTGCGGGGTGGACCACGTCGGCTGGGGGAGCTGGAGCATGAGGAACCACAGGACCACGGCCGCGAAGAGGATCCCCGTCCCCAGCTCGACGAGCGGGTATCGGCGGGAGATGGGCGCGTGGCAGTCTCGACACCTGCCCCTCAGCATGATCCACGACACCACCGGGATGTTGTCCATCGCGCGGATCGGCGCGGAGCAGTGCGGGCACGCGCTCGGCGGCGAGACGACCGATTTCCGGGCCGGCACCCGGTACACCACGACGTTGAGAAACGAGCCGATGAGGGATCCGAACACACCGGCTACGACGATGGCCGCACTAGCCACCGTTTCGA
The DNA here is from genome assembly GCA_036833635.1 of Terrimesophilobacter sp. Classification (GTDB taxonomy): domain Bacteria; phylum Actinomycetota; class Actinomycetes; order Actinomycetales; family Microbacteriaceae; genus Terrimesophilobacter. The sequence goes on from DAITPJ010000038.1 coordinate 7,782, forward strand.
TCTCTCATCGTGAGGAGAGCCCCGGGCTGTGGCTTCGAGATGACCGGCGTGACGATCGCCTGGTCGAAGTCGACTCCCGCGGCTCCGACCGGAACGAAGGAGAAGCTCGGGTTGTTCTTGGCGTAACTCTGACCGCCGGCGTAGATCTGCCCGCTCCAGGCGAAGCCGTTCTTGCCATCGAAGGAGCACGGCGTGTAGAGCAGTGCAGCGATGGGCGACTTGATCTCGAACCCGTTCTTGACCGAGAACGGACCCTGGGTTGCATCGCAGGTAGGCGCCTTGTCGCCCGCGGTACCGTTGTCCGGCGTGATGAACCACAACCGGTGCGCCGCAGTGGTCGATGACTTGAAGGTCAACGAGTTCGTCGCGGAGAAGTCGAACTTGTTCGCGAAGACCACGACGTCGCTCGTGAGGCTGACCGTCGTGTTGTTGTTGGCGGTGAGGCCCCCCGGGCAGTTGCCGAGGGAGTTCAGGATGAGCGGGAAGCCCGGCACGGTGCCCCCGAGATTGCCGCCCGTGAACTTGCAGGACGACGGCATTGTCTGCACCTCGAACGGCACGCCGGCACTCGTCACCCAGTCGGTCGGCTTGTAGGTCAGGTTGACCCAGTCTGGCGCGACCGGCACGACCGAGCTCTGCGTATATGTGCCACCGACGTGCGTCCCCGGCGGGTTGGGATTGACCGACCCGGCGGTGAGATCGCCGTCGACGCGACCGGATGCCATCGTCGCGAGACCTTCGACCTGCGCACTTCCACTCACGGTGCACTTATTGGCGAACGTCATGTCGCCCAGCACGACAATGCTGCCGTTGATGACCGTGTTGTTCTTGGAGCACAGCAGGTCGCCGTTCTTCACGATGAGCCCGGTCGAACCACCTTCGGAGAGGTCGAGCGAGGAATTCGCCTCGATCTCGAGGCCGTCGTAGACGTAGAGTGCGACCCCGGTCGGATTGATTCCTGGCACGAGGTACTGGAACATCGCCTCGACCTTGCTCGTGTCCCCCGCGGAGACGCCGGCGACCGCCGGGGCTTCGGCCGTTCCGGTCGAGGTGATGCGTACTTGAGAGGTCGAGGCCGTCGGACAGCCGGCGACCCAGCCGGCTCCATCGTTGTGCTCGACGACCGCACGGTACTCTGGCGAACCGGCAGACGCATACACGCCGGCGGTGCTCTGGCTGTTGCAGTTGCCGAGGGTGTAGAGGCCGGCACGCGCAGCGGTGATGCCGGCATCCGCGGCCGCGTGCGACTGCACCGATGCCCGCGAGAATGTGCTCCAGCCCACTCCGTGGACCACTGACGACACGATGAGAGTGGTCAGGATGAGCCCGAGAGCGAAGACACCGAGGACGGCGACCATGGCGGAGCCGCGCTCGGATCGGGTGGGGATGAATCGGTTTAGAAACATGTCAGGCTCCCTGATGCTCCCGCCCGGCTGGTTGCCGAGGTCGTGATGTCGACCGGCGGATGAATTCCGTCGAGTCCGTGAATGGAGAGCGACAGCCGCTCGTTGAGCGCGCTGAAGATACCCGTTCCCGAGACGGGAGTGACGCCCTCGGTGAGAAGAGTCCAGGTGGCCAGTTCATCCGGTGTGGGCGGAAGAATCGTTGTAGGCGATGTCGTGAACCGCACCGAGCCCCCGTCGGCCGCCGAGTAATACCACGCGTAACAGGTCCAGGTGAGCGTCGCGCCCGAGCTCGCCGTCCTGGCAACAAGAAGCTGGTCGTCGCCGACGGGGTTGGTCAGGCGAAAATCTGAGGAGTTGCGGATCCCGGTCACGACGGACTTGGCGACGAGCTGACCCGCTGTGGAGGTGTCGGTGATGCTCACAACGGACTTCGACGCCGTGACAGCGCTGAAGATCATGCCTCCGACGATCGCGAGCACGCCGGCCAGCAGGAGAGAGTAGACGAGGAGTTCGATGAGGGTGAAGCCCTCCTCGGATTCCTTGGGCTCGACGACCTCGCCGGCCGTCACTGTGTTCGTCATGTCATGGCCCCGAGATGAAAAGGTAAGTAGTGGTGTTGGTCACGATGACCCCGGTGTCGCCTCGCGTCACACTGACTGTCACCGGCACGGACTCCGGGTTCTCGGCGGTGGCGGAACAGGCACCGACCGTGGTGGTGGTCGTGAGAATCACTCCCCGTGCGTCGGTCGTGGTGAAACTGTCGGCGACGAGATCGCTGCACGCCGTCCAGGTGCGAAGGCGCTCGAGCTCATCGTTGGCGAGTTGTGTCGCCGACGCAAGGGTCGAGTTCGACGCCGCCTGTTTGAGGCCCTGTACCAAGATCGGGAGGAGCGCCGTGGCGAGGATCGCGAGGAGCATCATCGAGATGACGATCTCAATGAGGCCGAATCCCCCATCGACTCGCCTCGGCTCAGGCTCGCGTTTGGATAGCCGAGTCGCACGACGCCTGAAGAGTGCGTTCACGTGTCCTCCCCAAGACTTCGTGATGAGTACTGCGTTACCTCAACGCCAGCGGATACGACATCGGAGTTAAGTGCTGATGATGGGGCGCCGCAGAGGCGGCACCCCATCAACGGTTCAGCCGTTTAGACGCAGGCAGCCTCTTTGACTCCCACGGAGTCGGTCACACTGAAGACCTTGCCTGTGGTTGAGGTGGCCTCGATGCAGTACGCATCGCCCGGTGCCCCTGGGTCGCCGGCTGCGCCAGCAAAGGCGAGGCCGGCAGCGGTGACGCCGTCGCCCTGGGTGAAGCCGTACTTCTTCATCTGCGCATCGGACGTCGCGAGAACCGGTGTCCCCGTCGCGTTGTCGGTGTAGTACGCCGTCACGGCGATCTTCGCGTTGGCGAGGTCGGACTTGACCGAGCTGTCGGTTGCGCTGTTCTGGACGCCGATGTAGATCGGGATCGCGATCGCCGCGAGGATTCCGATGATGATGACGACGACGAGCAGCTCGATGAGCGTGAAGCCCTCTTCGCGCTTGATGCCGGCGCGACGATCGTTCAGCGCCTTGTTGATGCGTAGAAACATTTCATTTTTCCTGTCTTGTTGTAAGGAACATGGACAGGGCCCCCAATGACCCCCACCCATCATGCTGGCCCCGGTTGGCGCCGGTTGTAATCCCGCAAAGGGGGTACATCCGGCATTTCCACGCCCCCAGAAGGGGGGGCAGAGGCCCTATTCAGTTGTATTTCGGGACCTATTTGTTCAACAGCGTGAAGATGTTGAAGATCGGCAGGTAGAGTGCCACGATCATGCCGCCGACAACGATGCCGAGGAAGGCGATCATGAGCGGTTCGATGCTCGCCGTGAGCTGCTCGGTGGCCGACTGCACTTCGTCGTCGTAGAAGTCGGCGATCTTCGCGAGCATCTGCTCGAGCGCGCCGGCGTCCTCTCCGACCGCGATCATCTGGGTCACCATTGCTGGGAAGACCTTCTCCTGGCCTAGCGGCTCGGCGACGGTCTTTCCCTGCCGCACCGACTCGGCGACCTTGCGCAGCGCCTCCTCGATGACCCAGTTGCCCGCGGTGTCCCCGACGATATGCAGCACCTGGAGGATCGGCACGCCGGCCGCCATCATGGCCGAGAAGTTGCGACTGAAACGCGCGATCGCGATCTTCTTGAAGAGGCTGCCGAAGACGGGAAGCCTGAGCTTGAGCGGGTCGACGACCCGGCGCACGCGGTCGGTGTTCTTGTTCCTGGCCCACCAGAACGAGAAGATCACGATAACGATGATGAGTAGCGGCAGGAACCACCACATGATGCTCGACATCCAGACGAGCATCTGCGTGGGAAGGGGGAGCTCGCTTCCGAAGCCCTCGAACATGGTCTTGAAGATCGGCACAATGAACACGAGCATCGCAATGACGGAGAGGATCGCCATGAAGAACACGATGACCGGATAGGTCATGGCCGACTTGATCGTGCCACGCAGTTTGACCTCGGACTCGAAGTTCTTCGCGACTGAGAGAAGGGCGTTGTCGAGGAATCCGCCCGTCTCACCCGCGCGGATGAGGCTGATCATGATGGGGGGGAAGACCTGCGCGTGGCGTGCCGTCGCATCCGAAAGCGACGAGCCGGACTCGACCTCGCGCGTGATCGAGACCAGGATCTTCTTGAGCTCCTTGCTCTCGGTCTGCTCCGTGATGATCTGGAGCGTGCGCAGAAGCGAGAGACCCGAGGTGATCATGGTCGCCATCTGGCGGCTCATGATGGCGAGATCCTTGAGCTTGACCTTGCCACCGAAGGAGCCGAGGTTGATCTCCATCTGAAGGCCCGTGCCGCCCGACGCCTCCTGGATCGACAATGGCGAGATGCCCATCGTGCGCAGCCGATTGGCGACAGCACCCTCCGTCTGGGCGTCGATGCGGCCCTTGACGAGCTTTCCGTCGGTGTCGCGGCCCTTATAGGTGAACGTCGCTGCGGTCGCCATGTCAGAGCCCCTTCCGGGAGAAGCCGTCCCCGAAGTCGGCTGCCGCCGCGGCCATCTGGCTCGCGACGTCACCGCCGCCCGGATCTGCACGGTGGATGAGACGTTTTAGACCCTCGAGGTCGTGCGCCTTCTCGATCGCTGCGGCGTGGGTGATCTTGCCCTTGTCGACGAGCTCGGCGAGATGCTGGTCCATCGTGAACATGCCGAGTTCGCGACCGGCTTGCAACGCGGTCGGGATCTGGTAGGTCTTGCCCTCGCGGATGAGGTTCGCGATGGCCGGGGTGATGACCATGACCTCTGTGGCGACGACACGGCCCTTGCCGCTCGCGACCTTCACTAGCGTCTGGCAGACGACGCCCTGGAGCGTGGCGGCGAGCTGGGCGCGCACCTGGTCCTGCTGGTGCGGCGGGAACACGTCGATGACGCGGTCGATCGTCTGGGCGGCATCCTGCGTGTGCAGCGTCGCGAAGACGAGGTGCCCGGTCTCCGCCGCGGTGAGGGCGACGGAGATCGTCTCCAGGTCGCGGAGCTCGCCGATGAGGATGACGTCGGGGTCTTGCCGCAGCACGTGCTTGAGCGCAGCGCTGAAGCTGTGCGTGTCGCTGCCGACCTCGCGCTGGTTGATGAGCGAGCGCTTGTTGCCGTGCATGAACTCGATCGGGTCCTCGACCGTGACGACGTGGTCGGTGCGCGTGCGGTTCACGAGGTCGATGAGCGCGGCGAGCGTCGTCGACTTACCGGAGCCGGTCGGACCGGTCACGAGCACGAGGCCGCGCGCGAGCGTGGCGAACCGGGCGACTGTGTCGGGAACGCCGAGAGCCTCGAGCGGCTTGATCTCGGTCGGGATGAGACGGAATGCCCCACCGACCGCATCGCGCTGCTGGTAGAAGTTGACCCGGAAGCGGGCGTTCTCCGAAACCGCGAACGCGAAGTCGAGTTCGAGCTCCTTTTCGAAGGTCTCCTTCTGGGACTTGGAGAGCAGGCTCTGCAGCGCAGCCGTCACGCGGTCGCGCCCCCAGACCTCGGAGCCTTCGAGAGGCGTGAGCGCGCCGTCGATGCGCAGCATGGGCGGGGCATTCGACGTCACGTGGAGGTCCGAGGCGGTGAGGCGCACGACCTCCTGGAGCGCGGCGATGAGGTCGGGGTCGGCCTCCGGATGCGGCTGGTAGCCCGTCTCGATACGACCCTCGGGGTCGATGTCCGCAAGAAGGGTGTCGACAACGGGCGGCGCCATGAGCGGGACCGCAGGCGCAGCGGCGGCCGGCGGCGGCGCGGCCGGCGTCGGAACGGGAGCGGCCGCGGGCGGTGGCGGCATCGCCGGACCCGACATGGCGGGAGCGGCGATCGTCGGGGCAGCCATGGCCGGAGCGGCCGGCGCTGCAGCTCCAGGGAGCTGTGGCGGCGGCATGGGAGGCAGCGGCGCTGCCACCGGCGGGGCGGGCGGCTGTGCAGTCTGCGGCACCACGACGTGTGGCGCCGGAGCTCCGGGCATCGCCGGAGGCGGAGCCGTTTGGTACGGCGCTGGGGCGACCGGCGGGCTGATGACCGACCCGGCGTCCGCGTGGCCCGGTCTCGGGCGCAGGCCATCCCCATCCCCGAGAACCGGGATCTCGTGCACTTGCTTGCTCATCAGGTACCCCCCAAGGACCTTTCCGCCTGGACTCAGGCGACCACTCTCAGAATCTCTTCGACGGATGTGAGACCCATCTGCGCCTTCATCCAGCCGTCCATCCGCAGCGGGATCATCCCCTGCGTGCGCGCGGTGCGCGCGATGTCAGCGGCGGAAGCCCTGTCGACGGCGAGCCGCTCGATCTCCTCCGTCACGGTCATGACCTCGTGGACGGCGATGCGCCCGCGGTAGCCGGTCCCCGAGCAGGTCTGGCAACCCACAGGGCGGAACAGTGTCGGAATGGGCTGGCTCGGCTCGAACCCGACGCGCAGGTGCACGAGCTCGGCCGGACTCGGCTGGTACGCCTCCTTGCAGCGGTCGCACAGGCGACGCGCGAGGCGCTGGGCGACAACGCAGTCGAGGGCGGACCCGACGAGGAACGGCTCGATCTCCATCTCGGTGAGTCGAGTCACGGCGCTCGGTGCGTCGTTCGTGTGCAGGGTCGAGAGCACGAGGTGGCCGGTGAGGGCGGCCTCGATCGCGATCTGAGCGGTCTCGTGGTCGCGGATCTCGCCGAGGAGCACGACATCAGGGTCAGAACGAAGGATGCTGCGGAGCGCACTCGCGAACGTGAGGCCCGCTTTCGGGTTGACCTGCACCTGGTTGATACCCGGCATCCGGTACTCGACCGGGTCCTCGACGGTGATGACGTTGATCTCGGGCTTGGCCACGGCGTGAAGCGTCGTGTAGAGAGTCGTCGACTTTCCTGAACCCGTCGGGCCCGTGACGAGGATCATGCCGTACGGCTTCGTGAACGAGGCCTTGTATGCCGCCATGTTCTCGTCGAGCATCGCGAGGTCGTTGAGCGACATCGTCGACTCCGCATTGTCGAGAATACGCATGACGACCTTCTCGCCCCACACGGTCGGCAACGTCGCCACCCGCAGGTCGATCTTGCGACCACCATGGCTCACCGACATGCGGCCGTCCTGCGGCTTGCGGCGCTCGGCGATGTCGATGTCGCTCATGATCTTGAGGCGCGAGATGACGCCGTTCTGGATCGCCTTCGGCGCCTGCTGCATCTCGTGCAGCACGCCGTCGATACGGTAGCGGACGTTGAGCTGCCGCTCGGCGGGCTCGATGTGGATGTCGGATGCGCGGTCCTGGATGGCCTGGCTGATGAGCAGGTTCACGAAGCGTACGATGGGCGCATCGTCCTGCTGGGCCTCCTGCTGGCCGGCGAGGGCGAGATCCGTGCCGGAGCTCTCCTGCTCGAGCTCGGTCGTCAGGTCGTTGAGCTCGCCGTCCGCCCGATGGAAACGGTCGATCGCACTGATCAGGTCGCTGCGCTCGGCAACGACGAGATGGATCTGAAGCCGCGTCGCCGCGCGCACATCGTCGATGGCGAAGACGTTGCCGGGGTCGACCATGGCAAGAGTTAGGGAGTCCTCACTCATGGCGATCGGCAGCACTTCATGACGACGGCACAGCGAAGCTGCGACGAGAGATACTGCAGTGCGATCGACCGGGTATTCCAGCAGCTCCACGAACGGCAGGCCCGCCTGGGCCGCGCGTGCGGAAGCCACCTGGGCTTCGGTCAGTACCCCTTGCTCGACGAGCGCACGGACGGAGAGCTCTTCCTCGCCCCAGCCGCCGGGAATAGTGTCGAGACTCTCGATCGGCATGACGCCACGCAGAATCAGAATCTCCGTCAACGAAGCCACGGAACTCCCCCCTAAAGTTGTTCCCCCGCGGCGCGCCATCGCTTCGGGTGGAGCGAAGAAACGTGCCGAGTTGCCAATCTAACGCCCGGCGCGCCTTCGAGCCATACCCGCTATCGGGGGGTATTGGAGTAGGCACTCTCGGTTTCGATACGCCGCTGCGCGGCTACTCAACCAGCGGATGCCGGGGCGAGGGAGCGGCGTCGCGGAAGGATTGTTGATCTGCGAGCGAGTTTTGAGAGCCTGGGCTGGCCCCTTGCGGGCCGGACCAGGCTCTCAATGTTTGAGCGGAGGATCAATGATCCTTCCGCGACGACGCGACCGGTCAGGAGTAGGTGCCCGGGGCGAAGTCATCCGAACTGAAGGTGTCGAAGTCGACGAACGACAGGTCGGACTCGCTGAACGTCGCCTCATCCGTGAAGATGCGGTTCGGGTAGCGCTCGGCCTTCGCCTCCTCCGTCGCCTCCACGGAGACGTTCCGGTACACCGGCAGGCCCGTCCCGGCGGGGATGAGCTTTCCGATGATGACGTTCTCCTTGAGACCCATGAGCGGATCGGACTTGCCCTCCATGGCGGCCTGCGTGAGAACACGCGTGGTCTCCTGGAACGACGCGGCCGACAGCCACGACTCCGTCGCAAGCGACGCCTTCGTGATGCCCATGACCTCCTGGCGGGCTGACGCGGTCTTGCGTCCCTCGGTGAGCGCGGCACGGTTGAGCTCGTTGTACTTCGAGCGGTCGACGAGCTCGCCGGGCAGGAGCCCCGTGTCGCCGTGATCGACGACCGTGACCTTGCGCAGCATCTGCCGCACGATGACCTCGATGTGCTTGTCGTGGATCGGAACACCCTGCGAGCGGTAGACGCCCTGGACGCCACCGACCAGGTGCTCCTGCACGGCGCGCACTCCGCGAACCCGCAGGACCTCCTTGGGGTCGACGGCCCCGACGTGGAGCTGCTGGCCGAGCTCGACGTGCTGGCCGTCCTCGACGAGGAGGGTCGCACGCTTGAGCACCGGGTAGGCGATCGGCTCGTCGCCGTTGTCCGGCGTGAGGATGAGCTTGCGGCTGCGGTCGGTGTCCTCGATCGTGATCTTCCCCGCTGCCTCGGCAATGGGGCTCGCACCCTTCGGGGTACGCGCCTCGAAGAGCTCCGTCACGCGGGGGAGACCCTGCGTGATGTCGTCCGCGGAGGCCACACCACCGGTGTGGAAGGTGCGCATCGTGAGCTGCGTGCCGGGCTCGCCGATCGACTGGGCGGCGATGATGCCGACCGCCTCGCCGATGTCGACGAGCTTGCCGGTCGCGAGCGAACGGCCGTAGCATGCCGCGCAGACCCCGACCGCGGACTCGCAGGTCAGCACCGAGCGAACCTTGGCGTGCGTGATGCCCGCCTTCATGAGCTTGTCGATCATGACGTCGCCGATGTCGTCGCCGGCCTTCGCGATGACGTTGCCCTTGGCATCCGTCGCGTCCTCGGCGAGGCTTCGCGCGTAGAGCGAGTTCTCGATGTTCGCGTCGCGGATGAGCACGCCCTCGGAGTTCGGCGTCGCGACGACGAGCTCGAGGCCCTTCGTCGTGCCGCAGTCGTCCTCGCGGATGATGACATCCTGCGACACGTCGACGAGTCGACGCGTCAGGTAGCCGGAGTCCGCCGTGCGCAGTGCGGTGTCGGCGAGACCCTTGCGCGCACCGTGGGTGGCGATGAAGTACTCGGCGACCGAGAGCCCCTCGCGGTAGCTCGAGATGATCGGGCGAGGGATGATCTCACCCTTCGGGTTCGACACGAGACCGCGCATACCGGCGATCTGGCGAACCTGCATCCAGTTACCACGAGCACCGGAGGTGACCATGCGGTTGATGTTGTTGTTCTCCGGCATGTTGTCCTCCATGGCGCGGGCAACCTCGGCGGTGGCCTTGTTCCAGATCTCGATGAGCTCCTGGCGGCGCTCGGCGTCGGTCGTGAGACCCTTCTCGAACTGTGTCTGGACCTTGGAGGCCTGCTTCTCGTAGCCCTCGATGATCTGCCGCTTGTTCGGCGGGGTGAGCACGTCGGACAGCGCGACCGTCACGCCTGACCGCGTGGCCCAGTGGAAGCCGGCATCCTTGACGCGGTCGAGCGTCGCGGCGACCTCGACCTTCGGGTAGCGCTCCGCGAGGTCGTTGACGATCGAGGAGAGCGCGCCCTTGTCGGCGACGGCCTCGACGTACGGGTAGTCCGCCGGAAGCGTCTCATTGAAGAGCGCACGACCAAGGGTCGTCTCGACGAGGATCGGCCCGTCAGCCTTGCCGTCGACGAGCACTGCACCCTCTGGCGCCGTACCGTCGGCGAAGACGACATCCGTGAGCCGGATGCGCACCTTCGCGTTGAGGTCGAGCGTGCCCTGGTCCTTCGCGAGGATGGCCTCGGCGACGCTCGAGAACGCGCGGCCTTCACCGGCCACGCCCTCCTTGAGGGTCGTGAGGTGGTGCAGGCCGATGATCATGTCCTGCGTCGGCAGGGTCACAGGGCGACCGTCGGACGGCTTGAGGATGTTGCTCGACGCGAGCATGAGGATGCGCGCCTCGGCCTGGGCCTCGACCGAGAGCGGCAGGTGCACCGCCATCTGGTCGCCGTCGAAGTCGGCGTTGAACGCGGCACACACGAGCGGGTGCAGCTGGATCGCCTTGCCCTCCACGAGCTGCGGCTCGAAGGCCTGGATGCCCAGGCGGTGCAGGGTGGGTGCGCGGTTGAGCAGCACGGGGCGCTCGCGGATGATCTCCTCGAGAACATCCCACACCTGCGGGCGGCTGCGCTCGACCATGCGCTTGGCGCTCTTGATGTTCTGCGCGTGGCTCAGGTCGATGAGTCGCTTGATGACGAACGGCTTGAAGAGTTCGAGCGCCATCTGCTTGGGGAGTCCGCACTGGTGCAGCTTGAGCTGCGGTCCGACGACGATGACCGAACGGCCGGAGTAGTCGACGCGCTTGCCGAGCAGGTTCTGGCGGAACCGCCCCTGCTTGCCCTTGAGCATGTCGGAGAGCGACTTGAGCGCGCGGTTACCGGTGCCCGTGACGGGGCGACCACGGCGTCCGTTGTCGAACAGCGCGTCGACGGCCTCCTGCAGCATCCGCTTCTCGTTGTTGACGATGATCTC
>DAITPJ010000039.1:0-18323 GCA_036833635.1 Terrimesophilobacter sp.
AGATCGACCTCGACATGACCGAGGATGTCGATGGGCGCATCCCCGTGCTGCTCTCCCCCGACCTCGCTACGAGCTACTCGATCTCCGACGACTCCACCTTCGGCAGTGCGGACATCGTGAGCGCCGGCGACCCCGGCACCTCGCCATCGCTCAGCGGCGTCGCGGACTGGGTGCTCGTCGATACTGCGCAGAGCGCCGAGTTCGGCATCTACAACTTCCTGCCGCGCATCACCCTCCTGCGGCTCGACCCGGGCGCCGACATCGCTGCCGTCAAGGCCGAACTGTCCAGGATCGTCGGGCCTGATGCGACCATCGCAAGCCCAGCGGATGCCGCCGCGCTCCTCAACGGCTCGCCGGTCTCCGGCGGGCTGCAGCTCGCCCTCCTCGCCCTCATCGGTATCGTCGCCCTGCTGTGCGCTGGAACGGTTGTGCTCGCACTCATGATCAGCGGCCCCGCCCGCGAGCGCCTGCTGGCGCTCCTGCGCACACTCGGACTCTCCCGAAGCCAGTCGCGCGGGATCACCGGGTGGGAGATCGGGCCGACGGCAATTGTCGCGATCGTCACCGGATGCATCCTCGGCGCAGCGCTCCCCCTCATCGTGCTCGCCGGCGTCGACCTGCGACCGTTCACCGGCGGCGTGATGCAGCCGGTCATCACGCTCGACCCCGAGCTGCTCGGGCTCGTCATCGGCGGTTTCGCCCTCCTCGTGGTCGTCGCAACCGCGATCGCGATGGCCGCCGCGCGGCGCGTGAGCCTTGCGCGAACCCTGCGCACCTCCGAGGAAGGATAGAACCATGACGATCGAGACTGCCGAGCCGCACATCCTGTGCGCCGACCTCGTGCGCATCTTCGCTGCCGAAGGCGTCGAGGTGCAAGCGCTCCAGGGGCTCAATCTTCGGGTCGATCGCGGTGAGATGGTGGCGCTCGTCGGGGCGTCAGGGTCGGGCAAGTCGACGCTCCTGACGATCCTCTCCGGCCTCGACACCCCGACCGCGGGCGTCGCACGCTGCGCCGGCAGTGACCTGCTCACGATGGGGCGCAAGGAGAGGGTGCAGTACCAGCGGCACAGTGTCGGCTTCGTCTGGCAGCAGACCTCCCGAAACCTGTTGCCCTACCTCACTGCCGCCGAGAACGTGGCAATGGCGATGGCGGTAGCCGGCAATAAAACCAAGGACCGCAGGGGGCGCATCATGGAACTGCTCGACCTGCTCGAGGTCGGGTACTGCGCCGACCGGGGGCCCACCGAGCTCTCAGGCGGCGAGCAGCAGCGCACCGCTATCGCAGTGGCTCTTGCCAATGACCCACAGGTGCTCCTGGCCGATGAGCCGACCGGTGAGCTCGACGAAGCGACGTCCGCCGACGTGCTCGAGGCGATGCGCGGCGTCAACGAGGGGCTGGGCATCACGACCCTCATCGTGACCCACGACCCTGCCGTCTCGGAGCACGTCGGCCGCACGATCCAGATTCGCGACGGGCGCACGTCCACCGAGGTGCTTCGGCGGCGCGAGGTCGACGAGCACGGTCAGGAGCAGCACATCGCCGAGGAGTTCGCGGTGCTCGACCGGGTCGGACGACTCCAGCTTCCCGATGATTTCACCAAGGCGCTCGACCTGCGCGAACGGGTGCGGCTCGCCCTCGAACCCGACCACGTTGGAGTGTGGCCGGGAACACGCACGCCGAAGGCTGCCCCGGATGCCGGCTCAAACACACCGATCCCCACCGGTTCGCCGGTTCCGCTTCCCCCTCCCCCCACCGAGGAGGTCGCGCCCGCTCCGGCCGCCGACGAGCCGATCGAGGAGGACTCGTGACCATGGAGACGACGATCCCGGCGGGCGACTCCGGTGTCGAGCCGGCCCCTGCCCTGCGGGCCGAGAACGTGAGCCGCACCTTCGGGTCCGGCGCTCGCGAGGTCCACGCCTGCACCGACATCAGCCTCGAGGTGTTCTCCGGGGAGCTTCTCGTCGTGCGCGGCAAGAGCGGCAGCGGCAAGACCACGCTCCTCAACATCCTCGGCGGACTCGACCGCCCAACCTCCGGCCGGGTCTGGATCGGCGAGAAGGAACTCACGAGCCTGAATGACGGCAAGCTCGCGGAGGTGCGGCGCGGGCGCATCGGCTACGTATTCCAGACCTTCGGCCTCATCCCCGTGCTCTCAGCAGCCGAGAACATCGAGGTGCCGCTGCGAATCCGCGGAATGGACCCGGCCGAGCGCGACACCAAGGTCGCCGAGATGCTCGACCTCGTCGGACTCGCCGATCATGCTGCACAGCGGCCGTACGAACTCTCGGGTGGCCAGCAGCAGCGGGTCGGACTCGCGCGGGCGCTCGTGGGTGAGCCGGACATCCTGCTCGCCGACGAACCGACGGGCCAGCTCGACTCCCGCACCGCCGCGACCATGATGGACCTCATAGAGGAGCTCGTGAAAGTCCGCGGCATCGCCGCCGTCATCTCGACCCATGACCCACTGCTCGTCGCCCGTGCCCACAACGTCGTCGACCTCCACGACGGGCGGATCACGTCGGCGGAGGGCCGCCGAGGGCGGCACTCCGCGCCGCTGCCGGCCAGCTGAGCTCGGCCGGGTGCCCCTTCGTGACGCCGCCTGCGGCGGCTCCTCAGGGAGCGGATAGAGTAACCGTTCCCTGAGGACGCCTGCTGCCGTCAGTTGACGTTGACCGGCATGTGCCGCAGCCCTGTCGCCACCGACACCACCGTCGACGCCCCGCTGTCCCCGTAGTACACGAGGCCGAGGTAACTCGTCGACGCCTTGAGCTTCGACCATGACGCGGTGTAGGTGATCGGCACTCCCGCCTGGCCGGAAAGCTCCGGCGGAGTGAGCGTGAGCGGTGACCCGCCCGGCACTACCGAGAACGTCGTCAGATCGAACGCGGTCGCCGGGTCTGCGGAGAACACATCGACGAACACCAGGTACTTGGCCGCATCCGGCGAGTAGAGATCGACCCGTTCATCCGCTGACCCGGACGCCGACTGCCAGCCCGCGACCGGAGTGCCCTTGTTGTCCAGCTGGTACACCGTGAGGTCGAGGTCGGCAGAGTCATCGAGCGAGTTCAGGTCGAACCTGGCCAGCACCGTGCCCTTCGCGACCTTCACCGTGTACTGGAACGACGCCCCGGTCTCCCCGGATCCTGAGTGACCCTTGACCGTGTTGGTCGGATCGCGCTGAAGCGTTCCGGGGGTCAGCCCCGTCGTGCTGAGCGGGATCACTCCGTCTCCGCCCGGGGTCACTGTCACATCCACGGAACCGGTGAGACCCGTCCCGCTCACTTCGGAGGGGGCGACGATCGTGACCGGTTGGATCGCAATCGGCGACCGTACGACCGTCGACCCGCTCGTCCAGGTGAGCGCTCCCGTCGTGAACTGGTCGAGCGGAGCATCCGTCCGAGTGAAGGTCACCGTGAAGCTGGCCGTATCACCTGGACTTGCGAAGCTGAGTGTCGACGGCGAGACGACCGCGTCGATGCCCGGGATCGAGACGGCGGCGGAGAATGTGCCTGCCTGGGTCGCCGTCACCGTCCTGGTGATCGTCTCCGGCGCCGTGAAGGCTCCGATGGCGATCGACGCGAGGTTGAGGTTGCTCGGGTCGACGGGATCTGCCCCGACGTCGTAGCCGATGCCCTGGATGTAGGAGAGCCAGTCGCCCAGGTCGTTCAGGTACAGCAGCCCGGGTTCGAAGTACTTCGTCGGGTCGACATGGCCTGCGCCCTGCACGAACGGATCGGTCACCGCGTTGCCCGCGCTGTCGAGCGTGTTGTAGGCGCTCGTCATCATGGCCGACTTGATCTCGGATGGCGACGCGTTCGGCGACTTCCCGAGATACAGGGCGGCAAGGCCGGTGATGTGCGGCGCGGCCATCGAGGTTCCGGAGAGGAACTGGAAGGTCGGGTCCTCGCCCGCGGCGTTCGAGCCGTCGGCGATGATGGCGACGCCCGGTGCCGTGATGTCTGGCTTCAGGATGTCGCTGCCGTCGGCCAGCACCGGACCACGCGACGAGAAGCCGGCGACCTGCGGGGTCGGCGGCTCGATGCCCGTCGAGTTGCCCGCGGCCATGCTCACCGTAGCGCCCGCCGTCGCCGCGTAGGCCATGAGCGCGTCATGGAACTGCGCGTCGAGGTGGATGGTCGGCACCGAGTGGTTGTCGAGGTCGGTCGAGCCAGGAACCACGTTGATCAGGATCATGCCGATCCCGCCGGCCCTCTCGACCTCGGCGGACTTGTCGACGCGAGCGCTGACTCCCCGCTCGCACACCACGATCTTGCCCGCGGCGAGCGCAGGGTCGAGGGTGTTGGCGAAGCAGAGGTTCGCGTTCGCGGTGCCCGGGGGCGCCACTGCGGCCGCGAGCACGAGGTCGCCCTCAAGCGGAGGAGCGCCCGGCGTCATGTCGAGGGTCACGGATGCCCCTGCCATCGCCGTTCCGTTGCCCAGCGTGGCCGTCGCCTCGTAGCTCGGGATCGTGCTCGCGGCGACCGTGGTGATCCACGGTGATGCGTTGTCGAGCGTCGACGAGCCGGGCCCGTCGTTCCCTGCGGATGCCGAGACGAAGACCCCGGCCGCTGCCGCGCCGAGGAAGGCCTGGTCGGTCGCGGAGACGGTGGTCTGGGCCGCACCGCCGCCGATGGAGAAGTTGATGACGTCGACGCCGTCGCTCACCGCGGCATCGATCCCGGCGATGAGGTCGGAGGTCGCGCATCCGTCATCCGTCGTCACGGTCGGGTCCTGGCCGGTCCAGCACACCTTGTATGCCGCGATCTTCGCGGCCGGTGCGACACCCGTGATGGTCCCGAAGCTCACTCCGTCGATCGAGGCCGCGACATCAGGGTTGCCTGCCGCCGTGCTCGCGGTGTGCGAGCCGTGACCGTCGCCGTCGCGCGGTGAGAGGTACTCGCCGAGGTCGGTTCCACCGATGTTGCCGGCCCCGAATCCATCGACGAAGTAGCGCGCACCGACGAGCTTCGTGGTGCAGTCGGCTGCCGTGAACTGCACACCCGTGACGCACTCACCGGTGAAGGTGTTGCCGTCACCCTTGGCGAACGTGATCGTGGATCCGTCGAGGTAGGGGTCTGCGCCCGGCGAAGTGCCGAGAGGCTCACCTGCGAAGGATGGATTCTCCGGGGCGATACCGGTGTCGAGCATGCCGACGACGACTCCGGCGCCGGCGCTGCCCACGCCGCCGAGGGACGCCCACACGCCGTCCGGCCCGTCGAGACCGAGGAACGACGTGGAGGGCACGGCGGTCACATGGCGAAGCTCGTCCGGGGCGAGGCCGGCAACGTCCTTGTTCTGGGAGAGCTCCATCGCCTGCTTCGTGGTCAGGTGTGCGGCGAAGCCGTTGAGCGCGAGGGTGTACGAATAGTCGATGGTCGCGCCCACAGAGGCCGCGACCTCCTTCTGCTGCTTCTTGAGGTAGTTGGCGTAGCTCTGCACTGAGCGACGGTCCGCCTTGAGTTGCTTGCCGTCATCCGGCTTGGTCGGGGCGAAGCCGTCGACCCCGCCTTCGTACGTTGCGGCCGAGGCGTCGACCAGGGTGACGATGTAACGCCCCGGTGCGAACGATGCCTGGCCATGGCCGCCGATGGAGGTCGGAGCCGCGATGGTCACGAGCGCGGTTCCCGCGACGAGACCGGAGGCGATGAGCGCGCTGGTGGCGGCTCCCGCGATGAATCTGCGAATGCTCACGGATGTGTCCCTTTCAGAGCAACGGGCATTGGATGCTGCAGTCGGGATCTGCGCGCTGGACTCACGTTAGACCCCGTCTACCCCCGAAGGGGTCACACTGTTACCAATTCGTTACCAAATTGGATGACCTCCGGATGATTCGCGCAGGGCGAACGCGCAGGACTGGCACTCTCCAGGTTCGAGTGCTAATTTGTGAATAGTTGAGTCAACATGACTCAGGTATTAGTGAAGGAGTGATACCCATGGCAATGTTCTTCGACCCGTTCCGCGAACTCGATCGCGTCGCGTCGAACCTTCTGGACGCGCGGCAGGGGCCTCGCCTCATGCCAATCGACCTGCACAAGGACGGCGACCTCTACATCCTGAACGCCGACCTGCCAGGGATCGACCCCGGCTCGGTCGATGTCGACATCGACGGCCAGCTGCTCACGATCCGGGCCGAGCGCACGTCTCGCAGCGAGGACGTCAAGTGGCTCGCCCACGAGCGTCCGAGCGGCTCGTTCCTGCGCCAGTTGAACCTGGGTGACGGGGTCGACACCGCGAACATCAGCGCGACCTACGACAACGGCGTGCTGAGCGTGACGATCCCGGTGAGCGAGAAGGCGAAGCCGCGCAAGGTCGCGGTCCAGTCTGGCGCCACCGCTGGCCCTGTCGAGGTCACCGCGAGCTGACGAAACCAGCGACGCGCAGACGTCGACGAAGGGGATCGGGGCGAACGCTCCGGTCCCCTTCCACGTCAGCCCGCAGATTTCTGGAGCGCCGGAGCCGTCGCATGCGCGGTCATGGCGGCCCGCGCGCGCCGGCCTCGCCCGAGGGCACGAAGTGCGTTGAGAATCGTCGCGAGATCGACGACCTCCTGGAGCGCGGCCCCGACGATCGCTGGCAGAAGCCCGAACGCCGCAACGAGCATGAGGCCCACGCTGAGCGCGATGCCGAGCCAGATGCTCTGGAGGGCGACTCTCATGGTGTGCTGGCCGATGAGCACCGTCTCCGTGACCCTCGACAGGTCATCGAGCATGATCACGACATCGGCGGACTCGCTCGCCGCAGTCGCCCCCTTCGCACCCATCGCGATGCCGACGTCCGCGACCGCAAGGACAGGGGCATCGTTGACGCCGTCGCCGACCATGACAACAGGGCGCTCGGCGATCGAACTCACGATCCGCACCTTGTCGGCGGGGAGCAGTTCGGCGCTCACCTCGGCGATGCCGACCTGGTGCGCGACATGCTGGGCGGTCTCCAGCGCATCGCCCGTGAGCATGAGCGTGCGGGAGATCCCGAGCGCCGCGAGGTCCGCGATCGTCGCCGCCGCGTTCTCGCGAAGGCGGTCGCGCAGGAGGATCGCACCGGCGTACTTCCCGTCGACCGCGACATAGACGGCGAGTTCACCGCTCGAGATCGTCGTGGCCACGGCATCCGGTGCATGCTCCGCCACGAGGTGCAGTTTGCCGACGACCACCTCCCGGCCTGTGCCTCCGGGGCCGACGATCGTGGCGATGACCCCGTTGGTCGCCTCCTCGCGCGCCGTCGAGGCGGCGAGCACCGGGAGTCCTCGCGCGCGCGCGCTGTTCACAATCGAGGTCGCAAGGACGTGCGAGGAGTAGACCTCCGCGGACGCGACGAGGGAGAAGAGTTCATCCTCGGTCACGGCGCCCGCCGGGCGGACCTCGACGACGGTGGGCTCGCCGTGGCTGAGCGTGCCGGTCTTGTCGAACGCGACGGTGCGTGCGCGCGCCAGCTTCTCGAGTGTGCCACCGCCCTTCACGATGATCCCGTGGCGCGAGGCGCGGCTCATTCCTCCCATGAATGCGACGGGCGCCGCGATGAGCAGCGGGCACGGCGTCGCGACGACGAGTACCTCGGCGAACCGGACCGGGTCCCCGGAGACGATCCAGGCGAGCCCCGCGATCGCGAGCGAGAGCGCGGTGAAGGGCACGGCGTAGCGGTCGGCGAGCCGCACGAGCGGCGAACGGCTGCGGGCGGCATCCGCAACGAGCGCGACGATGCGCTGGTACTGGCTGTCGGCCGAGCGGGTCGTGGCCTCCATGGTGATGGCGACCTGCCCGTTGACGGCGCCGCTCAGCAGGTCTTCGCCCCGCATCCTCTCGACCGGAAGGCTCTCCCCCGTGAGCGACGACTCATCGAAGGATCCGAAGTCGGAGACGAGCGAGCCGTCCACGGGCACGATTTCGGATGGGCGCACGAGCAGGCGGTCGCCCGGTACGACCTCGGCGACCGGCACGTCCGTCGCATCGTGCCCATCATCGTCGAGGCGGTGCGCGAGCTGCGGGGCGCGGTCGAGAAGCGCGCTGAGCTCGCGCTTCGCCCGCCCGGCCGCATAGTCCTCGAGGGCCTCGCCGCCGGAGAGCATGAGCACGATCACGAGGCTCGCCCAGTACTCACCCACCGCGACCGTGGCCACGATGGCCATGATCGCCAGGACGTCGATCCCCCACAGGCCCTTCAGGAGGTCCCGGATCATGTCCCAGGCCTGCCGCGCAGCGATCAGGACGGCGAAGACGCTCACGATCCACTGGGCGGCGGGGGCGGTGCCGGCGACGTCGAGGACGCCGCCGACGAAGGCGACGACGATCGTGAACGCCACGACCGGGTACCTTCGGATGGCGGCCATGAGCCAGGTCATGAGTCCATTGCTACCCCAGACCCAGTGGGGTTTCCAGCAAGGCAAGCCTGACCTAAAGCCTCCGCGCCGCACTGGTCGGTGGCGCGCCCGGGTCAGGCCAGACGTGCCCTGAGATTGTCGGCGAGCGCCCCGAGAAACTCCTCGGTCGTGAGGTAGCCCTGGTCTGGCCCCACGAGAAGGGCGAGGTCCTTCGTCATCTTCCCGGACTCGACAGTCGTGATCACGACATCCTCGAGCGTGTGCGAGAAGTCGATGAGCTCCTGGTTGCCGTCGAGCTTGCCGCGGTGGGCGAGGGCACGGGTCCAGGCGTAGATCGAGGCGATCGGGTTCGTCGAGGTCGGCTTGCCGGCCTGGTGCTGGCGGTAGTGGCGGGTCACCGTGCCGTGCGCGGCCTCCGCCTCGACGATCTTCCCGTCGGGCGTCGTGAGCACGCTCGTCATGAGGCCGAGCGATCCGAAACCCTGCGCGACGGTGTCCGACTGGACGTCGCCGTCGTAGTTCTTGCAGGCCCAGACGTAGCCGCCCTCCCACTTGAGGCTCGCGGCAACCATGTCGTCGATCAGTCGGTGCTCGTAGGTCAGGCCCGCGGCGTCGAAGCGCTCCTTGAACTCGTGCTCGAAGACCTCGGCGAAGAGGTCCTTGAATCGACCGTCGTAGGCCTTGAGGATCGTGTTCTTCGTCGAGAGGTACACCGGGTAGCCGCGGTCGAGACCGTAGCTGAGCGAGGCGCGAGCGAAGTCGCGGATCGAGTCGTCGAGGTTGTACATCCCCATTGCGACACCGGAACCGGGCGCCTGGAAGACCTCGAACGATTGCGGCTCCCCTCCATCCTTCGGGGTGAACGTCATCGTGAGGGTGCCCTCGCCCTCGAAGCGGAAATCCGTTGCGCGGTACTGGTCGCCGAAGGCGTGACGGCCGATGATGATGGGCTTGTTCCACCCTGGGACGAGCCTCGGGATGTTCGAGATGATGATGGGCTCGCGGAAGATCGTGCCACCGAGGATGTTGCGGATCGTGCCGTTGGGGCTCTTCCACATCTTCTTGAGACCGAATTCCTCGACGCGTGCCTCATCGGGGGTGATGGTCGCGCACTTGACGCCGACACCATGCTTCTGGATGGCGTGGGCCGCGTCGATCGTGATCTGGTCGTCGGTCTCGTCGCGCTTCTCGATGCCGAGGTCGTAGTACTCGAGGTTCACGTCGAGGTACGGGTGGATGAGGGTGTCCTTGATGGCCTGCCAGATGATGCGGGTCATCTCGTCGCCGTCGAGCTCGACGACGGTTCCCGTTACCTTGATCTTCGACACCGGGTTCTCCTTGATGAATTCACGATGAGGTCTGTGGGGCTGCGCCCTGGGCCGATCGGCCGCCATCCAGCTTACAGGCTTCCCCGAACTATCTCGATATCAAGATATCTCTAGGTGCTCGTCGGCCGGGATGGTTAGCCTGTCATCATGGCCCAGCTGAGACTCGAAGAACTGTCCGCCACCAACGCGCTCGCCGCAAACAAGCTCACCCTGCGGCGCGGGCAGGAGCAGTTCGTCGTTCCGCCGACCTACGCGATCGCCGATGCCTACCTCGATCCGACCACGAGCTGGCCGCGCGTCGTGCTCAAGGGAGACAAGGTCGTCGGCTTCATTCGGGGCAACTTCGACCCGGAGGCGGCGCAGGAGGAATTCCGCAGCTGCGTCTGGCGCGTGCACGTCGCGGCCGACCAGCAGGGGCAGGGCGTCGGCACGTTCGCGGTGCTCGCCCTCGCCGACGAGGCCCGCCAGCGCGGGTTCACGAGGCTCACCGCGCTATGGGAGCCGGGCGACGACGGCCCGGAGGCGTTCTTCACGAACATCGGCTTCGTCGTCGAGGGCGAGACCCAGTACGGCGAGAAGTTCGGAGTGCTGGCGCTCTAGATGGCGCAGTCCCTGGATTTCGTGTCGCGGGTGATCGCCGTCGTCGAGTCGATCCCGCCCGGCAGGGTCATGGCATATGGCGATGTTGCTGCGGCGATCGGATCGCGGGCGGCGCGCGGCGTCGGCCAGGTCATGGCCTGGTACGGCGGCGACCTCCCGTGGTGGCGGGTGATCCGCGCGAGCGGCCAGCCGCCGCTCTGCCACGACGATGAAGCCCGGCCCCACTACGAGGCCGAGGGCACGCCGCTCGTGCCCACGGCATCCGGGTACCGCATCGACCTGAGGCGCGCCCGCCACCGCCCCTGAAGGGTCAGTAAGTGCTTCTCCCAGCCATCCGGAGCAGCAGTTACTGACCCCTCGCGGGCCTAGACGAGCGAGTCGCGCCAGGCGGCGTGCATCTGCGAGAACTTGCCCGTGCCCGCGATGAGGTCGGCGGGCGTTCCGTCCTCGATGATGCGGCCGTGCTCCATGACGAGCACCCGGTCCGCGATCGCGACCGTCGAGAGGCGGTGCGCGATGATGACGGCCGTCCGGTCGGCGAGCAGGGTCTGGAGGCCCTCCTGCACGAGCCGCTCGCTCGGGATGTCGAGTGAGGCCGTCGCCTCGTCCAGGATGAGCACGACGGGGTCGGCGATGAACGCGCGGGCGAACGAGATGAGTTGCCGTTGGCCGGCGGACACCCTGCCGCCCCGCTTGTTGACATCCGTGTCGTACCCGTTCGGCAGCCCCTCGATGAACTCGTGCGCGCCGACGGCCCGTGCCGCGGCGTAGATCTCCTCGCGGGTCGCTTCCGGCTTGCCGAGTGCGATGTTGTCCGCGACCGTTCCCGAGAACAGGTACGCCTCCTGGGTGACCATGACGATCGCCCGTCGGAGGTCCTTCGGGTGCAGCCGCCGCAGATCGACCCCGTCGAGGGTAACCTTCCCCGAGGTCGGGTCGTAGAACCGCGAGATGAGCTTCGCGAGCGTCGACTTTCCGGCGCCCGTCGATCCCACGAGTGCGATCGTCTCGCCCGCAGGGATGTCGAGGTCGAAGGTCGGAAGGACCACCCGGTCCTCCTTGTAGGCGAACTCGACCCCGTCGAAGCGCACGGCGCCCTTCGCCTTCCAGAGATCGATCGGGCCGGTCGGGTCCGGGACACTCGGCGCCTCCTCGAGGACACCGGAGATCTTCTCGAGCGCCGCCGCAGCCGACTGGTAGGAGTTGTAGAACATCGCGATCTCCTGCGCCGGCGCGAAAAAGGATCGCGTGTAGAGGAGAGTCGCGAGCAGCACGCCGATCGCGAGCCCACCGCCCGCGACCCGCAGCCCCCCGACGAGAAGCACGACCGCGAGCGTCACGTTGCCGATGAGAACCAGCCCCGGATCGTAGATCCCGAAGAGGTTGATGGCGCGCTCGTTCGCATAGCGGTAGTCCTCGACGAGGTCGCCGAACTCGTCCTCGTTGCGCTTCTCCTTGCGGAACGCCTTCACGGCGCGGATGCCCGTCATGGTCTCGACGAAGTGCACGATGACTCTTGCGGATGCCGTGCGCGTCTCACGGAACACCTTCTGCGAGCGCAGCTGGAACCACCGCGTCAGGAACCACAGCGGGATGATCGATCCGAAAAGCACGAGACCGCTCACCCAGTCGAGCCCGAACAGCGCGATCGCGATGAACGCCATGTAGAGCCCGCCTTGCACGAGCTGACTGATCCCGGAGTCGAGCAGTTCCCGGATGGCATCGAGGTCGCTCGTCTGGCGCGCGATGATGCGCCCTGAGGTGTAGCTCTCGTGGAACTCGAGGCTCAGGCGCTGCGTGTGCAGGAAGACCCGCTTGCGCAGCTCGATGAGAATGGCCTGGCTGATGCGCGCGGTGAGCACGGTGTACCAGGCGATGAGCACGGCGCCGATCGTGCCCGTGAACAGGTACGCGCCCACGACGAGGGCGAGCGGCATCCAGTCCTGACGCAGGAGTGCGGGGAGCCCGCTGTCGATGCCGAGCGCGATGAACGCCGGGCCCGCGACCTGCGCGGCCGTGCTCACGACGACGACGACGATCGTGAGCGTGATGCGGGCCCGCAGCGGCCGTACGAGTGAACCGAGCAACCGGAGCGACCGAGTGCGGATCTGCCGGCTCTCCGCCTTCGTGTAGTCCTGGCGCTCCTCGCCCTCTACGCCGGTGACGCTCATGATCCGACCTCTGCGCTCGTGCGGCCGACGCCGCTCTTGATGATGGGGATGGGTGTCGTGGGCGGCGACGACGGGGGTCGAGGCGCGCCGCCCTCGTCGAGGCTCGAGATGACGAACCGATAGTGCTCGCTCGAGGCGAGCAGGTCCGAGTGCCTCCCGACCGCCGTGATCCTTCCCTTCTCGAGCAGGGCCACCCGGTCGGCGAGCATGACCGTCGACGGACGGTGCGCCACGATGAGCGCGGTCGTCGACGCGAGCACCCTGCGCAGTGCGGCCTCCACGAGTGCCTCGGTGTCGACGTCGAGTGCAGAGAGCGGGTCGTCGAGCACGAGTACGTCCGGCTTGGCCGCGACGGCACGCGCGAGCGCGAGCCGCTGCCGCTGCCCGCCGGAGAGGCTCATGCCTTCCTCGCCGACCTTGGTGTCGAGCCCATCCGGGAGCTCGTAGACGAAGTCGGCCTGGGCTATTTCGAGAGCCTCGGCCAGCTCCTCCTCCGACGCGTCGGGGCGGCCGAGCAGCACGTTGTCGCGCACCGACGCCGAGAAGAGCGTTGCGTCCTCGAACGCCATCGCGATGTGGCTGCGCAGGTCCTCCCGCGAGAGGTCCCGGATGTCGACCGCGTCAAGCGTGATCGACCCGCCCGTCACGTCGTACAGCCGGGTGGTGAGAGCCGTGACCGTGGACTTGCCGCTCCCGGTCAGGCCGACGAGCGCCATGGTCTCGCCCGGCTCGAGCTCGAGGTCGACACCGTCGAGGAGGTCGGGGAAGCGCTCGGGCGAGTCCGCGTAGCGGAAGTGGGCGTCGTGGAAGACGAGCCGCCCCTCCGGGTTCTCGATCGTCTTCGGGTTCGAAGGGTCGACGATCGTGTTCACCTCGTCGACCACCTCGAAGAACCGGTCGGCCGCCGTGCGCGTGTCGAAGGTCATCGACAGCAGGAATCCGATCGACTCCACGGGGAAGCGCAGCACCGTCGCAGTGGCGAAGAACGCGACGAGCGCGCCGACCGTGAGCTGGCCCTCCGCCGCGAGCCACACGCCTCCGAGAAGGCACAACGCGAATGTGACATCCGGCACGAGCAGGAGCCACAGCCAGATGCCGGCGATCGCCTTCGCCTTCTCGATCTCGGTGCCGCGCAGCAGCTCGGCCTGAGTCTCGAAGTTGCGGAGAGCGTATTTGCCGCGCCCGAACGCCTTGAGAACCCGGATGCCATGCACAGACTCCTCGACGGTCGTCGCGAGGTCTCCGGCCTGGTCCTGGCTGCGCCGGGCGACGACCGAGTACTTGTTCTCGAAGAGGTACCCGTAGATCCACAGTGGGATCGAGCACACCATGAAGAGCACGCCGAGCATCCAGCTGATGCTCACAAGCACGACGAATCCGACAAGGATCGTGATCGTGTTGACGACGAAGAGCACGAGCCCGAACGAGAACCAGCGGCGGATGAGGTTGAGGTCGCTGATGGCGCGCGAGAGCAGCTGCCCGCTCGGCCAGCGATCATGGAAGTTGACGGGCAGGTCCTGGAGCTGCTGGTAGAGGCCGTTGCGCATCCGGGCCTCGATGTGGGTTCCCGGCTGCAGCACGAACCAGCGGCGGTACCAGATCATGACGGCTTCGACGATGCCGAGGAACAGCACGATCCCGACGGGCCACCAGATCTCGTTCGCGTCGCCGTCCTTGAGCGGGCCGTCGATGAGCGAGCGCAGCACCTGCGGGATGGCGAGCGCGACGAGGGCGGCGAGCATCGCGGCGCCCATGCCCAGGTAGATACGGGGCATCGCGGGTTTCGCGTAAGGGTAGACGCGCATGATCGACGCGAACGTGCCGAGTCGCTTGGTTTCGACGTCAGAGGACAACAGTATTCCTTGCAGTATCGGGGATCGGCGGAGCCGAGGAACGATGGAGGCCGACGCGGGCCTGCAGTGCCAGCGGGGGGACGCGCCCTCGTCCCCGACCGCCAGCGCAGCCTTACAGGCTATTCCTCTGGTTCCCCGGATGCAACTTCGAGGTTTGTCAGCGCACGCGCACCGAGAGGCAGGTCACGCAGCCCTCGAGCTTCTCGAATTCGCTGATGTCCACCGTCACGACGCGATAGCCGAGATCCGTGACAAGTGCGGCGCTCTCGGGCGCCGAGGCGGCCATGAGCACGGTGTCGTCGTCGAGGACGACGACCGCGACACCGGTCTCCTCCGGCACAGCGAGGAACCGGTCGAAGATCCCAGGGTTGTCGACGAGAGGTGGGTAGCCGAGTACTGTCCCATCCGGAAGCGCCGTCACCCCGCTCTTGAGGTGCAGCACTTTGGTGACGGGAACCGCGACGACGGTGTAACCGAGCGGCGACACGATGGATCGCAGCTGGCGGATGCCTTCGGCGTTCGTTCGCCCGCCGCGACCGACGTAGACCGTCGTTCCGACCTTGAGCACGTCCCCGCCGTCGAGCGTTCCTGGCAGTTCGATGCGGTCGATGCGCAGTCCGAGCTCGCGCACGGTGTCCTCGACGCCGGCCGTCTCGCTCCGGCGCGATTCGTGGCCTGGGCTCGTGATCACGGCCGTGTCCCCGAAGATCACCACGGCATCCTCGACGAATACGGAGTCCGGCGCCTCGGCGGCGACCGGCACCTCGATCGTGTCCCAACCGTTGTCGAGGAGGGCGGCGACATAGCCGTCCCACTGCTCGTCGGCCTTCTCGGCGTCGATGACCGAGCGGGCGATGTGCGTGACCTGGCCGTCCGCGAGGTTCGCGGCCGGCAGCCGCACGAGGGCGATGCGGCGGTCGCGGACCGGCGGCACGTCGAGCTTCGAGGCCGTGATGAGGCTCCACAGTCTCCGCCCGACCGTCGCGGTCGCCACGACGGCGGCGATCACGAAGATGAGTTTGGGACCGACAAGGGTGCCGAAGACGAAGGCGATCGCCGCCCCGTCGATCGTCGAGCCACCATTGATGACGGAGATGAGGCTGCCGAACAGCGCGGCGAGGAGAGCCGCGAGAATCGCGAGCGGAATCGTGACGTACCAGCGACGGAGCCCGTCGAATCCGGCGATGACCGCGAGGAGCAGGAAGAGCAGCAGGGAGGACGGCACGAAGAAGTCGCTCAGCTGGCCGAAGGAGGTCGCATCCGCTCCGCTCGCCGCGAAGAAGACGAGCACCGTCGCGACGTGGGCGACGACGGCTGCGGCGAGGGCGGCCACGAGCGAACCGGCGACCCGTCGGATCATGGCGGGCGCGCCGGATGAAGAAGTCATGGTGCGAGACTATTGGATTGAGGCGCCGCTCGGGGACGCGGCCGGCGAGCGGCCCGGACCGGCAACCCGACCCGGCTCAGTGGAAGAAGTGCCTCTCGCCCGTGAGGTACATCGTGACGCCCGCCTCATTCGCCGCCGCAATGACCTCGTCGTCGCGGATCGAACCTCCGGGCTGCACGACGGCGCGTACACCCGCGTGAAGGAGGATCCGGAGACCGTCGGCGAACGGGAAGAACGCATCGGATGCCGCTACGCTGCCCCGAGCGCGCGCGCCAGCCCGCTCCACCGCGAGGCGGCAGGAGTCGACCCTGTTCACCTGCCCCATGCCGACCCCGACCGATGCCCCTCCGTGTGCGAGGAGGATCGCGTTCGACTTCACGGAGCGCACCGCGCGCCAGGCGAACTCCAGATCCGACCGGGTGGCGTCATCCGCAGCCTCCCCCGATACGAGCTTCCATTCGTCGAACGCGGCGAAGCGGACGTCCGGCTGCTGCACGAGCAGCCCGCCGGAGACCTGGCGCAGCTCTCGCTCTTCGCGTCGGAAACCCATCGGCAGCTTCAGGATCCGCAGGTTCTTCTTCGCAGTCAGGAGCTCGAGAGCGTCATCGGTGAAGCCGGGCGCCACGACTACCTCCGTGAAGATGTCCTTGAACGACTCTGCGGCGGCGGCGTCGATCGTGCCGTTGGCCGCGATGACCCCTCCGTAGGCGGACACAGGATCGCACTCGTGGGCGAGTCGGTGGGCAGCGGCGATCGTGTCGGCGACGGCGATGCCGCACGGATTCGCGTGCTTGACGATCGCGACGGCGGGACGTTCATGGTCGAAAGCCGCGCGCACGGCGGCGTCCGCATCGACGTAGTTGTTGTAGGACATCTCCTTGCCGCCGAGCTGCTGGGCCTGCGCAAGCCCCGTGCCGCGCTCTGAGCGGTAGAGCGTGGCCTCCTGGTGCGCATTCTCGCCGTAACGCAGCGCGGTCGGCTGGCCGTACGTCAATGCGAGGTCGCCCGCGCGCGGCCTCTGAGCGCGCACGCCGAGCGTGTCCTGGAACCAGGCCGCGACCGCGGCGTCGTACGCCGCCGTGTGGGCGAACGCCTCGCCCGCGAGCCGTTCCCGCTGGGCGAGGGTCGTGCCGCCGACGGCGAGCGATTTGATGATCGAGGGATAGTCGGCTGGGGAGACGACGACGGCCACGTTCGCGTGGTTCTTCGCGGCCGAACGCACCATCGCGGGACCGCCGATGTCGATCTGCTCGATAACCGCATCCGGTGCCGCGCCGCTCGCGACGGTCTCGACGAACGGGTAGAGGTTGACGACGACGAGTTCGAAGGGGGCGATCCCGAGCTCGGCGAGCTCGGCCGCGTGGGAGTCGAGGCGCAGGTCGGCGAGGATGCCGGCGTGCACGGCAGGGTGGAGGGTCTTGACCCGCCCGTCGAGCGACTCGGGGAAGCCGGTGACGGCGCTCACCTCGGTGACCGGATGTCCGGCTTCGGCGATGAGCTTCGCGGTCGAGCCCGTGGAGACGATCTCGACACCGGCTCCGACGAGGGCGGAGGCGAGGTCGAGCAGTCCCGCCTTGTCGCTCACGGAGACGAGTGCGCGGCGCATCCGAATGACGTCGCGCGGCA
Organism: Terrimesophilobacter sp.; assembly: GCA_036833635.1. Lineage (GTDB taxonomy): Bacteria > Actinomycetota > Actinomycetes > Actinomycetales > Microbacteriaceae > Terrimesophilobacter. The sequence continues at coordinate 17,281 of DAITPJ010000039.1, forward strand.
TGGGGGCGGTCATGTGAGCTCCTGAAGGTCGAGGCTGCCGTGGGCGATGTCGAGGACGGTCTGGGCGAGGAGTCGCCTCTCGACGAGCTTGATGCGCTCGTGCAGGGTCTCCTCGGTGTCGCCGGGAAGGATCGCCACAACCTCCTGCGCGATGACTGGCCCGCTGTCGATGCCATCGTCGACGAGGATGACGCTCGCCCCGGTCTGCGTGACGCCGGCCGTGAGCGCGTCACGCACGGCGTGAGCGCCTGGGAATGCGGGAAGGTACGCGGGATGCGTGTTGAGTACCCTGCGTCCCAGTGCCGAGACGACGCGGGGAGGGAGCAGGCGCATGAATCCGCTCAGGATGACGAGATCCGGCGCGAGCGCCTCGAGCCGCTCGAGAAGGGCGTCTCCCCAGCGCTCACGGTCGGGGTAGTCGGACCAGGCCACCGTGAAGGTTGGGATGCCGAAGTCCTCCGCGTGTGCGAACCCCTGCGCGGCCAGGTCGCCACCGACGGCGACGACCCTGGCGGGGAACCCGGCCTGCTGCGTCGCGTCGAGGAGCGCCCGCAGGTTCGATCCGCCGCCCGAGATGAGGACGACGAGGGAAAGCATGCCTTCAGCTTATTGCCGCGATGCAGTGCGGCGGCCCGGTGCGCCGGCGCGCGTCAGCTCCCCCGCGGCGGCCGTCCGGCGACGAGCCCGATGACCGCGGGCACACCGAGTTCGAGGGCCGCGAAGAGACCGACGATGGCGGCGTCGGGTCCGACTGCCGCAAGCCGGCCCGGCCCGGCTGCGCCACCGGACGCCCAGGCGAGGAGGGCGAGGATCAGCCCTCCCGCGAGCCCGATGACCACCCCCGTCGACACGAGGGCGACCAACGGGGACCGGTCGACGACTCCACGCAGCACAGCGGGGCGCACGGCGACGCCGACGAGGAACCCTGCGACGACGGGCACAAGGAGCCCGAGGAATCCGAACGCGAGGTCGCCGGTGGGCAGGGCTCCCAGGATGGGCACGGCGGGCAACGGGCCGAGGCTCGTACCGAGTGGGCCGACGGC